>NZ_JBSFDW010000031.1:0-114344 GCF_053594115.1 Streptomyces sp. NPDC001970 | reverse complement strand
TTGGACATGGTCAACCTCGGCAGCGCGCAACGCATCCTCAGCGGTGCGCTGGACATGCCGCTCCACTCGGACAAGCCGTTGAAGCAGCTCGCCCGCACCGACCATGGAGCGTTCGCGGCCGGAGTGCTGCTCAACCCCACCCGCTATGTGGGACAGCGGATCAACCTGGCAAGCGATGAGAACACTCCCACACAGATGGCAGCCACACTGAGTGCCACCCTCGGAACGGAGGTCCGGCACGAGTACATTCCGCTGGCGCAGGTCGACAATTCCGACGTGCGCTCGGTGTGGGCCTTCCTCGACGGACCTGGTTACACCGTCGACGTCCCGGCTCTGCATGCGGCCCATCCGGAAATCGCCTGGACCAGCTTCGCCGACTGGACACGAAGCGCATTCAGCGCCGCGGACTGAGCACGGGGAATTCGGCGACACTCTTCGACTTCGATCAGCGAGCTCGGCGCGCTCGGCCCGGCCCGGACGGGGCCGGCGCCCGCTCCGTTCAGCCGGTTGTGTCGTTCCTGACGGCGCAACCGGCGTTCGTCGTGCCCTCGGAGCAACGCACGCCTCTGCTGCGTGTCACACATGCACCGTCTGCCCGGTCTCTAGCCTCGCCGTTTCGGTTGGGGCGATGAGGCGGCGTTGAGAAGTGACTGTCGGGTGGCCGATGCGATGTCGGTGTTCGGACATGGTGGAGACCCGGCGCGGTGGTCGGGTTCTCCAGGGTCCTTCGGGTCGTGGGCGGTCAGGGTTTGCCGGTCAGCCGGCGGGACGGGGCAGTGCGGCGAAGCGATGGAAGGCCGTGACGAGTTCGTGTCTCCAGGGCCAGGTGGCCGATATCCGCAAGCGCAGGCGTCGGCCGCCGCGGGTGAGGCGGGCGGCGACGTGCAGCAGTCGGTAGCGGAGCTTCTTCGGCTCGGCAGTGGCCAGCTCGCCGTCCAGCAGCAGCACGCGCGTCCAGGCCAGCAGGTCGATGGCCGCGAGGCTGAGTTCGAGCCAGGTCGAGTTGATGGCGAAGTGGCGGGAGGGGAAGCGGTCGAAGCCGGTGGTCTTGCCGCACCGGATGTGGTCCTCGACAGTGGCATGCCCGCGGTGGCGGACCTCCAGGAACTGGGCGGATCCGCCCCGGAGTAGGGGGTGTCGGTGAGGAACACCTGATGCCGCAGGCCCTCGTCCTGGTCGAACAGGGACAGTTGGGCTCCGGGCTGCGGCCGCTCCCGGCGCACGATGATGCGGGTGCCGTGCGGATAGCCGATGGTCGCTCGGTACCAGCACATGGTGGACGCGGTACGGACGGATATCGCACGGCAGGTGGACGGTCTGATTTGGAAGCCCGAGACGGACCGGCCTGATGACAGCGACGGATCGGCCGGCGTCGTCGTACCGGCCAACCGAGACGGAAACTGAGACGGACACGGCATGAGGGCGGCACCCTGGGAAGGGTGCCGCCCTGTCGTCTTGCCTGGTCAGACCGAGTAGAGACCGTGACCGGATTCGAACCGGCGTAACCCGCTTTGCAGGCGAGTCCCTCAACCACTCGGGCACACGGTCGTGTGTGTCGTGCACAACGACCGTAGGGGCGTGTGACGGCCGGGCTCAAGGACGTCGCGAGGGCTGCAATGCGACTGCCATGCGGCGTTCACACGGGTTCATGGTCGTAGGGCCAAGGGATGAGGACGGCCCCGACTCCCGACAGGGGCGTACGGCGCGCTTGCCACTTACTCTGGGGCTCATGACCGCCCTCGAACAGCACGGCGCCGGCACGGACGTCGACGCCGGCACCTACGCCGACACCGATCACGGCACAAGAACCGACGCGGCCATCGGCGGCATCCTGGGGCGCGAGCACCGTGCCCTCAGCCTCGGGATCGTCTCGGTCGTCCTGCTGATCGCTTTCGAGGCGACCGCCGTGGGGACGGCGATGCCGGTGGCCGCGCGTGAGCTGCGCGGGGTGGAGCTGTACGCGTTCGCGTTCTCCGCGTACTTCACGACGAGCCTCTTCGGGATGGTGGTGGCCGGGCAGTGGGCCGACCGGCGGGGGCCGCTCGGGGCGCTGACCGCCGGGATCTCGTCGTTCGCCGCCGGGCTGCTGCTCGCCGGGACGGCGTCGACGATGTGGCAGTTCGTCGGCGGCCGGGCCGTGCAGGGAATGGGCGGCGGGCTGGTGATCGTCGCGTTGTACGTGGTCGTCGGGCGCGCCTACCCGGAACGGCTCCGGCCGCCGATCATGGCCGCGTTCGCCGCGAGCTGGGTGGTCCCGTCCGTGATCGGGCCGCTCGTGTCGGGGACGGTCACCGAACAGCTGGGCTGGCGGTGGGTGTTCGTGGGCATCCCGGTCCTCGTCGTCGTACCGCTCGCGCTCGCGCTGCCCGCGATCCGGCGCATGGCCTCCGGGCCCGTCGACCCGACCGCGCCCCTCCCGCGCTTCGACGTGCGCCGCACTCGGTTCGCGCTCGCGATCTCGCTGGGGGCCGGGCTGCTGCAGTACGCCGGCCAGGACCTGAGGTGGCTGTCGCTGGTGCCGGCCGCGGCGGGTGCGGCGCTGCTCGTGCCGGCCGTGCTCGGGCTGCTGCCGCGCGGCACCTACCGGGCCGTGCGCGGGCTGCCGTCCGTCGTGCTGCTGCGGGGCGTCGCCGCGGGGTCCTTCATCGCCGCGGAGTCGTTCGTACCGCTGATGCTGGTCACCCAGCGCGGGCTGTCGCCGACGCTCGCGGGGCTGTCGCTCGCCGTGGGCGGGGCGACCTGGGCGCTCGGGTCGTACGTGCAGTCCCGGCCGCGCGTCGAGCCGTACCGCGAACGGCTCATGGTCGGCGGCATGGTCCTCGTCGCGACGGCGATCGCGGCGGCGCCGAGCGTGCTGATCCCGTCCGTGCCGGTGTGGATCGTGGGCCTGGCCTGGGCCTGGGGCTGCTTCGGGATGGGTCTGGTGATCGCCGCGTCGAGCGTGCTGCTGCTCCAGCTCTCGGCGCCGGAGGAGGCCGGTGCGAACTCCGCCGCCCTCCAGATCTCCGACGCGCTGTCGAACGTCCTGCTGCTGGCGGTGGGCGGCGCGGCGTTCGCGGCCCTCGGCGGCGGCGCGGTGGGGAGCCACGCAGCGGCGGCCGCCGGTGCCGACGGGGGCTCCCACCCGGTCGCCTTCGCCGTCGTCTTCCTGCCGATGGCGGCCGTGGCGCTGATGGGGGCCTGGGTGGCGACGCGACTGCGGGCACCTGCCGCCCCCGGCACGTAATCCCCCGCGCGGCCCCGAAGGGTGTCGCTGCGCTCCGTACATGCACCAGATGATCATCAGCCTGTCCGACGCCGAGTGGGCCGCCCTCGGCGACCTCGCCGACGCTCAGGGGCGAGTGGCGGACGAGCTCGCGGCCGATGCCGTACGCCGTCATCCTCGCGCCGAGGACGAACGCGTGGCGGCAGTCGCCGAGCGCTACGCCCGCGCGCACGCCGATCTGCTGCGGAGGCTCGGCGAATGAACCGGCACCGGCACCGGCACATCACCCGTCACCTGACCGTGGCCGAGGTCACGGGCATCGCCCTCATCGCCTTCGGCGGGCGGCCACCGGAGTTGCGCACCGCCGGTCTGCTGGAGTCCGCCGTGCACCGGCCGCGCGCCCGGATGTTCGGCGTCGAGGCGTACCAGGACGTGTACGAGCAGGCCGCCGCGCTGCTGCACGCCATCGCCACGAACCACCCGTTCGTCGACGGCAACAAGCGGACCGCGTGGCTCGCCGCCGCCACGTTCCTCGCCCTCAACGGGGTCGACCTCGCCGATGTCGACCAGGACCGTGCGTACGACCTGGTCGTCGCCGTCGCGAGCGGTGGGGCGGACAGGACCGCCGGGACCGCCGGGATCGGCGGGATCGCCGGGAACGGCGGGATCGCCGGGAACGGGGCCGCCGGGGACGCGGACGGCGGGACCGACGGGATCGCCGGGAACGGGACCGTCGGGGACGCGAACGGCGGGATCGGCGCGGACGGGGACGCCCTGCGCTCCCTGTGACGCTTGCCGCACCTGCGGGCGTCACGGCCTCGTTCGGCCGGGTTCGGCGCCGGGCCACCGATAGGGTGGCCCGGTTGTCGTACGACCGCCCCGCCGCGTAGAGCCCTGAACCGGAGACCGTGACTACTACCGCCTCCCACCACCTCTCACCCGCCTTCCCCGGCCGCGCCCCCTGGGGCACGGCCGGAAAGCTGCGTGCCTGGCAGCAGCGCGCGATGGACAAGTACATCCAGGAGCAGCCCCGCGACTTCCTCGCGGTGGCGACCCCCGGTGCCGGTAAGACCACCTTCGCGCTGACCCTCGCGTCCTGGCTGCTGCACCACCACGTCGTGCAGCAGATCACCGTCGTCGCGCCGACCGAGCACCTGAAGAAGCAGTGGGCGGCCGCGGCCGCACGGATAGGGATCAAGCTCGACCCGGAGTACAGCGCCGGGCCGCTGAGCAAGGAGTACGACGGCGTCGCCGTGACGTACGCCGGCGTCGGCGTGCGCCCGATGCTGCACCGCAACCGCAGCGAGCAGCGCAAGACCCTCGTCATCCTCGACGAGATCCACCACGCCGGTGACTCCAAGTCGTGGGGCGAGGCGTGTCTCGAGGCGTTCGAGCCGGCGACACGGCGGCTCGCGCTCACCGGTACGCCCTTCCGGTCGGACACGAATCCCATCCCCTTCGTCACGTACGAGGAAGGCAACGACGGGATCCGGCGCTCGGCCGCCGACTACACCTACGGCTACGGCAACGCGCTCGCCGACAACGTCGTCCGGCCGGTCATCTTCATGAGCTACAGCGGCAACATGCGCTGGCGCACCAAGGCCGGCGACGAGATCGCCGCGCGGCTCGGCGAGCCGATGACCAAGGACGCCATCTCGCAGGCCTGGCGCACGGCCCTGGACCCGCGCGGTGAGTGGATGCCGAACGTCCTGCGCGCCGCCGACCAGCGGCTGACCGAGGTGCGGAAGTCGATCCCGGACGCGGGCGGCCTCGTCATCGCGTCGGACCAGGACTCGGCGCGCGCGTACGCCAAGCTCATCCGCGAGATCACCGGCACGAAGGCGACCGTCGTGCTCTCCGACGACGCGGGCGCGTCGAAGCGGATCGACGAGTTCAGCGACGGCCACGACCGGTGGATGGTCGCCGTCCGGATGGTGTCCGAAGGCGTCGACGTGCCCCGGCTCGCGGTGGGGGTGTACGCGACGACGATCTCGACGCCCCTCTTCTTCGCGCAGGCCGTCGGCCGTTTCGTACGGTCCCGGCGGCGCGGTGAGACCGCGTCCGTCTTCCTGCCCACCATCCCCATGCTGCTCGGCTTCGCCAACGAGATGGAGGTCGAACGCGACCACGTGCTCGACCGGCCGAAGAAGGACGGGGAGGAGGACCCGTACGCCGAGTCCGAGAAGGAGATGGACGAGGCCAACAAGGAGCAGGACGAGGACACCGGCGAGCAGGACATGCTGCCCTTCGAGGCGCTGGAGTCCGACGCGGTCTTCGACCGGGTGATGTACAACGGCGCCGAGTTCGGCATGCAGGCCCACCCGGGGAGCGAGGAGGAGCAGGACTACCTCGGCATCCCTGGTCTCCTCGAGCCGGACCAGGTGCAGCTGCTGCTCCAGAAGCGGCAGGCACGGCAGATCGCGCACAGCCGGAAGAAGCCGGACACGGAGGCGGATCTGCTGGAGCTGCCGGCGGAGCGGCGACCGGTGGTTTCCCACAAGGAGCTGCTGGAGCTGCGGAAGCAGCTGAACACGATGGTCGGCGCGTACGTCCACCAGAGCGGCAAGCCGCACGGGGTCATCCACACCGAGCTGCGGCGGGTGTGCGGGGGGCCGCCGAGCGCGGAGGCGACGGCGGGTCAGATCCGGGAGCGGATCAAGAAGGTGCAGGAGTGGGCGACGCGGATGCGCTGAGGTCCGCGGTCCGCTGCTCAGGTCGCGCGGTCTGCTGAGACCCGGGAGACCCGGCGTGTGTGTGTCCGTTTTTCTCCGTGCCTGAAATGCCCGAAGCCCCGCGGCCTCGGAGCCGCTGTCGGGCGAACGCCCGGGTCATCCGCATCTGGGTCGCCCCGGGGGTGCCAACGCGGCCTCGGCGCCCGGATTCTGGACGAGGTCTTCCGCTGAGCGGAGCCGATCGCTACATTCCCCGCATTGACAACGCCCCGTGGCAGCGCCGCCGCGGAGCGCAGCCGGTGTGCCAGGGCCTCCGGCGGCCTCTTCGTGCGTGCCGTCGCTCCCATGGGGCCGGTGCCGCCGGCAAGCACGTGAGAGCGCCGCCGTTGCTGACTCCGAAGGAGAGGGCGTCGTGACCGCGGAAACCTCCCAGACGCTCGACCGAGGACTGCGCGTCCTCAAGCTGCTCGCCGACACCGACCACGGCCTGACCGTCACCGAGCTGTCCCACCGGCTCGGCGTCAACAGGACCGTCGTCTACCGGTTGCTCGCCACCCTTGAACAGCACGCCCTGGTACGCCGCGACCTCGGCGGCCGCGCCCGCGTGGGACTCGGCGTGCTGCGTCTGGGCCGTCAGGTGCACCCGCTGGTACGGGAGGCGGCGCTGCCCGCGCTGCGCTCGCTCGCCGAGGACATCGGAGCCACCGCCCATCTGACCCTGGTCGACGGGGCGGAGGCGCTCGCGGTCGCGGTCGTCGAGCCGACCTGGACGGACTACCACGTGGCGTACCGGGCCGGCTTCCGGCACCCCCTGGACCGCGGCGCCGCCGGCAAGGCCATCCTCGCCGCGCGCCAGGGCGGCCTCACCGAGCCCACGTACACGCTCACCCACGGCGAACTCGAAGCAGGCGCGAGCGGCGCCGCCGCACCGCTGATCGGTGTGACGGGCATAGAGGGCAGCGTGGGAGTCGTCATGCTCGCCGACTCCGTACCCGAACGGGTCGGCCCTCGTGTGGTGGACGCCGCCCGCGAGGTGGCGGACGCGCTGCGCTGAGCCGCGCGGCGGCGCGCGAGACGGGCGGCGGTGTGCAAGCCGGGCGGCGCTGGGCTGGGCCGGAAGCGCTTGGCGGGGCCGGGCGGCGCTGCGGCGAGGCGGGCCCATCGCCGGGTGCCCTCGGCGGCAAGGCGCGCCGGGCGGGCCGCTAGATTGACGTCGTGCTTCTCTCTCGCCTCTCGCGCCCCCGGGCTCTCCTCGTGTGTGCCCTCCCCGTCGTCGCACTGCTCGCGGTCGCCGGGCTCGCGCCGCTGCCGTTCGCCCTGGCACAGCCGGGGCAGACCACGAACGTGCTGGGGGTGGACCAGGGGAAGCCGGTGATCACGATCTCCGGGGCGCCCACGCGGAAGACGGACGGCGCGCTGCGGATGACGACGATCCTGGCGACCGGGCCGACCGTGGACGTCGGGCTGGGCGATGTGGTCGACGCCTGGTTCCGTACGGACCGTGCCGTGCTGCCGCACGACGCGGTCTATCCGTCCGGGCAGTCCGACGAGCAGATCGAGAAGCACAACGTCGCCGAGATGAAGAAGTCCCAGGACAGCGCCGTGGACGCGGCCCTCGACTACCTCGACGAGGACCCCGCGAAGGTGAAGGTCACCCTGCACCTCGCCGACGTCGGCGGCCCCAGCGCCGGCCTGCTCTTCTCGCTCGGCATCATCGACAAGCTCGAGGGAAACGGCTCGGGCGGCGATCTCACCGGCGGCCGGGACATCGCAGGTACGGGAACGATCACCGCAGACGGCAAGGTGGGCGCGGTCGGCGGGGTGTCCCTCAAGACGCAGGCAGCTGCCCGCGACGGGGCGACCGTCTTCCTCGTGCCCAAGGCCGAGTGCACGGACGCCCAGGCCGAACTCCCCGAAGAGATGCGGCTGATCCCGATTTCCACGCTGAAGGAGGCGGTGGACGCGCTCCGTCTCCTGGACCGCGACGAGAGCAAGGTCCCGACCTGCTGAGGTGGTCCTCGCCCACTTCAGGCCGCGGTAGCCGTACGCGCCGGATGCGCGGCCACCAGGCGCAGGCCCACTTCGACCAGTGTCCAGCCCAGTTGGGCACGCAGGGCCGGGCGCGGTAGGCGTCGCGGTACGTCCGGTCGGTACGCGGCGGTGGCCGCTTCCCGGTGCAGTTCCGCGGCGCGCAGTTCGTGCAGGCACAGATGTATGTCGGCGTGCATGACCTGGTCGGTCCCTTCAGTCGGTTTGCTGGGGGAACGCGTGCAGATGGATCCGGACCCTCTCCGAGCCCTCTCCGGGCTCCACCTCTCGGTAGCTCTCGATGAGCGCGTGGGTCTTGTCGTTCAGCTCTCGCAGCTGAGCGGGGGAGAGGCGAAGGGTGAAGTCGCTCATGTCCGCGCTCTTCGGCCACGCGTCGGGCCAGCCGCGCATGGTGCCCAGCCAGGTGGAGAGCTCCTGGGCGTGCATCGTGGCGACCTCGTGCATGAAGACGTTCACGGCCCCCCGCGTCTGCGGATCGGGGTCGCCGTACAGCGACTCGTCGAAGAGGAGGCTCTGCTGGGCGGCCTTCCACCAGCGCTCCCGGCCCTTGCCGCGCTCCGGGTCGTCCTCCACGAAGCCGTACGAGGCGAGCTGGCGCAGGTGGTAACTGGTGGCGCCGCTCGACTCGCCGAGCCGGTCGGCCAGCTGGGAGGCGGTGGCCGGGCCGTGGTGGCGCAGGGCGGTCAGCAGCCGCATCCGCAGGGGATGGGCGAGCCCGCGCAGGGAGCGCGGGTCGAGCGTGCGGGACGGGAACGCCGACGGGGACGAGGGCGCCGGCGGGGACTTCTCGTGCTCGGGCATGGCTCAAGCCTAGACTTGCAAAGAAGCCGTTGCAAGCACTTCTTTGCAAGAATCTCTTTGCATCGGACTCTTTGCATGTACTGCGTCGCGCCGCGCCGAAGCGGGGGTGGGGCGTCAGCCCCCGCGGATCCGGTTCGCGTCCTCCGCCGCCTGCTCCACCAGCGGGATGATCCGCAGCGGCACGGGGTTCTCCATCACGATCGCCGTCGACGCCCGCACGATCCCCTCGAACCCGACGACCCGGTCGATCACGCGCTGAAGGTCGGCGTTCGAGCGGGCGACGAGCCGGCAGAGCATGTCGCCGTGTCCGGTCGTCGTGTGCAGCTCCAGCACCTCGGGCACCGTCGCCAGATGGGCCCGTACGTCCGCGCCCTGGCCCTGCTTGATCTCCAGCGTGGCGAACGCCGTCACCGGGTACCCGAGCGCCGCCGGGTCGACGTCCGGCCCGAACCCCCGGATGACCCCGGCCGACTGCAGCCGGTCGAGCCGCGCCTGGACCGTGCCGCGTGCCACGCCGAGTCGGCGCGACGCCTCCAGTACGCCGATCCGCGGCTCGCGCGCGAGGAGCACGATGAGCCTGCCGTCCAGATGATCGATCGTCACGAGAGGGCCTCCCGGTGGTCATCCTGCACAGATCGCCCGCACAAATCGGGCAGTGACTGGGCAGGTTGCCCAGGCAATACACAAACTATTGCGCAGCTTGTGGATCGGAGGGAGTCTGCCGCCATGACTGAGACCCTGGATCACACCCCTCACACCGCCCGGCAGGCCGACCCCTTCCCGGTGAAGGGAATGGACGCGGTCGTCTTCGCCGTGGGCAACGCCAAGCAGGCCGCGCACTACTACTCCACGGCCTTCGGCATGAAGCTCGTCGCGTACTCCGGACCGGAGACCGGCAGCCGCGAGACCGCGTCGTACGTCCTCACGAACGGCGCCGCCCGCTTCGTGTTCACCTCCGTCATCAAGCCGGCCACGGACTGGGGCCGCTTCCTCGCCGACCATGTCGCCGAGCACGGCGACGGCGTCATCGACCTCGCGATCGAGGTGCCGGACGCGCGGGCGGCGTACGCGTACGCCGTCGAGCACGGCGCACGCGGCATCGAGGAGCCGTACGAGATCAAGGACGAGCACGGCACGGTCGTCCTCGCCGCCATCGCCACGTACGGCAGCACCCGCCACACCCTCGTCGACCGGTCCGGCTACGACGGTCCGTACCTGCCCGGCTTCGCGGCCGCCGACCCGATCGTCGAGCCCCCGGCGAAGCGCACCTTCCAGGCCATCGACCACTGCGTCGGCAACGTCGAGCTCGGCAAGATGAACGAGTGGGTGGCCTTCTACAACAAGGTCATGGGCTTCACGAACATGAAGGAGTTCGTGGGCGACGACATCGCCACCGAGTACTCGGCGCTGATGTCGAAGGTGGTCGCCGACGGCACGCTCAAGGTGAAGTTCCCGATCAACGAGCCCGCGATCGCGAAGAAGAAGTCGCAGATCGACGAGTACCTGGAGTTCTACGGCGGGGCGGGCGTGCAGCACATCGCGCTCGCGACGAACGACATCGTGGAGACGGTCCGCACGATGCGCGCGGCCGGTGTCCAGTTCCTCAGCACCCCCGACTCGTACTACGACACCCTAGGCGAGTGGGTGGGCGACACCCGTGTGCCGATCGAGACCCTGCGTGAGCTGAAGATCCTCGCCGACCGCGACGAGGACGGCTACCTTCTGCAGATCTTCACCAAGCCGGTCCAGGACCGTCCGACCGTCTTCTTCGAACTCATCGAGCGCCACGGCTCGATGGGCTTCGGCAAGGGCAACTTCAAGGCCCTGTTCGAGGCGATCGAGCGCGAGCAGGCCAAGCGCGGCAACCTGTAGCCCGCTCGGCACCGGGCGGGGACGGGCAGCGAGCCCGCCCCCGCCCGCTGCTCATTCGCCGGACGGGCCCTGATCCGACGGGCGCGGTACGGACGGGCTCGGCTCCGACCGGCCGGAATCCGACGGGCTCGAGTCCGAGCCCGAACCCGGCAGGCCTGACCCCGGGCGATCCGATTCCGACCCGCTCGACCTCGAGCGGTTCGATTCCGACGTGGCGGATTCCGACGGACCCGTCGTCGGCTGCTCGTCCTCGCCGGTCCTGCCTCCACTGCCCGAGCCCGAGCCCGAGCCCGAGCCCGATTCCGCGTTCGACTCCGAGCCCGATTCCGCGTCCGACTCCGGCTCCGCGTCCGACTCCGGTTCCACGCGCGTCAGTTCCAGGGGCTCGGCCTCGCCCCACACGTCCTCCGGCCCGCCCGCCGCGGGCTCACCCAGTTTCTCGAGCGCGGCCCGGGCACGCGGAACCAGGAGCGGGGAGAAGTACGGGTTGATCCGCAGCGCCTCGGCCAGGTGGCGGCGGGCCGGGCCGTCCAGGCCCCGTGCGCGCTCGATCTCTCCGCGGTGGTACGAGAACAGCGGGTTGCGCATGTTCGGTTCCGTCGCCCGCTTCGCGTACGTCAGCCCCTCACCGGCCCGCCCCGCCCGGTGCAGCGCCCACCCGAGCGCGTCCGCCACCTCCAGGCTCCGGTGGCCGCGCTCCCACTCCTTGGTCAGCCGGCGCACCGCGGAGTGTGCGTCCCCGTGGTCCGCCTCGTACCGGCCGAGGACCAGCTCGACGTTCACGCCTTGCCCCTGAGCCTTCGCCGCCCTGGTACGCACCACCTGGTACTGGGTACGCGCGTCCCCGTCCAGTCCCAGCGACTCGTACAGCTCGCCGGCCTCCAGCGCGTACTCCGGCAGCGGCCGCTTCTCCAGCGCGGCCGTGTAGTCCCGCATCGCCTCGTCCTTGCGCCCCAGCGCCGCCAGCGCCCGCGCCCGCCCCGCCAGCGTCGGATGGTGCCCGGCATCGATCCGCAGCGCCATGTCGTAGTGTCCGACGGCCTCCGCCGGCTCGCCCCGGCCCCAGGCCAGCTCGCCAAGCCGGAACCGGGCCGCAGCCCTCTCGGCCGAGGTCCTCGCGCGCGTCATCGCCTCGTAGGCCGTCGCCGCCGCGTCCTCGGGCCGCCCGTGGCCGGCGTACATCTGCGCCGCCCGGGCGAGGGTCGGTGCGGCGCCCGGATGCAGGGCCTGGAGCCTCGCGGCGGCCTTGCCGGCCGCCTTGTAGTCGCCGAGCCCGTTGTACGCGTCGATCAGCACCGGGTACGCGGTCCATCGCTTCGGCGTCCGGGCCCGCACCTTCTCGCCCCACCGCTTGGCCGTCGCGTAGTCCCGGCGTGCGTTCGCCAGCGCCGCCATCCCGAGCTGCGCGTCCGCATTGCCCTTCGCGGCAGGGAGCTCCGCGAGTGAACGTTTCAGCGCCGCCTCCGCCCTCGGGTAGTACGACCACTCGCCGACCAGCGTCCCGAGCTCCACGTACGCCGAGCCGAGCACCGCCCACGACGCCTCGTCGGCCGGGCGCGCCCGCAGCCACCTCTCGCGGTCCACCACCAGTGCCGACAGGTCGTTCAGCGACGCCGGCGCACCGGCACCCACCGCGAGCATCGCCCGGGCCGCGGGCCCCGAGGCCGGCGGCGGCCCGCCCGCGCCTGGGCCGAAGACCAGGAAGCCGGCGACCAGGCCGCCGGCGACCAGCGTGCCGACCACAGCATTCCTGACGTTCGGTGCGTATCGCGTCTTCATGGCGAACACTGTGCGGCACCGGACACCTGATACGAAGAGCACACCCGGTGCAGCGAACGGGAACGCAGACGGGTTCACACCGATGGCCCCCGGTGCCAGGCTGGGATCATGGACGATCTTCTCTCCCGGCTCGTTTCGGAGCTGCGTGCGGGCCTTCCGGACGAGGCCCTCATCATCGACCCGGACATCACGGCCTCGTACGCGAACGACATGGCGAGCTTCTGCGACGCGGGCACCCCCGCCGTCGTCGTGCTGCCCCGCACCGTCGAGCAGGTCCAGCACGTCATGCGCACCGCGACAGCGCTGCGCGTCCCGGTCGTCCCGCAGGGCGCCCGCACGGGGCTCTCCGGCGGCGCCAACGCCTCCGACGGATGCATCGTCCTCTCGCTCGTCACGATGGACCGCATCCTGGAGATCAGCCCCGTCGACCGGATCGCCGTCGTCGAGCCCGGCGTCATCAACGCCGCGCTCGGCCGTGCGGTCGGCGAGCACGGGCTGTACTACCCGCCGGACCCCTCCAGCTGGGAGATGTGCACCATCGGCGGCAACATCGGCACCGCGTCGGGCGGGCTGTGCTGCGTCAAGTACGGGGTCACCGCCGAGTACGTCCTGGGCCTCGACGTCGTCCTCGCCGACGGCCGGCTCCTCAGCACCGGCCGCCGTACCGCCAAGGGTGTAGCCGGATACGACCTGACGCGCCTCTTCGTCGGCTCCGAAGGCAGCCTGGGCATCGTTGTCAAGGCAGTGCTCGCGCTCAAGCCCCAGCCGCCCCAGCAGCTCGTCCTCGCCGCGGAATTCCCCTCGGCTGCCGCCGCCTGCGACGCCGTCTGCGCGATCATGGAGGGCGGCCACACCCCGTCGCTCCTCGAGCTCATGGACCGTACGACCATCCACGCCGTCAACAAGATGGCCCAGATGGGCCTCCCCGACACCACCGAGGCGCTGCTGCTCGCCGCCTTCGACACCCCCGACCCGGCGCCCGATCTTGCCGCCGTCGGTGAGCTGTGCGCCGCCGCAGGAGCGACCCAGGTCGTGCCCGCCGAGGACGCAGCCGAGTCCGAGATGCTGCTCCAGGCGCGCAGGCTGTCACTCACCGCGCTGGAGACCGTCAAGTCCGCGACGATGATCGACGACGTGTGCGTGCCGCGTTCCCGGCTCGCCGCGATGCTCGACGGCACGGCGGCCATCGCGGAGAAGTACGACCTCACCATCGGCGTCTGCGCCCACGCGGGCGACGGCAACACCCACCCCGTCGTCTGCTTCGACCACACCGACCCCGACGAGTCCCGGCGTGCCCGGGAGTCGTTCGACGAGATCATGGCCCTCGGGCTCCGGCTGGGCGGCACGATCACGGGTGAACACGGCGTGGGCGTACTGAAGAAGGAGTGGCTCGCCCGCGAACTCGGCCCGGTCGGCGTCGAGTTGCAGCGCGGCATCAAGCAGACCTTCGACCCGCTGGGCATCCTCAACCCGGGCAAGCTCTTCTGACCCGTACGTGCGACCGTCCCGCGGCCTGCCGGGACCACAGTCCTACGCCCCATGCCCGATGGCCCAGGACACGGCTCCGTGTCTAGCGTGGAAGTCGTGGAAGTCGTGGAAGTACCGACTTCCGGTGACGAAGGAGGAGCCGTGCCCGCACGCCTTGACCACACCATCGTCCACTGCCGTGACCGGTTCGCCGCAGCCCGCTTCCTCACCGAGCTGATCGACGCACCCGAGGCGAAACCCTTCGGCCCCTTCGCCAGCGTCCCGCTCGCCAACGGCGTCACCCTCGACTACCTCGACGAGCGGCCGGAGTCCGAGATCGTCTCGCAGCATCTGGCGTTCCTCGTCTCCGACGAGGAGTTCGACGAGATCCTCGGCCGGATCAAGGGGCGGGAGCTGTCCTACTGGGCCGACCCCATGCATGCCGAGCCGCAGCGGATCAACCACCTCTTCGGTGGCCGCGGGGTGTACGTGGACGACCCCGACGGCCATTCCATAGAGTTCATCACCCATACCTACGTGTGATCCCCGGGCCACGGCCCTACGCCTCACCGTCCTTCGCCTCGTCCGAAGGCCATGGATCGCGCAGATACAGATCGTCCGCCGGGGTCGGCGCCAGCAGCTCCGCCAGCGCGTCGTCGATACCGAGCTGCTCCGACTCGGCTCCCGGCGGCACCGCGCGCAGCGTCCGCTCCAGCCATGCGGAGATCTGCGCGGCGGGCGCCTCCAGCAGGGCGTCCCCGTCCGGCGAGCTCAGGGCGACGAGGACGACGCTCCGTCCCTCGACCTTGGTCGGCCAGATACGGACGTCCCCGTGCCCGCACGGCCGGAAGATCCCCTCGACGAGCAGCTCTCGGGCGAAGGTCCAGTTCACGGGGTGCTCGGAGCCGACGTGAAAGGTGATGTGCACGGCGTACGGATCGGCCGTGCGGTAGGCCAGCCTGGCCGGTACGGGGATGCTGCGCTCCGGCGACAGCACCAGCTTGAGCTCCAGCTCGCGTTCGACCACGGTGTGCATGAGAGTGCGACTTCCTTTCCTGGTACGAGGCCCGGGAGCGGGCCACGCAGGGAGAGAGCGCCTTCCCCGCCGACTATTACGCGACTTCCGACAACAACTTCTCAGTCACTCGGGGAACGGTTGCGGTGATGGGGCGCAGAGTTACCGGAAAGTGGGCCTTACGGCAGGACCGGCCCAGGACGGAGCGGCTGTCTGATAGATGTGGACCCTTGAATCGATGCCCTCCATGCCTTCCAGGAGATACGGGACCACGGTGATGAGCGCCCCCACCCCGGCAACCGGCGACGGCAGCCCCGCGGCCGGCTTCTATCCAGATCCGTCCATCCCCGGATATGTCCGGTACTGGAACGGCGCGGCGTGGGTGCCGGGTACGAGCAGGCCGGCCCCCCGGGACGGCGAGTCGCTGCCGGCGCCCCCGTCCGCAGCGGCCGCCGCGTCGGCGGCGCCGGCCGCGCCCCCGGCTCCGTCCGTCCCCCCGGTGGAGGAGACCGGCCCCGTCTTCCTCGACGAGGAGCCGGAGGCCTCGGACGCGGGCCGTCCCGAGCCTGCCTCGGCCTGGCACGCGGACACCTCCCATCAGTCGGGCTTCGGCGGCGACCGCGACAACCGTGTCTCCTGGGGCGCGCCCCAGGACCCGCGCACCGGTGACGCGCTCCCGGGCGGGCGTCAGGACCCGCGCATCGCGTCGGGCACCGCGCCGCGTTCGGGCGGCTCCTCCGGCGTCCGGTTCGACCGTGCGTCGGACCCGTCGGCCGAGGAGCCTCGCGCCGCGTCCGGCGGTACCGCGGCCCCGGTGGACCCCACCGGCGGAGCGCTGCCCGGAGTGCGGAGTGTGGGCGCCGACACCCCGCCCGCCGAGGGCACGATGACGATCCGTTCGTTCACGCCCGAGCAGCAGCCCCGGCAGCCTCAGCATCCCCAGCAGCCGTCGCAGTCCCAGCAGCAGCCTGCGCAGGCTCAGGCACAGCCCCAGGTGCCCGCGCAGCAGCAGGCTCCCGTCCAGCAGCAGGCACCGGTGAGCGCCGGGTCAGGCGGCGGCGCCGCGTCATGGGCGCAGCAGGTGCACCGGCTGGCACAGGCGCAGGCCCCCGAGCAGCGGCCGGTCGTGCCGTGGAAGCCGCCGGTCGACGATCCGTTCCTGCAGGCCGCACAGGCCCAGGCCGCGGCCAGGCCTGCCGCGCTCGGCAAGCGGTTGGTGGCCCGGCTGATCGACACGGTCGTGCTGGGCGCGCTCGTCGGCGCCGCGTCGTTCCCGTTCGTCTCCGCGGCGCTGGAGCACATCGACGGGAAGATCGAGGCGGCGAAGCTGTCCGGCGAGACGGTCACGGTGTGGCTGCTCGACGCGACGACCGCGTTCCACTTCGCCCTCTCGCTCGTCGTGCTGCTCGTGCTCGGCACGCTGTACGAGGCGCTGCCGACCGCCAAGTGGGGCCGCACGCTCGGCAAGAAGCTGCTGGGCCTCGAGGTGCGGGACATCGAGTCGCACGCGCCCCCGTCGTTCGTGGCGGCCCTGTGGCGCTGGCTCGTGCACGGGCTGTTGGGCGTGCTGCTCATCGGCGTCGTCAATGTGCTGTGGTGCGTGTTCGACCGCCCGTGGCGGCAGTGCTGGCACGACAAGGCGGCTCATACGTTCGTGGCCGGCTGACCTGGACGGACCGGTCGTAGCTGCTGACGCCTTGTCAGCCCTCTGGCCGCGCGAGTCCCCCGAACGGCACGTGAGCCGTTGCGGCGCCTGGCCGGGCGGGATGCACTGCCCCCATGAGCAACGACCAGCCGCCCGGCCAGCCGCCTGAGGACGACCCGTTCCGCAAGAAGGAGCCGCAGGAGCCCACACCGCCCCCCGGTGGACCTCCGTCGGGCGCGGGTTCCCCGTACGGTGCGCCCCCGCCTCCGGGAGGTGGCTCCCCGTACGGTGCGCCCCCGCCCCCGGGAGGCGGGTCCCCATACGGCGGGGCGGGCGGCGCGCCGCCGCCCCCGTACGACTCCGGTGCGTATGGAGGCGACCCCTATGGCGGCACCGACCCCCTCCACGGAATGCCGCCGCTCGCCGACGCGCCCAAGCGCTTCCTCGCGCGCTTCATCGACTGGCTGATCGTCACCATTCCGCTCGCGCTCATCGGCATCCCGTTCGGGATCTACGAGGGGGTGACGCGATCGGCGGACGACTTGGACGACTTCGTCACCAGCACGAACACCGGTGGGCAGTGGGTGTTCCAGCTCATCACGATCGTGGCCTTCGTCGGCTACGACACCTTGATGGTCAGGCGGACCGGCCGGACCCTCGGCAAGAAGCTGATGAAGATGCGCGTGGCGATGCTCAACGACGGGAGCACCCCCGACACGAGTTCGTCGCTCATGAGGGCCGTGGTGCTCTGGCTGCCGCAGCTGATCTGCTGCCCCTGCGTCTGGCCGCTGATCCTGGCGATCATGATCCTCGTGGACAAGCCCTACAAGCAGGGCCTGCACGACAAGGCAGCCAAGACGGTGGTGGTGTCAACGGCGCAGTGAGTGCTCGCCCACCCGTCGCTCGGCTCCCGTGCGCGCGTGGGCGACGGACACCCGGGCGGTGGTGTCCACGGCGACCGGGGTCGCGGCGGTGGCCGGGACCTCCTCGGGGACGGCGGCGGCATGGTTCGAAGGGACCCTGCGCGCCGCCTTCGCCTGTGCCCTGGCCGGCAGCGGCACGGTCACGGCGACCAGCAGACCCAGCGCAAGAGCGGCGATCCCGATCACGGCGACGCCGATGCCCGTGGTGGTGCGGGAGAGCAGAAGCATGGCGACGGTCGAGACGACGACAGTGGCCGAACCGTAGGCGAGCTGTGCGGCAGTAGGACGCGGCATGACGGTTTCCGTCTCTCGAGGCGTTCGTTGGCGTGTCGCAACGGGTCGCACTGTCCGGCGACTCTACGACGGTGGATGCCCGAGAGGAACCGGCAGTAAGCGTGACCTAACCCACGGTGCCGGTGCATGGGGGGCGCATGGAGTCATCCGTTCCGCGGACTGGACGGTTCGGTGCGCCTGTTGCCGGTGCGCGTGGGGCAATAGGGTTTTCCCTTGCGTGTGAGCGTCCCCATGTCCGCATTCCGGAACTGCGCTACTGCATAGTGCAGTTGGCCTGCTCAAGTCAAGGTCTGTCTTTTCTTCATTAACTCCGGTCGAATGTCGTCACTTGTGACGCGCAGCCGCGCGCGGATCCACCCCACATCCTTGGCTCCGCGGTACGCGGGCGCGGGGGAGGACACTTCAAGTGACCAGCAGACGACGGACGATCAGAACGTCCGCGGTGTTCGTGGTGCTCGCCGCCACCGGTGCGACGGCCTCGGCCTACACCGTGGCCCAGGCCGACAACCACGGCACGACGGCCGGCATCGAGCGCCATGATCCGGCACCCGGCGCGGACCACGACAAGGCCCATGACAAGGGGCACGTCGACCACGACCTCGAGGGTCCGTTCAGCAAGCAGCAGGAGCAGCAGCGCCAGGCGGCGCTGGAGCAGGTCATATCCGGGGACGCGACCGTGCAGAAGCGCGGCGCGTCCAACGTCGTGAAGCTCGACGACAAGAAGTACGTCGAGCTCGGCCGTGAGAAGACCGACAAGATCTTCACGATCCTCGTGGAGTTCGGCGACAAGGTCGACGACACCACGATGTTCGACCCGGACGGCGACGGCCCCGAGGCTCCCGTCAAGAAGTACGGCGGCACGCCCGGCCCGCTCCACAACGCGATCGCCGAGCCGGACCGCAAGGTCGACAACTCGACCGCCTGGCAGCAGGACTTCAACCAGGCGCACTTCACGGACCTGTACTTCGGCAAGGGCAAGAACAAGGACGGCAGCCCCAAGCACTCGCTGAAGACCTACTACGAGCGGACCTCGTCCGGCCGCTACTCGGTCGACGGCACGGTTTCCGACTGGGTCAAGGTCGAGTACAACGAGGCCCGCTACGGCTCCAACTACTGCGGCTCGTCCAACTGCGCCAACGTCTGGGACGCGGTGAAGGACGGCGTCAACGCCTGGACCGCCGACCAGAAGGCCAAGGGCAGGACCGACGCCCAGATCAAGGCGGACCTGGCCCAGTACGACCAGTGGGACCGCTACGACTTCGACGCCGACGGCAACTTCAACGAGGCCGACGGCTACATCGACCACTTCCAGATCGTCCACGCGGGCGAGGACGAGTCCGCCGGCGGCGGCGTCCAGGGCGGCGACGCCCTGTGGGCCCACCGCTGGTACGCGTACGGCACCGACGCGGGCAAGACCGGCCCGGCGGGCAACAAGGCCGGCGGCACCCAGATCGGCAGCACCGGCATCTGGGTCGGCGACTACACCATGCAGCCCGAGAACGGCGGCCTCGGCGTCTTCGCCCACGAGTACGGCCACGACCTGGGCCTGCCCGACCTGTACGACACCTCGGGCCAGGGCGAGAACTCGACCGGCTACTGGTCCCTGATGTCGTCCGGCTCCTGGCTGGGCAGCGGCAAGGAGTCCATCGGCGACCTGCCCGGCGACATGACCGCCTGGGACAAGCTGCAGCTCGGCTGGCTCAACTACACCAAGGCCAAGGCGGGGACGAAGTCCACCCACAAGCTGGGTGTGGCCGAGTACAACACCAAGAACCCGCAGGCCCTCGTCGTCGAACTGCCGAAGAAGGCCGTCACCACCACCGTCGTGAAGCCCGCCGAGGGCTCCAAGCAGTGGTGGAGCGACATGGGTGACGACCTCAAGAACACCCTCACCCGCACCGTCGACCTCACCGGCAAGTCCAAGGCGTCCCTGGAGCTTTCGGGCTGGTGGGACATCGAGGCCGACTACGACTACCTGTACGCCGAGGTGTCGACCGACGGCGGCGCGAGCTGGACGGCCGTCGACGGCACCGCCGACGGCGCGGCCATCACCCGCGACGCGAGTGGCTCCCCGGCACTGACCGGCGCGTCGGGCGCGTACAAGAAGCTCGTGTACGGCCTGGACGCGTACGCCGGCAAGAAGGTCGACGTCCGCTTCCGCTACCAGACGGACGGCGGCGCGGGCGGCAAGGGCTTCGCGGCCGACGCGATCACCGTCACCGCCGACGGCGCCCCGCTGTTCTCGGACAACGCCGAGGGCGACGACAACGGCTGGACCGCGAAGGGCTTCTCGCGCATCGCCGAGTCCTTCACCAAGGAGTACGAGCAGTACTACCTCGCCGAGAACCGGCAGTACGTCTCGTACGACGCGACGCTGAAGGTCGGTCCGTACAACTTCGGCTTCAAGGCGCCGAAGGACAACTGGGTCGAGCACTACCCGTACCAGAACGGCCTGCTCGTCTGGCTCTGGGACACCTCCCAGAAGGACAACAACACCAGCCAGCACCCGGGCCGGGGCCTGATCCTGCCGGTCGACGCCAACGCCAAGCCGCTGAAGTGGGCGGACGGCACGCTGCTCCGGAACCGGATCCAGGCCTACGACTCGACCTTCAGCCGCTTCACGACGGATGCCTTCACCCTGCACAAGGCGGACACTCCGCTGCGGATCGGTGCACACAAGGGCAACCCGGTCTTCGATGACCGCAGGGGCGTCTACTGGTACGAGGAGAACCCGACCGCCGGTGTCAAGGTTGCTGACACCAACACGCGTATAGCAATCGTCAACGAGCCGAAGAACGGCCAGACGATCACCGTGAACGTCGGCCCCTCGGCGAAGTAGCTCGCATCGCCGCAGGTCAAAGCACGATCGGCCGTCGCCCTCTAGCGGGCGGCGGCCGATCGTGTTTAGGTGCGTCTGACGAAGTTCTTATTGACAGCGAGCTCACGGGGGAGTGATGCGGCATGCCCGGCGGAGGTTTCTGCAAGTTGCCAGGAGGCAGCGTCGTGGTCGCGATAGGCCTGCCGAGTCCGGTCGGCGACGGCAGTACGGTCCGGGTGCTGGTGCATGCGGCGAACCGGGCAAGGGCGCTGACGCGGCTGCGGAATCTGGGGCTGCGGGCGGTGTATCTGCGGGGCAACGCGGAGCCGCCGACGCCGGATGAGATCACGGCGGTGCTGCACCACCCGGACGGCCTCCTCTGGCGCACCCATGAGCCTCCGACCCAGGAACTCTGGCACCCCATCCGCGCGCTCCTGCGCCCGGCGGGCGGAGCATAGGTCCGGGCCGGCGCCCGGCGCTCGACGGCCGACGCCCGGGGCCGACGCTCGAGGGCCCGGACCCGGCCGTGGGCCGCGGGCCGCGAGCGGGGGACGCCCACAGACCCCCCGGGCGTGAGCCCGGACCTTCCGGGCGGCCCCGGTGTCCGTCCTCGATCCGCCCCGGAGCTCGGCCTGAGGGGTGGGTGCCCCCAACGGGCTCGGAGTGGGCTCCGCCGGCGATCGAGACGCGGGGGTTCGGGGGCGGAGCCCCCGCGACAGGGGTCCGGGGGCTTGCCGCCGGTTCGGGAAGGGGCGGGCAGGGGGAAACGCGGCCTACACCACCGGCTTGCCGGACAGCTCCACGCCCGCCGCCCGCAGCTCCTCCAGCGCCCGGTCCGTCGTGTCCTCGGCGACGCCCGCCGTCAGGTCGAGCAGTACGTGGGTGCGGAAGCCCTCGCGGGCCGCGTCCAGCGCCGTGGCCCGCACGCAGTGGTCCGTGGCGATGCCGACGACGTCGACCTCGGTCACATCGCGGGCGTGCAGCCACTCGGCCAGCGTGGAGCCGTTCTCGTCGGTCCCCTCGAAGCCGCTGTACGCCGCCGCGTGCGCGCCCTTGTCGAAGACCGCATCGATCGCCCCGCTGGCGACCGCCGGCGCGAAGTTCGGGTGGAAGCCCACACCCTCCGTCCCGGCCACACAGTGGGCGGGCCAGGTGCTCACGTAGTCGGGGTGCTCCGAGAAGTGGTCGCCCGGATCGATGTGGTGGTCACGGGTGGCCACCACATGGCGGTAGCCGGGCTGGGCCTCACCGATGAGGTCGGTGATGGCGGCGGCGACATCCGCGCCCCCCGTCACCGCGAGGCTGCCCCCCTCGCAGAAGTCGTTCTGAACGTCCACGACGATCAATGCGCGGTGCATGGCGGTGTCCTTCGGTGGTGGGGGAGGGAGGGGGAGGGGTCGGCGGCGATGTTCTGAGGGTAGAGACTCCAACCGCCTTGCGGGAGGGGGCATTTGCCTGCTAGTGGCGCTGTCGTTGTCTCTCGGGCCATCCGCTGTTCATGCGCCTCACATGTATTCCGTCGGGATCACCGGCTCGCCGCGGGACAGCTGGACCGCCGACAGCGGCAGCCGCCGGCGCGCCGCGATGTGCCGCTCGCGCGCCGCGTCCAGCGGCTCGCGGGCGACGATCTCGCCGCCCTTGACGAGTTCCACCAGCAGCTGCCGGTCCTCGAGCTCCTCCGGCACCGGGCCGGTGCCCAGCACCTCGGCCTCGGCGACGCCCTGCTCGTCGACCCGGCGGGCGGCCCACTTGCGGCCCCCCACGGACAGTTTCCCGCCGGTCGACTTCTTCGCCACCGGGATCAGCGGGGCGTGCGGATCGGCCGAGGTCGCGCGGGCGACCAGCTTGTAGACCATGGAGCAGGTCGGCTGCCCGCTGCCCGTGACCAGCTGCGTGCCGACGCCGTACGCGTCCACGGGCGCCGCGGCGAGCGACGCGATCGCGTACTCGTCCAGGTCGGACGTGACGACGATCTTCGTATCGTGAGCTCCCAGCTCGTCCAGCTGCTGGCGTACCCGGTGAGCGACCAGCAGCAGGTCCCCGGAGTCGATCCGTACGGCCCCGAGCTCCGTCCCGGCGATCTCCACGGCGGTGCGGACGGCCTCGGCCACGTCGTACGTGTCGACGAGCAGGGTCGTCCCCCGTCCGAGTGAGTCCACCTGCGCACGGAAGGCGTCCCGCTCGGTGTCGTGCAGAAGGGTGAAGGCGTGCGCGCTGGTGCCGACGGTCGGGATGCCGTAGCGAAAGCCGGCGGCGAGGTCGGAGGTGGAGTGGAAGCCCCCGATGTACGCCGCGCGCGCGGACGCGACGGCGGCGAGCTCGTGCGTGCGCCGGGCGCCCATCTCGATGAGCCGGCGCCCGACCGCGGCGGACGACATACGGGAGGCGGCGGCCGCGATCGCCGAGTCGTGGTTGAGGATCGACAGGACCACGGTCTCCAGCAGGACGCACTCGGCGAAGGAGCCCTCGACCCGGAGGATCGGCGAGCCGGGGAAGTACGCCTCGCCCTCCGGGTAGCCCCAGATGTCGCCGCTGAAGCGGTAGCCGGACAGCCGGTCGAGCGTGGGCCCGTCGATGATGCGCTGGTCACGGAGGAAGCCGAGGATGCCCTCGTCGAAGCGGAAGTTCTCGACGGCGTCCAGGACGCGCCCGGTGCCCGCCACCACGCCGTAGCGGCGGCCGTCGGGCAATCGGCGGGTGAAGACCTCGAACACCGAACGGCGGTCGGCCGTTCCTGCCCTCAGCGCCGCCTGGAGCATCGTGAACTCGTACTGGTCGGTGAAGAGCGCGGTCGACGGCACGTCCACCGGCAGCCCCAGATCCGCAACGTTCACCACGGTCAACCTCGCACTCTCGTCGTTGCAGCCATGCAAAGGATGCTACCCCTAATTTCGTCAGAGTGACGAGATGTCCCCGATCCGGCCCGGGCCGTTTGTGCGACAGGGCCCCTCGGGTGGCAGCATGGGTGGAGTGACTGCGCCCGTAGAGATCGAACGTCCCCAGTCGGCCGAGGAGACCTTCGCCGTACCCGAACCCGATGTTCCCTGGGTGACGATCGTCCACAACGATCCGGTCAATCTGATGAGCTACGTCACGTACGTCTTCCAGGCCTACTTCGGCTACCCCAAGGACAAGGCCCACAAGCTGATGCTCGACGTCCACCACAAGGGCCGCGCTGTCGTCTCCAGCGGCAGCCGCGAGGAGATGGAGCGCGACGTGCAGGCGATGCACGGTTACGGACTGTGGGCGACGCTCTCCCAGGACCGCATGTGATGGCCGGACACTTCGAGGCGCTGCCCGGCGGCGGCGCCGCTGTCGCGCTCGACGAGGTCGAGATCTCCATCCTGCGCTCGCTGGCCGTGCAGCTCCTCGAGCTCATCGGCCCCGGCGACGAGCCCGCCAAGGGCGAGGACCCGCTCGCCTCGCTCTTCACGCAGGGCCCGAGCGAGCCGCCGTCCGACCCGGCGCTGGCGCGCCTCTTCCCGGACGCGTACGGCGGCCCCGAGGGAGGGGAGGACGACGAACTGCGGGAGTTCTCCGCCGAGTTCAGGCGCTACACGGAGAACGATCTGCGCGCCCGCAAGCGCGACGACGCCCTTGTCGTCGTCCGCAATCTCGACGCGCTCACCGCGACGGGAGAGGGCGGCGCCGTCCTCAAGCTGACCGCTGCCGACTCGATGCACTGGCTGGGCGCCCTCAACGACCTGCGGCTGACCATCGGCACCCGTCTGGAGGTCGCCGACGAGGACGAGGGCGGTGACCTGTACCGGCTGCCGGACTCCGATCCGCGCAAGCCCATGGTCATGGCCTACCTCTGGCTCGGGGCGCTCCAGGAGACGCTCGTCGAGACGCTGATGCCGTGACGCCCGGGGTGTCCGTGGCGCCGTGGCCCCGACGCCGCAGGGCCATCTCCGCGTAACCGCCCCGCACGCTCGCGTTCGCTCAACGGACGCTCAATTCCGCATAACGATCGCGTCACTCAAATACCCCATTTCGCTACCTCTTGGGGTATTTGTCCGCTTTTCCCTGTGCGGTGTGCCACATCCGCCCTCGTCGATCATTGTTGCGACCGTGATAAATCTTCACGACCGCCCGGGGACGCCACCCATGTCCCCGGGGGCGCTTCGACCGGCTGACCGCCGGTAGCACTCCATCCATATCCGGGGGGATCAGGACCTGGTCCGCAGCCGTACGCAGACGGCGCGGGCCAGCATGGAGAAAGGCGCTTCACCAATGACCTCAGTGCGGGTCGACAAGCAGGACGGCAATGAGGCCGCGGAAACGTCCAGCGAGGGTTACGAGCGAGGCCTCGGACCCCGCCAGGTCCAGATGATCGCCATCGGCGGTGCCATCGGCGTGGGCCTGTTCCTGGGAGCCGGTGCGAACATCGCGAAGGCCGGACCCAGCCTCATTCTCATGTACGCCCTCGCAGGCGTGGTGATCTTCTTCATCATGCGGGCGCTCGGCGAACTGCTTCTGTACCGCCCGGTCTCGGGCTCCTTCGCGGAGTACTCCCGCGAGTTCCTCGGCCCGTTCTTCGGGTACGTCACCGGCTGGACGTACTGGCTGATGTGGATCGTGACCGGCATGGCGGAACTCACCGCCGCGGCGATCTACATCAACTACTGGTTCCCCTCGGTCCCGCAGTGGGTCACGGCCCTGGTCTTCCTGGTCGTCCTCTACATCGCCAACCTGATCTCGGTGAAGCTCTTCGGCGAGATCGAGTTCTGGTTCTCGATGGTCAAGGTGACCGCGCTCATCGGCATGATCGTCATCGGTCTCGGCGTGCTGACCTTCGGCTTCAGTGCCGCCGGTGACACCGCCCAGGTCTCCAACCTGTGGGCCTTCGACGGCTTCTTCCCCAAGGGCATCGGCTCCAGCCTCATGACCCTGCAGGGCGTCATGTTCGCGTACCTCGCCGTCGAGCTGGTCGGCGTCACCGCCGGCGAGTCCGAGAACCCCGAGAAGACGCTCCCCAAGGCCATCAACTCGCTGCCCTGGCGGATCGCCCTCTTCTACGTCGGTGCCCTCACGGTCATCCTGTGCGTGGTCAAGTGGACCGAGTTCGCCCCCGGCGTCAGCCCCTTCGTCGCCGCCTTCGCCAAGATCGGCATCCCGGCCGGCGCGGCCATCGTCAACTTCGTCGTCCTCACCGCGGCCCTGTCGTCCTGCAACTCCGGGATGTACTCCACCGGCCGCATGCTGCGCGACCTGGCCTCCAACGGCGAGGCCCCGAAGGCGCTGGGCAAGCTGGCCGCCAGCAAGACCCCGGCGATCGGCATCACCGTCTCCGTCGCGCTCATGGGCATCGGCGTGCTGCTGAACTACGTGGTCCCGGAGAAGGCGTTCGGCTACGTCACCTCGGTGGCCACCGCGGCGGGTATCTGGACCTGGATGATGATCCTGATCAGCCACATCCGCTACCGCCGCGCGGTCGAGGCCGGCCGGCTGCCCGCCTCCTCGTTCCCGGCCCCCGGCGGCACGGTCTGCAGCTGGATCGCCCTGGCGTTCCTGGTCTTCGTGACCGGTCTGATCGCGTACGACAAGGACTCCCGCATCAGCCTCTACGTGGGCGCGGGTTGGGCCATTGCCCTGGCGATCGGCTGGTTCGTCCTGAAGGGCAACAAGCCGCGGGCCGCCGACGCGCCGGCCCGCGAGTACGCGGACGTCGCCAAGTAGCCGCCAAGTAAGCGGCGCGCTCGCTTCGTACGTCATCGGGTCATGCCGGGCCACCTCGCCCGGCATGACCCGATGCGTGTGTCCGGGCCCGGATGTCCGGCCCCTGGATGTCCGTCCGCCGGATGTCCGGCCCTGAATGTCCGGCTCCCGGCACGCCCCCTCCGGAGACGCCCTCCCGGAGACAGCGCCTATGTCAGCCGGACGTCGTCCGCGCGGGCGTGAAGCGTCACGCCCGCGTCGCTGACCGAGACAGCGGTCGGTGCCAGCCCGGCAGGCAGCTTCGGTACGGTCCGCTCCCGGCCGGCGAAGGCCCCGGCGATACGAGGGCCGGCCGGGTCGACCGCACGGCCCGCGAACTGCGCGGCGACGGGCACCACGGTGAGGGTGCGGCCGGCCAGCCGCAGTTCGGCGACGACGGTCAGCGGCAGGCCGAGGAACTCACGGTCGATGCGCAGGCGCCCGTTCCCTTCCGCGGAGAGCGAGACGCCCTCACCGAGACCGGCCCCGAAGGAGCCGAAGGGCGCGGTGAACCGTGCTTCGGCGGAAGCGGCCGTGTACGCACCGGCCCGTTCGGCGACGTCGCGCAGCTCCACCGACGCCTGCACGGGCAACCCTTCCCCGGTGACGGCATCGGCCCGTACCGCCACCCGGGGAAGCGTTCCCTCCGCGGCGCTCAACAGGAACGGGAAGGCGTCGATGCGCACCCGCGGCGTGCCGACCACGGCGCTCTGCCGCCCGGCGATCCGGTCGGCCAGCCGCTCCTCGGCGACGGCGGCGGCGATCCGGTCGGCGACCGGCAGCGCGGCGAGCAGGGCACTCAGCGCGAGCGACGTCCACAACAGCCGCCTGCGGCTTCGGGTCAGGACCCCGGTCACGACGCGCTCCCGGTGGTCGCCAGGGGTGCGCTGCCGGCCTCGGAAGCGGCCGGTACCGGGTCGTGGCCGTCGTCCTCTACGGCCATGTGCGGCAGCAGCCGGTCCAGCCAGTGGGGCAGCCACCAGTTGGCGCGGCCGAGCAGGACCATCGTGGACGGGACGAGAACGCCGCGGACGACCGTGGCGTCCAGCGCGACGGCCGTGGCCAGACCGATGCCGAACATCTTGACCACCGGGTCGTCGGACAGCAGATAGCCGAGGAAGACGCTGACCATGATCAGCGCGGCGGAGGTGATGATCCGGCCGGTCGCGGCGAGCCCGGCGATCACGGCCCGCCGGTTGTCCGCGTGGCGCAGATGGGCCGCGCGGACGGCGCTGAGCAGGAAGACCTCGTAGTCCATGGAGAGGCCGAAGAGCACGGCGAACATCAGCAGGGGGACGTATCCAGGGATCGGCACGGGACCTTCGAGCCCGATCAGGGGCGCGCCCCAGCCCCACTGGAAGACCGCGGTGAGCACACCGTAGGAAGCGGCGACCGACACCAGATTCATCAGGGCGGCCTTCACCGCGACGACCGGGGAGCGGAAGGCCGCCAGCAGAAGCAGCGCCGCGACGGCGAGGACGAAGCCGACGACCAGCGGCATCCGCCGGGCCAGGCGTTCGTTCAGATCGGCCTGGGCGGCCGTGGCGCCGCCCACGTGGGTCACCTGGCCGGTGCCCGCGGTGGCCTCGGGCAGGGTCTCGTCCCTCAGCCGGTGCACGAGTTCGGCGGTGGCCGGGTCGCCGGGCGCGGTGGTGGGAGTGACCTGCCAGCGCACGGCTGTGCCGTCCGCTGCCGTCTGCGCCGACCCGACGGCCGCGACGCCACGGGTCGCGCGCAGGGCGGTGGTGACGTCCGTGATCCGGGCGTCGCCCGGTCCGGATGCCGGGGTGGGCAGCGTGGACACGATCTGCAGGGGGCCGTTGGCGCCGGGGCCGAAGGCGTCGGCCAGCCGGTCGTACGCGGTGCGGCTCGCGGTTCCGGCGGCCTTGTCACCCGCGTCGAGCTGACCGAACGTCAACTGTGTTGCGGGGGCGGCGAGCACACCGGTCAGGGCGAGAGCGGCCAGCAGACAGCGCCACGGCCGCGAGGCGACGAACCCGGCGATACGGCCCCAGCCGCGAGGCCGGTCCTGGCTGCGGGGCCGCTCCCGGCCTGCTCCGGGGAGCGCCGCAGCGGACGCCTCACCGCCCGAGGCGTCCGCTGCGCGCGCCGTGGGCGTGAGCCGCTTCCCCAGCAGCGAGAGCGCGGCGGGCAGCAGGGTGAGCGTCGCGGCCATGGCGACCAGGACGGCGATGCCCGGCGCGAGCGCCAGCGCGTGCAGCAGGGGCAGACCGCCCAGCGCGAGCCCCGTGAGCGCGGCGATCACCGCGCTGCCCGCGAACACCACGGCCTTGCCGGAGCCGGCCATGGTGCGCGCGGCCGCGTCCTCGACCTCCAGCCCGGCCGCCCGCAGCTCACGGAACCGGGTCAGACAGAAGAGCGTGTAGTCGATGCCCACGCCGAGGCCGATCATCGCCGCGATCGTGGTGCCCGAGGACGGCATGTCCGTCAGATGGCCCGTCAGGCCGATCGCACACAGGGAGACGGCCAGGCCGATCGTCCCCGTGAGCAGGGGGACCCCGGCCGCGACCAGGCTGCCGAAGCCCAGGGCGAGGACGACGAAGGCGGCGGCGAGCCCGATGATCTCGCTGTGGCCGGTGGAGCCCTTGTCCGCGGCGGCGGCGAGATCGCCGCCGGGGGTCACCTCGATACCGGCCGTGGTCGCCGGGCCGGCGGCGTCGGTGATGCTCCGGGTGGTGCCGGGCGTGATGTCCCGGCCGGTGACGTCGAGTTCGACCGCGAGCTGAGCGGTGCGGCCGTCGGCACTGAGGGCGCCGCGGCCCGCCGGTCCGTAGGGCGTGGTGACGGCGACGACGTGATCCACGTCCTCGACGGCCCGCGCGGCCTCCTCGACCACCGCCCGTTGCGCGGCTGCGGTGAGGGGAGCGGCGCCCGGCGGTGCGTACAGGACGACGGGCTGCCGGCCGGATGCCGCGTCGGGGAAGGCCCGGGCCGCGTCCCGCGCTGCCTGGCTGTCGCTGCCCGGGATGGTCACGGCCTCGGTGGTGACCTTTCCGAACGCCCCTACGGCGCCGGCCAGGGCGATGAGCAGCAGCAGCCAGGCGGCCACGGTCCGTCTGGGTCTGCGGGCGCACCAGCGCCCTACGGACTGGAGCATCGGGAAGCCGTCCCTCTCGTGCGCGGCGGGCGCGCGCAGTCGTCCGCCAGGGGCATCCCGGCGGGAAGTCATTGCACTCGGCGTGCAATCCGCACGGTTGCATCGGGAGTGCAACAATGTCAACGCAGGGATGGAGGACCCGACGTGAAGCAGTCACACCCGCAGGCGCCGGAGAGTGCCCGGAGCGCCGCTCGTGAACAGCGCGACGGCGCCCGGGAACGGGCGCGCCGCGGTGCGCCGGACGGCCGCACCGAGCGCGGGCGGCAGACCCGCGAGAAGATCGCCGACGCGATGCTCTCGCTGCTGGACGAGGGGGAGACGCAGTTCCCGGCGGACCGGGTCGCCGAGCGCGCCGGGGTGTCGCGGCGCCTGGTGTTCCACCACTTCGCCGACATGGCCCAGCTCCAGGACACCGCCATCGCCCGGCGTCTGGACCAGCTCGCCGCACGGATCAAGCCGCTGCCGACGGACGGGCCGCGGCAGGCGCGGGTGGCGGCGCTCGCCGAGCAGCGCGCCCGGATCCTGGAGTGGATCACTCCGGCGCGGCTGACGATGATGCGCCTGGAGAACCCCTCCGAGCGCGTCGAGGAGGCCACTCGGCAGGTCATGGACTTCGCCCGCCGGAGGCTGACCGAGATCTTCGCCGTGGAGCTCGGCCGGCTGCCCGGGGAGCGCGGGGCCGACCTGCTCAACGGGCTGGACGCGGTGACCACCTGGGGTGCCTGGTACCACTGGCGCAGCAGCGGTCTCGACCCGGAGGCCGCCCGCCGCGCGATGGAGACCGCGGTGCACGCGCTGCTGGCCGTCACCGACCTGCCGGAGACCCGCCCCGACCTGCCGGAGACCCGCCCCGGCCGGCCGGAGACCCGCCCCGGCCCCGGGCCGCGGGCGTGATCTCACTCATCGGTCCCCGGATCTCAGATCGGGGTGCCGTCCGCCTATTCTCGTCACCATGCTGACCATCACCCAGGCCCTGTACGACCAGATCGTCGCCCACGCCCGTGAGGACCACCCCGACGAGGCGTGCGGCGTGGTCGCGGGACCCGTGGGCGAGGGGCGGCCCGAGCGCTTCATCCCGATGCTCAACGCCGCGCGCTCGCCCACGTTCTACGAGTTCGACTCGGCGGATCTGCTCAAGCTCTACCGCGAGATGGACGACCGCGACGAGGAGCCGGTGATCATCTACCACTCCCACACGGCGACCGAGGCGTACCCCTCGCGCACCGACATCTCGTACGCCAACGAGCCCGGCGCGCACTACGTCCTGGTGTCCACGGCGGACACGGACGACGCGGGCCCGTTCCAGTTCCGGTCGTTCCGGATCGTCGAGGGCGAGGTCACCGAGGAGGACGTCAAGGTCGTCGAGGCGTACTGAGGCGTACCGAGCCGCACGGAAAGGGGCGCGGCGTCCGTCTGGCGAACAGATCGCGTCCGCGATACGAGATCACATTCCGGGAGCCGGACCGGGAATCGTTACGATGACCGCATGGTTTCGAACGACGTGAGCGAGAAGACGCCGGGCACGCTGCTGCTCGTGGCGCGGCTGCACGTCGACCTGTGCCGCCTCGCCAGCGCCATGTGTACGGGCTGCGCGGACCGCCGTCCGGTCTGAGCCACGGCCCCAGCGCACCATCCCCTGCACCGACCCCCCGCGCGGGGGCTGAGCCGCGCGCCCCTTACGTCACTCACGCAAGGCACTTACGTCCTCCCGACAGGAGCCCACGCCATGGCCATCGAGGTCCGCATCCCGACCATCCTCCGCACCTACACCGACGGCGCCAAGACCGTCGAGGGCAGCGGGGACACCCTCGCCGACCTCTTCGCCGACCTCGAGAGCCGGCACGCGGGCATCCGGGCGCGCATCGTCGACGGCGACCAGCTGCGCCGCTTCGTGAACGTCTACCTCAACGACGAGGACGTCCGCTTCCTGGACGGCATCTCCACCAAGCTCAGTGACGGCGACAACGTCACGATCCTGCCGGCCGTGGCCGGCGGCATGGTCTGATCCCGGATGCGCTACGACTCCCCGCTCGCAGCGGTCGGCAACACGCCGCTGGTCCGCCTGCCCCGGCTGTCCCCCTCGGAGGACGTCCGCATCTGGGCCAAGCTGGAGGACCGCAACCCGACCGGCTCGGTCAAGGACCGCCCCGCGCTCCACATGATCGAGCAGGCGGAGAAGGACGGCCGGCTCACGCCCGGCTGCACCATCCTGGAGCCGACCAGCGGCAACACCGGTATCTCGCTCGCGATGGCGGCCAAGCTCAAGGGCTACCGCATCGTCTGCGTGATGCCCGAGAACACGAGCGAGGAGCGCCGCCAGCTCCTTGCGATGTGGGGCGCCGAGATCATCTCCAGCCCCGCGGCGGGCGGCTCCAACACGGCGGTGCGCGTCGCCAAGGAGATCGCCGAGCAGAACCCGTCCTGGGTGATGCTCTACCAGTACGGAAACCCGGACAACGCGGGCGCCCACTACGCCACGACCGGCCCGGAGATCCTCGCCGACCTGCCGTCCGTCACCCACTTCGTGGCGGGCCTCGGTACGACGGGCACGCTCATGGGCGTGGGCCGCTTCCTGCGTGAGCACAAGCCCGACGTGAAGATCGTCGCCGCCGAGCCGCGGTACGACGACCTGGTCTACGGCCTGCGCAACCTCGACGAGGGCTTCGTCCCCGAGCTGTACGACGCCTCCGTCCTCACCACCCGCTTCTCGGTCGGCTCCGCCGACGCGGTCACCCGCACCCGCGAGCTCCTCCAGCAGGAGGGCATCTTCGCGGGCGTCTCCACGGGCGCGGCGCTGCACGCGGCGATCGGCGTCGGCAAGAAGGCGCTGAAGGCGGGCGAGTCCGCGGACATCGTCTTCATCGTCGCCGACGGCGGCTGGAAGTACCTCTCGACCGGCGTCTACACGGCCCCCACCACCGAGGCGGCGATCGAAACCCTCCAGGGCCAGCTCTGGGCCTGACCGCCGTGCGCGATGTGCCCCCGGTACCGCGGGCGCGCCCCGGGTGTCCGTCCTCGGTACCGGACGGGCCGGGAGCGCCCCGGTACCGGTACTGCGGGGTGGCCGGAGCGTCCGTCCTCCAGTACCGGACGGGCTGAGAATGCGCCCGGCACCGGTGGCGCGGGACCGGTGGCGCGGGGAGAAAGAAGCTCGCCGCGGGCGCCCGGGCCTCGCGCCTCGCCCTCACCGCGACAGGTGCCGCACCTGGTCCCACAGGAGCGGGTCCACCACACCCACCCGCCGGCGGAAGTCCCGCACCCGGACCTCCCGCAGCTCGTCCGTCTCCAGGAAACTCGGGCGCCCGTGCGTTTCCCCCACCGCCCCCGGCGGCAGCGCGATCACACCGGGACGCTCGTCGTGGTACTTGCTGGTGATCTTGGCGACGCGGGCCGACCCACCGTGGACGTGGAGGACGAGGCAGGGGCGGTCCTTGGAGCCGGGCCCGTCCTCGTAGGGGACGTCCGCCCACCAGATCTCGCCCGGCTGCGGCCGCCGCGTCGGCCCGGCCGGGCGGCCGGGAGCCGGACGATCCGGAGCCGGGCGCCGACCGTGGGGCCGCCCCGGGCGCCGGCCGTCGGGCCGCCCCGGCCCCCGGCCCCGCTCCTCGCGCCCCCGCGGCCTGCCGGACGGCCGGCCCGAAGGCCGCCCCCGCCCCACCGCGGCCACCAGCGCGATCACCACCACCGCGCCGAGCGCGAGCCACCAGGACGTGTCCATACCCCGACCGTACCCGGCGCGCATCTTCTGTCACCCGCCCCCCACACGCCCCGTACGCGCTCCGCACACACCCGCCGCACCTCGCCCTATCCGGTGACAGGGCAGGTGAGTTCGCCCACAACGAGCTGCCGTGAAGGAGCGGGCGACCCTTTCGCGCCTTACGCTCGACGAACCGCACGAGGCTCTCCCGCGCTGCTCCCAGCCCTCCCCGTTTCCCGTCCACGGACGACCGTCCACGGAGGTCCCAGCTCAATGAAGCTCACCGTCGTCGGCTGCTCGGGGTCGTTCCCATCTGCGGAATCGGCCTGCTCGAGCTACCTCGTAGAGGCCGACGGCTTCCGGCTGCTCCTCGACATGGGCAACGGCGCCCTCGGCGAGCTGCAGCGCCACATCGGTCTCTACGACCTCGACGCCATCTTTCTCAGTCATCTGCACGCGGACCACTGCATCGACATGTGCGGGTACTTCGTGGCCCGCTACTACCGCCACGACGGCGGCCGCTGCGAGCCCCTCCCGGTCCACGCGCCGGAGGGCGCCGAGCAGCGCCTCACCACCGCCTACGCGGACACCCCCTCCGACAAGTCGATGAGCGAGGTGTTCGACTTCCACACGCTCAAGCCGGGCGCCTTCGAGATCGGCCCCTTCTCCATCCGTACGGAGAAGGTCGCCCACCCCGTGGACACCTTCGGCATCCGCATCGAGCACGGCGGGAAGTCGCTCACGTACTCCGGCGACACGGGCGTCTGCGACGCGCTCGTCGACCTCGCCGACGGCACCGACCTCTTCCTCTGCGAGGCCGCCTTCACCCACGGCAAGGAGGACATCCCCGACCTCCACCTCAACGGCCGCGAGGCCGGGGCGCACGCCGCCCGCGCCGGGGTGCGCCGTCTCCTCCTCACGCACATCCCGCCGTGGACGGACGCCGAGCGCAACCTGGCGGACGCCCGTGCGGTGTACGACGGCCCGGCGGAGCTGGCGGTCGCGGGAGCGGTCTACGAGATCTGACGGCTGCGACTCCTCTCCCCAGGCCACGGACGCCTCGCCCCGGTAAGATTGCATAAAGCCGGACACATCGTCCTGATCTGCGAGGAGATATGGCCGATGACGTCGCGGACACGCGCCCGCCCCCGCCCAGCGCGCACAGCCACGAGGAGGGGTCGGGGGAGCTGAAGCACAACGCGATCGGCTTCGTCGACGCGCTCGTCATCGGTATCAACTCCACCTCGCCCGCCTACTCCCTGGCCGCGGTCATCGGCCCGGTCGTGGCGCTGGTGAGCATCTACGCCCCCGGCGTGGTCCTCACGTCCTTCGTGCCGATGCTGCTGATCGCGTCGGCCTTCTTCTATCTCAACAAGGTCGACCAGGACTGCGGCACGACCTTCTCCTGGGTCACCCGGGCCATGGGGCCCTGGGCCGGCTGGCTCGGCGGCTGGGCGATCATGATGACCGGGGTGCTGGTGGTCGGCTCGCTCGCCGACGTCGCCGTCGGCTTCGGACTGCTCACCGTCGGCCTCGACAGCTGGGCGGCGAACGATCTCGTACGCCAGCCGCTCACCGTGGCCGTCATCCTCGTGATGACGGCCATCTGCGTCATCGGCACCGAGGCGTCCGCCCACGTCCAGAACGTCCTCATCCTGGCGCAGATCGCCTGTCTGCTGGCCTTCGCCGTCGTGGCGATCCACCGCGTCTACGCGGGTACGGGCACGCTGGACCCGATCAGACCCGAGATCACCTGGCTCGACCCGTTCGGGGCCGGCGGCGCGGCGCTGACCGGGGGCTTGCTCCTGGCCGTGTTCATGTACTGGGGCTGGGAGTCCGCGGTCAATCTGACCGAGGAGGTCAAGCACTCCGAGAGCGCCCCGGGCCGTGCCGGCGTCTGGTCGACGGTCGTGCTGCTGGTGACGTACCTGTCCGTCACCTTCGCGGTCGTCGCCTACGCGGGACCGACGTACCTGGCCGAGAACGCCGACGAGGAGGAGTTCGTCTTCGCCATGCTCGCCGGTCAGGTGATGGGCGGCTGGGACTGGGTCGTGCTGTTCGCGGTCTCGACGTCCGCGCTCGCCTCGACGCAGACGACGATCATCCCGGCGTCGCGCACGGCCCTGTCGATGGCCCGGCGGCACGCGCTGCCGTCGGTGTTCGCCCGCATCCACCCGCGGTTCCGCACACCGCATGTGAGTACGTGGGGCGTCGCCGTCGTCGCCACCGCCTGGTACCTCCTTGTCAGCCGGATCAGCGAGAACGCGCTCCTCGACTCCCTCACGGCGCTGTCGCTGCTCATCGCCTTCTACTACGCGCTCACCGGCGTCGCGTGCGCCGTCTACTACCGCCGCCATCTCACCGAGAGCGTCCGCAACTTCCTGCTGATCGGAGCGGGCCCGCTGATCGGCGCCGGGCTGCTCGCCTGGCTGCTCGTCGTGTCGGTGGGCGACATGTCCGATCCCGCGAACTCCGCAAGCGGCGTCTCGTGGTTCGGCGTCGGCCCGCCGCTCGTCATCGGCATCGTCGTCATCGCCGTGGGGCTGGTCATCATGGTCGCGCGCCGCCTGTCGACCGGTGAGTTCTGGCGTGAGCGTCCCGGTGTGTGCGACCCCGACGCCGTACACGGCAGAAAGCCGTCCTGAATCCCCAAGGAGGCCTGGGATGTCCGTGGTTCTCGGATACGACGAGTCCCCGGGCGCCGCACGGGCGCTGGACGTCGCCATCGAGGTGTCGGCGGCCTTCGGCGAGCCCCTCGTGCTGGTCTTCGGCGCCGCGGCCCCGGGAGCGGCGGGCGAGGAGTACCGGGCCCACCACGAGGCCGTCCGCGAGGCGGGCCGGTCCGCGCTGGCCCACGCCGTCGAGGCCGCCGACGAGGCGGGCGTACCGACGGCCGTCGAGGTCCTGGACGAGCGCCCGGCGCAGGCGCTGCTGGACGCGGCGGCCCGTCACGACGCGCGGGTGATCATCGTCGGCAGCTACGGCGAGAGCCCGATGCGTGGCGCCCTGCTGGGCTCGACCACACACAAACTGCTGCATCTGTCGACGGTGCCGGTGCTGTGCGTACCGGCGGCGGAATGACCGGAGCCCCCGGCCTCCACAGGGAGGACGGGGGCTCCGACGCGCTTGCCCGGCCGGGCTACTTGGCGTCGGCCTTCTCCATCTCGGCCAGCTCTTCGTCGGACTCACGGCCCGGCGTCGGCAGGTTGAACTTGGTGATCGCGAAGCGGAAGACCACGTAGTAGACCGCCGCGAACGCCAGACCGATCGGGATGATCAGCCACGGGTTCGTCGCCTGGTTGAGGCCCAGACCGAAGTCGATCAGACCCGCGGAGAACGTGAAGCCCGCGTGGACACCGAGGGCCCAGGTGATCGCCATGGAGACGGCGGTCAGGACGGCGTGGATCACGTACAGCAGCGGCGCGATGAACATGAACGAGAACTCGATCGGCTCGGTCACACCGGTGACGAACGAGGTCAGCGCGAGCGAGACCATCATGCCGGTGACGGCCTTGCGGCGCTCCGGACGTGCCGTGTGCGCGATGGCGAGCGCGGCGGCCGGGAGGCCGAACATCATGATCGGGAAGAAGCCCGTCATGAACAGACCGGCGCTCGGGTCACCCGCGAAGAAGCGGTGCAGGTCGCCGTGGACGACCTCGCCGGCCGCGTTCGTGAAGTCGCCGATCTGGAACCAGGCGACGGTGTTCACGAACTGGTGCATGCCGATCGGGATCAGCGCCCGGTTGATGAGGCCGAAGATTCCGGCGCCCGCGGCCCCCAGGCCGGTCATCCACTCGCCGAAGTGGGAGATGACGTCACCGATCGGCTCCCACACGAGGCCGAAGAAGACACCCATGATCACGCCGACGAACGCCATGATGATCGGGACGAGCCGGCGGCCGTTGAAGAAGCCGAGCCAGTCCACCAGCTTGGTGCGGTGGTACTTCTGCCACAGGACCGCGGAGAGCAGACCCATGACGATGCCGCCGAGGACCCCCGGGTTGTTGTACGTCGCGGCGACGTCGACACCCTTGTTCGCGGTGGTGTTGACCACGGCTTCGGTGACCGGGAACGCGGTGAGGACGTTCTTGTAGACCAGGAAGCCGACGAGGGCCGCGAGTGCGGTGGAACCGTCCGACTTCTTGGCGAAGCCGATCGCGACACCTATGCAGAAGAGCAGCGGCAGGTTGGCGAAGACGGCATCGCCGGCGGTGGCGAACACCGAGGCGACCTTGTCCCAGCCGAGGCCGTCGGCACCGAACACATCGGGCTGGCCGAGGCGCAGCAGGATGCCCGCCGCCGGCAGCACGGCGATGGGCAGCTGCAGGCTCCGGCCGACCTTCTGCAGGCCCTGGAACAGGCCGGAGCCCCATTTCTTGGCGGGCGTCGCCGTGGTGGCGGTGGCCGTGGACACAACTTCCTCCAGTGGGCAAGGCGCCGCCCTGGACCAGGGGAAAGAGGGGGACGGCGGCGTCTCAGGGGGGAACGCGGTGGTTGGTCCGGACCGCGTGGTCTACACCATTGAGAGGTGTAGACCTGTTGTAGCACGGTGAGGGTGAGATAAGGAACCTGCGTTTTCTGTGGCCTGGGTCATAAGTCGACAATGCCGACAAAGGCCCTCGGGTCACGGGATCCGAGGGCCTGTTGGTCCCCGTCTCCCCGCCCCTGGCCGGAGTGAGGAGACGGCGCGCCTACGGCTTGGTGGCGTCCTTCTCCAGTTCCTCCTGGACCTCCTCCGGTTCCCGCCCGGGGGTCGGGATGTCGAACGCCGTGATGGCGACACGGAAGAGCACGTAGTAGACGACCGCGAAGCAGGCGCCGATCGGAATGATCAGCCATGGCTTCGTGTCCAGGTGCCAGTAGACGACGTAGTCGATGAGCCCGGCCGAGAAGCTGAAGCCGGCGTGGACGCCGAGGGCCCAGGTGATCGCCATCGAGGCGCCCGTGAGCAGGGCGTGCATCCCGTACAGCAGGGGCGCCACGAACATGAAGGAGAACTCCAGCGGCTCGGTCACGCCGGTCACGAACGACGTCAGCGCCACCGAGAGCATCAGGCCCCCCACCCGCTTGCGGTGCTCGGGGCGGGCGCAGTGCGTGATGGCGAGCGCGGCGGCCGGCAGGCCGAACATCATGATCGGGAAGAAGCCGGACATGAACTGGCCGGCGGACGGGTCCCCGGCGAAGAACCGGGTCAGGTCGCCCTGGGCGACCGTGCCCTCCGGTGTCGTGTACTCGCCGGCCTGGAACCAGAAGAAGACATTCAGGAACTGGTGCATGCCGATGGGAATCAGTAGCCGGTTGGCGACGCCGAAGATGCCCGCGCCCCACGCGCCCAGGTCGATCAGCTGTTTGGCGAACCAGTTGAGCGCGTCGCCCACCGGCTCCCACAGCAGCCCGAACACCACGCCCAGGACGCAGCACACGAACGCCATGATGATCGGCACGAGGCGGCGGCCGTTGAAGAAGCCGAGCCAGTCGACGAGTTTGGTGCGGTGGTAGCGCTGCCAGATCGTGGCCGTCAGCAGGCCGATCAGAATGCCGCCGAGCACCCCCGGGTTCTGCGGAATGCCGTCCGGCGTCTTCTCGGTCACCGAGCCGGCGATCGGAAACGCCTTGAGGACGTTGAAGTAGACCAGGAAGCCGGCGACAGCGGCGAGCGCGGTCGAGCCGTCCGCCTTCTTCGCGAACCCGATGGCGACACCGATGCAGAAGAGCAGCGGAAGGCCGAGGGCGGGATCGAGGATGCCGAGGCCCGCCTTGAGCAGGACGTCCGACGTCCTGTCCCAGAACGCCCCGTGCAGATACGCCTCGAAGAGCCGGCCCAGGCCGATGAGCAGGCCCGCCGCCGGGAGGACGGCAACGGGCAGTTGCAGGCTCCGGCCGATCTTCTGGAGCCCGGGGAGGAGCCCGCTCCACCACGTCCGCTCCGGGGGTGCGGGCGCGGCCGCGCTCTCGGCACTCATCGGCGTCCTCCCGGGAACAAGCGACTCCTGGCGGCCGTTGCCCACTGGTGTAGACCAGTTGCGATAGGCTCCCCCGGGCCCGACCGCGGGCAGGGCGCCGGTGATCGTCATCATTCGATACGGGGCCGCAACTCGCCCGCGAAGTTGGGCCAACCGTGAGTTACCGTGACAAAACGGATGAGCGGCCGATGGTCCCCGGCCGCTGCATCTTCCGGGGGCACCCCACGGACCCCGGCCAGAAGACCTAGGGAGAAACACATGGCCAGCAAGGCTGAGAAGATCGTCGCCGGGCTCGGCGGTATCGACAACATCGAAGAGGTCGAGGGCTGCATCACCCGCCTCCGCACCGAGGTCGTGGACCCGAGCAAGGTCGACGAAGCCGCGCTGAAGGCCGCCGGCGCCCACGGCGTCGTGAAGATGGGCACCGCGATCCAGGTCGTCATCGGCACCGACGCCGACCCCATCGCCGCCGACATCGAAGACATGATGTGAGCTCCCTCCCCGCTCACCCGTGAGGGGCCCGTTCCACACCGGACCGGGCCCCCATGTCCGGCCGGATAGGCTCATTGCATGTCTCGAATCGACGACCGCACCCCCGAACAGCTCCGCCCGGTCACCATCGAACGCGGATGGAGCAAGCACGCCGAGGGCTCCGTCCTCGTCTCCTTCGGCGACACCCGCGTCTTCTGCACCGCCTCCGTGACCGAAGGCGTGCCGCGCTGGCGCAAGGGCAGCGGCGAAGGCTGGGTCACCGCCGAGTACTCGATGCTGCCGCGCTCGACCAACACCCGCGGCGACCGCGAGTCCGTACGCGGCAAGATCGGCGGCCGCACGCACGAGATCTCCCGCCTCATCGGACGTTCCCTGCGCGCCGTCATCGACTACAAGGCACTCGGCGAGAACACGATCGTCCTCGACTGCGACGTCCTCCAGGCCGACGGAGGCACCCGCACCGCCGCCATCACCGGCGCGTACGTCGCCCTCGCCGACGCCGTGGCCTGGGCCCAGGCCAAGAAGCTCGTCAAGGCCGGCCGCAAGCCGCTCACCGGCACCGTCGCCGCCGTCTCCGTCGGCATCGTCGACGGCACGCCGCTCCTCGACCTCTGTTACGAGGAGGACGTGCGCGCCGAGACCGACATGAACGTCGTCTGCACCGGCGACGGTCGCTTCGTCGAGGTCCAGGGCACCGCCGAGGCCGAGCCCTTCGACCGCAAGGAGCTCAACGCCCTGCTCGACCTGGCCACCGGCGGCTGTGCCGATCTCGCCGCGCTCCAGACCGAGGCACTCGCCCGCACGCTCGCACCGTGAAGAAGCGCGGAAAGTAAAGAAGCAACCAAGGACGCCACTGCCGGCGTCTCCGATGGCACGGGCGTGCGGGCCGAACCGTACGCCCGTCCGTGAACCCGGGGAGGAACCCTTCCATGCGCAGCCGTCGTATCGCACTTGCCGTCGTCACCGCCGTCGCGCTCACCGGGGCCGTCGGCTGCAGCGCCGTCGACAAGGCCCTGGACTGCGTCAAGACCGCCGACGCCATAGCCACCAGCGTCGACAAGCTTTCCCAGGCCGTCTCCACGGCAGCCGACGACCCCACACAGCTGACCGAGGCCCTCGACGAGATCGACCGGGAGCTCGGCAACCTCCAGGACACGACGGACAACGCGGATCTGTCCAAGGCCGTCGACGACCTCAACAAGAGTGTCGACAACGTCCGCACGGCCGTCGAGAACGGCGACGCCACCCCCGACATCACGCCGGTGACCGATGCCGCCGCCGAGATCGGCAAGGTCTGCACCTCGTAAGCCCGGTGGATCGCCCGTAGATACTGGGCGCATGACCCGCCTGATCCTCGCCACCCGCAACGCCGGGAAGATCACCGAACTCCACGCGATCCTCGCCGACGCAGGCCTCGACCACGAGCTCGTCGGCGCGGATGCGTACCCCGACATCCCCGACGTCAAGGAAACCGGCGTCACCTTCGCCGAGAACGCCTTGCTCAAGGCCCACGCCCTGGCCGGCGCCACCGGCCTCCCGGCCGTCGCCGACGACTCCGGCCTCTGTGTCGACGTCCTCGGCGGCGCCCCCGGCATCTTCTCCGCCCGCTGGTCCGGCACCCACGGCGACGACGCCGCCAACCTGCGCCTGCTCCTGGCCCAGCTCGCCGACATCTCCGACGACCACCGCGGCGCCCACTTCGCCTGCGCCGCGGCCCTCGCCCTCCCGGACGGCACGGAACGCGTCGTCGAGGGGCGGCTGCGGGGCGTCCTGCGCCACGACCCGGTCGGCACGAACGGCTTCGGCTACGACCCGATCCTCCAGCCGGAGGGGTACGACGTGACGTGCGCGCAGCTGACGCCGGGGGAGAAGAACGCGATCAGCCACCGGGGCAAGGCGTTCCGCGCGCTGGTCCCGGTGGTGCGTGAGCTGCTGGACTGACAGTGATGATGTGTGGTGGCTTCTCCGCCGGGTCTGCTCACGGACTGACCGACGCCGACTGGCTGTCCTTCAGGCGATTCGTCGGCCCGCGCGGAGGAGTCATCGCACGCGACCGGACGGACGCTCGTGACCTTGATAGGAGTCAGCCGCTCACCTGCGGATGACGCCTCCCGGGCGTGAAAATCGGTACGGGGCTGTCCGCCGACGCCGCTTGATGTTTGGGCTGTGAGCCCGCATAGGAGTCTGGTGAGGGAGCCGTCCGAGGGGGCCACACACTGTCGCCTTGAGCACGCCGATCAGCTTCTCCGTTCCCCTCAGGCTCCCCGGGCAGCCCCGCCCGCACCAGCTTGGCGGGGCTAAGGAAACGGCCTGTGAGTCTTCGATTCACAGGCCGTTTACGTGCGGCGGAAGGGATTCGAACCCTCAAGCCCTGTCAGGGGCCACAGATCCTAAGTCTGCTGTGTCGCCATTGCACCACCGCCGCCAGCCGCCTGCCATCGTACCGGGACGGGCGGCTGAGCAGGATCGGGTGGGTGCCGGCTGACTTTCCGACGGGAGCCTCCCCGGCACCAGGTGCTGGTGGTCGCATGGCAATTGGGACAGAGCAGTCGAAGGTTCTCGGCGCGGTCGTCGCTCCAGTCACCATTGATGTGGTCGATTTCGAGGGTCATGGGTCTTCCGTGCCACACGGGCCCGGTGCCGCATCCCGCGCACTGCTCCGGAACGCCGACCTCCTTGAGTGCCCGACGCAACGTCACCGTGCGGGTGCGGCGCTCGTCGTAGTGCTTCACCAGTACGTCCTCAGCTCGCCGAACCGGGGTTGGGCCAGGCTTGCCCCTCAGGTGCGCCTGGCCCAGAAAGTGGCTGGTGTCGATGCCGTCCTCGTCCGTCCACGTGCGTAGCAGCGCTCGCTGCCTCCCGTTGTCAGGTCGATCTAGGTATCGCAAGGTGGCTAGGATGGAGAGGGAATCCGCTACGGCCTGTCTCAGCTCTTCGGTGGTCGGTCGGGGGCGCCTGCCGTGTGGCCGGAAGTGCGAGACGTCGATGTCGAAGTGCGCGAAGCGGTCCATCAGATAGCGGCCGAGGCGCTCGTACGGGGCCGTGCCCAAGAAGGCGATGACCTCGTTGATGTCGTGGCATCGCCGTGCGGCTTCCATCAGCAGCTCGCGCGTGTACCGCTTGCTCTGGCTCACCGACCCTCGCCTCCGAGGCTTGACGGTCGGTGCGCCGCAGCCCTGCGCGCTTTGCTGCGACCGCGATAAGTGTCGGTCGTCGAGTGGCAGTTGGGGCAGAGAAGTCGCAGGTTTTCGACCCGATTGTTGCGCCAGTTGCCATCTATGTGGTCAACCTCGAGGGGCAACGGTTGCCCTTGCCACATGGGTTCGATCCCGCAGAGTGCGCAGTGTTCGCTGACCCCAAGATCACGCATCGCCCTCTTCAGTTGGTCGTTGGGTGTGCGCTTGGCGTGCGTGGAGGGGTCCTCCACCAGGATCTCCTCGGCCGACCGGCGACGGCGGTTGTCCCGCATGTTCTCTGTGCGCACCGCTGCGATGAAGTGTGATGTGTCGATGCCCAGAGCGCGGATCCTGCGGCTGATGTGGGTGTGCTGGCCGCCGACGACGTCGATGCCGAGGTGGCGGAGAACTTGGCACATGTTGGTCGAGACCGCGACGGCGGATTCGAGGATCTCCCTCGTCCACCGTGTGCCCTCCCGCTCGAAATGCGACGCGACTATGCCCATCTGCTTCATTCGCTGCCGGATATAGGCCCGCGACGGCCCCTTCGCGTCGACCACCAGCTTCGTCAGCGCCTCGGACAGTGTCCGCGACGACCGCGCCGCCTCGGCGAGGCGCTCGCGGGTGTATGGACTGATCGGCATCCCGTACCCCTCCGTCTCGGCCGCGTGTTCGTGGCCTCGCACGGAGTAACGAGCCGACTATCGGACAGTCACGTCCGGAATGTGGAACGGGCCGCTCCGGCTGTGCGGAGCGGCCCGTCCTGCGGCAGTGGGGTTCTCAGATGCCCAGGTCCTTGATGATCTTCGCGACGTGGCCGGTCGCCTTCACGTTGTACAGCGCACGCTCGACCTTGCCGTCCTCGTCGACGACGATCGTGGACCGGATCACGCCGGTGACCGTCTTGCCGTAGAGCTTCTTCTCGCCGAAGGCGCCGTACGCCTCCATGACGGCCTTCGACGGGTCGCCCACCAGCGTGACCTTGAGGTTCTCCTTGTCGCGGAACTTGGCGAGCTTCTCCGGCTTGTCCGGCGAGACGCCGATGACGTCGTAGCCGGCGCCCGCCAGGACGTCCAGGTTGTCGGTGAAGTCGCACGCCTGCTTGGTGCAGCCGGGCGTCATGGCCGCGGGGTAGAAGTAGACGATGACCTTGCGGCCCTTGTGGCCGGCGAGCGAGACCTCGTTGCCGTCCGCGTCGGGCAGGGTGAAGTCCGGGGCGGTGTCGCCGGGCTGGAGTCGCTCGCTCATTCTCGGTTCTCCTCAAGGGGTACGGACGTACGGCACCGAGCGTAATAGGGGTGCCGTGGGGTGCGGCGGGCATCGAGCTGACAGACTGTCGATGACGTAGCAGTTGACGAAGAAGTACGGATACGACCACGGAGGCGGCGCAGTGTCGGATTCCAGGACCCCTGCGCAGATCGAGGCGGACATCGTCCGCCGGCGTGAGCGGCTCGCCGAGACACTCGACGAGATCGGGGTGCGGGTGCACCCGAAGACGATCATCGGGGATGCGAGGGCCAGGGCTGCCGCGACCGTGGACCAGACCGCCGGGCGGGCGTTCGTCGCCGTGAACCGGGCGGTCACGGACATGAAGGGCCGTTTCGTGCACAGCGACGGCGCGCCCCGGCTGGAGCGCGTGGTGCCCGTGGCCTTGGTCGTCGTCGGCGTCGTGGGGGTGCTGGCGCTGTCCGCCAGAAAGCGGAAGGCGTGACCCCCGGCGAGGCGTGCGACGAGGACGGACAGGTAGGTTCGTGGTCGTGAGCGAGAACACCCACCACGACAAGCTGCCGATCAAGATGCTGCACGACCGGGTGCTGGTCCGGTCCGATGCCCCGGAGGGCGAGCGGCGCTCCGGCGGCGGCATTCTGATTCCGGCGACCGCGGCGGTCGGCCGCCGTCTCGCCTGGGCCGAGGTGGTCGCGGTCGGGCAGAACGTCCGCACCGTCGAGCCCGGGGACCGGGTGCTGTACGACCCGGAGGACCGGGCCGAGGTCGAGGTGCGCGGCGTCGCGTACATCCTGATGCGCGAGCGCGACCTGCACGCGGTGGCCGCCGACCGGTTCGAGGGCGGCGAGGACACGACGGGGCTGTATCTGTAGGCGAGACCTGCGGGGGAGCCCGGTACGGGATGCGAGAAGGGCCTGGTGACCGGTGTCACCAGGCCCTTTCGTATCCGTTTGCTACCTTTGGGGGAACCCGACGAGACGCGCCGTACCGGGCATCGCAAAGACGACGCACCCACGCACGAAGTCCGCGTCTCGGAGGTGCCTGTCATGGCCTGGGTTCTGCTTGTCGTCGCCGGTCTGCTCGAGGTCGGCTGGTCGATCGGGATGAAGTTCACCGACGGATTCACCCGGTTGTGGCCGAGTGTCTTCACCGGCGCCGGAATCGTCGCGAGCATGTTCCTGCTGTCCTACGCCGCGAAGTCCCTGCCGATCGGAACGGCGTACGGGGTGTGGGTCGGCATCGGCGCGGCCGGTGCGGCGGTGGTCGGCATGGTCGCGCTGAACGAGCCGGCGACCGCGGCGCGGATCTTCTTCGTGGTGCTGCTGCTGGTCGCGGTGGTGGGCCTGAAGGCGACGTCGGGCCACTAGGGCCTGCGCTTCCCACCAGGACCTGCGTTCCCACCGGGGCCTGCGTTTCCCCCGGCCCGCCCCTTCCCGATGCGGCGGGCCGAGGGAAGACCCACGGTCAGAGCCGCCGCGGGAACACGCTGAGACCGTCGTCGTCCGGGGCCGGGACCCGGGTGGGGCCGGGGTCCGGGGTGCCGGGGCGGGAGGCCGGGCCGGTCCTCGCGGGGCCGCCCGTCGGAACGGAGGCCGCCGGGCCGGAGCCCGACGGGCTCGGCGTCGGCCCGTCCGTCCGCCCCTCGCCGCCCACCGCACCCGTCCCGTCCTCGTCCTCCTCGACGGGCGACTCCGACGCGTCCGGCGAGAACGACGAGTCCCGCGCCGGAGGCCACTCCTCGTCGACCCCCTCCTCCAGCACCAGGTCGAACTCCTTCACCTCACCACCCTTCAGCGCCGCCGCCGTGAACTGCCCCCAGATCGCCGCAGGTCGCCCGCCACCGTTGATCCGGGCATCCCCGAGCGCCCCGTACAGCGGCTTCTGCTCCGCCGTGACCGGGTCCTGGCCCATCACGGCGACGACCGTGGCCAGTTCGGGTGTGTAGCCCGCGAACCAGGCCGCCTTGTCCTCCTCCGCCGTCCCCGTCTTTCCGGCCGCCGGCCGGCCCGCGGACTGCGCCGCGGTGCCCGTGCCCCCCTCGACCACGCTCTGCAGCATCGACGTCGTCGTGTCGGCCGCCTCCCGGCTGACCGCCTGCCTGGTCCGCGCGTCGGGCAGCTCGATCTCCTCGCTGCCCTTGGTGACGGTCTCGACGAGCGTGTACGTGCCGTGCCTGCCGTGGTTGGCGAGCGTCGCGTACGCCTCCGCCATGTCGAGGACGCTCGCGGTGGCGACACCGAGCGCGATGGACGGCGACGCGTTCAGATCGGGGGTGTTCGCGGGGATGCCGAGCGCGACGGCGGTCTCCTTCACCCTGCCCGGGCCGATGTCCTGCGCCATCTGCGCGTACACGGCGTTGACCGAGTGGTCGGTGGCGTTGCGGACCGTGATGGGGCCGTACGAGCGGTTGTTCTCGTTCTCCGGGGCGTAGCCGGTGGGCCCGCTCGCGCCGTACACCTCGCGCTGGTCGGTGCCGTCGTAGACGGTGTGGGGGGTGATGCGGCGGCCGTCCAGGGTCTGCGAGCCGTGCTCGACGGCGGCGGCGAAGACGAACGGCTTGAAGGTGGAGCCGACCTGGTAGTCGCGCCGGGTCGCGTTGTTGACGAACTGTTTGGTGTAGTCGATGCCGCCGTACATCGCGACGACCTTGCCGGTGGCCGGGTCGATAGCCGCGCCGCCGACCCGCACGTTGCGGTCCTGCGGCCGGCTCGCGCTGCGCCTGGACATGACGTGGTCGTCGACGGCCTTGACGAAGGCGTCCTGCTTCGGCTTCTCCAGCGTGGTGGTGATGCGATGGCCGCCGCGCGCCAGGGTGTTGTCGTCGATGATGCCGTTGCTGGTGAGGTAGTCCTCGACGGCCTGGACGATGTAGCCGCGCTGGCCGGACAGGCCGGTTGCGGGGCGTGCGGTCTGCGGCATCGGGAATGCCATCGTGGCGCGCTCGGCGGTGCTGAGCCATCCCCGCTCGACCATCCCGTCGAGCACGTAGTTCCAGCGGGCGCGCGCGGCGCGCATGTTCTCGGGGCGCGTGGTGACGTCGTACGCGCTGGGGGCGTTGAGCAGCGCGGCGAGATAGGCGCCCTCGGCGGTGCCGAGCTCGCCGACGTCCTTGGAGTAGTAGGCCAGCGCGGCGGCCTGGATGCCGTACGCGTTGCGCCCGAAGTAGCTGGTGTTGAGGTAGCCCTCGAGGATCTCGCTCTTGCTCGCCTCGCGATCGAGCTTGATCGCGATGAAGAACTCCTTCACCTTGCGGGTGACGGTCTGCTCCTGGACCAGGTAGTAGTTCTTGACGTACTGCTGGGTGATGGTGGAGCCGGACTGCTTGCCCTTGCCGATGAGGGTGTTCCAGCCGGCGCGGACCATCGCGAGGGGGTCGATGGCCCGTTCGGAGTAGTAGTCGCGGTCCTCGGCGGCGAGTACGGCGTGCTGGACGGTGTGCGGGACCTGCGCGAGATCGACGTTCTCGCGGTTGACCTCGCCGTCGCGGACGATCTGGGTGCCGTCCTTGTAGAAGTAGACGTTGGACTGGGCGGTGGCGGTGGCGTTGGCGGGCGGGATGTGGACGAGCAGGTAGCCGGCGACGAAGCCGGCCATGAGGATCAGCGCGCCGACCAGGAACGTACCGAGGAGCGTCCGCCACGTGGGTACGAGGCGCCGCAGGCCCCTGCGCCGGGGGTGGGGCCCGGGGCCTTCCTGGGCCGCCTCGCCGCTGCCGCCCTTGTGTCCCCGGTAGACCTCGTCGCCGTGATGGCCCTGATGGCCCGGGTGGCCCAGGTGGCCATGGGGGCCGTAGTAGCCCCTGCGGTCCCCGTTGCCCGCGTGGCCGTTGCCGTGGGGCGAGGGCCACCCGGTCGTCAGGTCCCGGCGTTCCCAGCCTCGCTGCGGTGGCTGCTGTGGCTGCTCGTCGCTCATGTCGGTGGTGACTCCTCGGCCCCGTTGTCACAGACGCTGTCATATCGGGCGATTGGCTTGGTGTGCCCATACTGCACTTCTCGCCCTTCTAACCCCCGGACCGCCGCTGGGAATACGGTCGCGTGGCCGATCCCGCTGGACTAAGGTCGTGCGCTTTGGCGCCGGCGGGCGCCGGCGATCCCGACGATCGCGGAAGGGAGGCTGTGGTGCGGCTCTATGCGGTCGTGCTGGCCGGCGGGTTCCGGCGCTATGCGACGTACCGGGTGGCAACGGCGGCAGGGATGTTCACCAACACCGTCTTCGGCTTCATCGTGGCGTACACCTATACCGCCCTCTGGGATGAACGTCCGCAGCTCGGGGGCTACGACCTCTCCCAGGCGCTGACGTATGTGTGGCTCGGCCAGGCCCTGCTGATGACGTGCGCCATGATGGGCGGCGGCTTCGAGGACGAGCTGATCGAGCGGATCCGGACGGGTGACATCGCCGTCGACCTCTACCGTCCGGTGGACCTCCAACTGTGGTGGCTAGCAGGCGACTTGGGGCGGGCGGCGTTTCATCTGCTCGGCCGCGGCGTCGTACCGATGCTGTTCGGTGCGCTCGCCTTCGAGCTCGCGCTGCCGGGTGACGCGCTGACGTGGCTGGCCTTCCTGCTCTCGGTAGCGCTCGGCGTCGTCGTCAGCTTCGCGGTCCGCTACGTCGTGGCGCTCTCCGCGTTCTGGCTGATCGACGGGGCGGGCGTCCTGCAGATCGCCTGGCTGGCCGGGCTCTTCTTCTCCGGGATGCTGCTTCCGCTCACCCTCTTCCCCGGCGCCCTCGGCGAACTGGCCCTCGTCCTGCCCTGGTCCGCGCTGCTCCAGGTCCCGGCGGACGTCTTCCTGGGCAAGCACACGGGGTGGGGGCTGTTCGAGGCCTACGCCTTCCAGGCGGGCTGGGCCGTGGCGCTCCTGGCCGCCGGGCGGCTGCTGCAGTCGGTCGCCGCAAGGAGGGTGGTGGTGCAGGGTGGTTGACGGGCTGCGCGCATACGGGCTCATCGCCATGATGTGGATGCGCTCGACGATGGCGTACCGCGCCTCCTTCGCCATGACGGCGCTCGGGAACTTCGCGGCGACCTCGTTCGACTTCGTCGTGATCATCCTGATGTTCGCGCACACGGAAGCGCTCGGCGGGTACAGCCTGCCCGAGATCGCGCTGCTGTACGGGGTGTCGGGCACCGCCTTCGGCCTGGCCGATCTGCTGATGGGATCGATGGACAAGCTGGGACGGCGGGTGCGCGACGGCACCCTGGACACCCTGCTGGTGCGACCGGTCCCGGTCCTCGCCCAGGTGGCGGCGGACCGCTTCGCGCTGCGCCGCCTCGGCCGGATCACACAGGGGCTGTTCGTCCTCGGCTACGCGCTGGTCGCGCTCGACATCGCGTGGACGCCGCTGCGGGTGGCGGTGGTCCCGATGATGGTGCTGAGCGGGGCGGCGATCTTCACTTCGCTGTTCGTGGCGGGCGGGGCGTTCCAGTTCGTCGCCCAGGACGCCGCCGAGGTGCAGAACTCCTTCACATACGGCGGGAACACGCTCCTCCAGTACCCGCCCACGATCTTCGCGAAGGACCTGGTGCGGGGCGTGACCTTCGTCGTACCGCTGGCCTTCGTCAACTGGCTGCCCTCGCTGTACGTCCTGGGGCGGCCCTATCCGCTGGATCTGCCGCCGTGGCTCGCCTTCGCGCCGCCGCTCGTCGCGGCGTTGTGCTGTGGGCTCGCCGGGCTGGCATGGCGGGTGGGCCTTCGTTCGTACCGGAGCACAGGGAGCTGACGCGCCATGGACATGATTGACGACGGCACCGAGGACGGCACCGAGGACGTCGCCGAGAACATCACCGAGGAATTCACCGAGGAATTCGCCGAGGACTTCATCGAGCTGGACGGTGTCGAGAAGGTCTTCGACGTACGCCGCAGAACGGGCCTCCTGCGCCGCGAGAAGACACAGGTGCGGGCGGTCGACGGCATCAGCTTCCGCGTGCCGCGCGGCGAGATGGTCGGCTACATCGGCCCGAACGGCGCGGGAAAGTCCACCACCATCAAGATGCTGACGGGCATTCTGACGCCGAGCGGCGGGCGGCTGCGCGTCGCCGGGATCGACCCGTCGCGCGAGCGGACCCGCCTGGCGCGGCGCATCGGCGTCGTCTTCGGTCAGCGCACCACACTGTGGTGGGACCTGCCGCTGATCGACTCGTACCGCCTGGTCCACCGCATGTACCGGATCCCCGACGCGCGCTACCGCGCGAACCTCGACCGGTGCGTGGAGCTGCTGGACCTCGGCGAGCTGCTGAACGTGCCCGTACGGCAGCTGTCGCTCGGGCAGCGGATGCGCGGCGACATCGCGGCGGCGCTGCTGCACGACCCGGAGGTGCTCTATCTCGACGAGCCGACGATCGGGCTCGACGTCGTGTCGAAGGCGAAGGTGCGGGAGTTCCTGCGGGACCTGAACGCCGAGCGGGCGACGACCGTGCTGCTCACGACGCACGACCTCACCGACATCGAGCAGCTGTGCAAGCGGGTCATGGTCATCGACCACGGCCGGCTGATGTACGACGGTGCCCTCGCCGGGCTCCACGAGGTGGGCGCGAGCGAGCGAACGCTGGTGGTGGACCTGGACCGGGAGCTGCCGCCGATCGAGGTGGCGGGGGCGCGTCCGGTTCGCGTGGAGGGTCCGCGGCAGTGGCTGTCCTTCCCGGCGTCCGAGTCGGCGGCGCCGATCGTGGCGGCGATCGCGGCGGAGTATCCGCTGGTGGACCTGTCGGTGCGGGAGCCGGACATCGAGGCGGTGATCGCGAAGATGTACGCGGGGGAGAGGTCGGCGCGGTGAGCCGCGCAGCGGGTCGACCGCCCGGTGTGGTCACCCCGTGACGAAGACCGTGAATTCCGGCACGGGGCGGCGCGAGACCCGGGCGGTGCACCACCCCTGTTGATTAGGCTTCTCGTATGACGAGCGATCTTCCGGAGATGCGTGCCTCCGATGACGAGCGGGAGCGGATTGCCGAGCGCCTGCGCGAAGCGGTGGCCGAGGGCAGGCTCGACATGGAGGAGTTCGAGGAACGGCTGGACGCGGCGTACAAGGCGCGTACGCACGGCGAGCTGGAGCCGCTCGTACGGGACCTTCCGGCGCCGGGCGGGCCGGTCGGGAGCCCGGCGCAGCTCGCCGCCACGGACACCGCGGGCGGCCTGTCGAACTGGTCGAGCCGCATCGGAAAGCCCGCGACCTCGAAGGGAGCGTTCGCCTTCTGGGGCGGATTCGGGCGCAAGGGCACCTGGACGATCGGCCGCAGGTTCACCGCTGTCGTGCTGCAGGCGGGCGGCGAGATCGATCTGCGCGACGCGAACTTCGAGGACCGGGAGATCGTGATCCGCTGCGTCACGATCATGGGCGGCATCCAGATCACGGTCCCGCCGGACCTGGACGTCGACGTCAAGGGCTTCGGCTTCATGGGCGGCTTCGGCGAGGCCGGCTCGGGCGACGCCCAGCCTTCGCCCGGCTCGCCCCGCGTCACGATCACCGGCTTCGCCCTGATGGGCGGCGTCGGCGTCGAGCGCAGGCTCCGCAAGGCCGACAAGCAGAGACTGAAGGAGGCCCGCCGGCGCGAGCTGGAGTGAGGGGGGAACTCGGCGTGCGTCCCGGGAGTACCTGAGGTAGGGAAGGGACGATACGTACAGGGACGGGTGGAGCGGATGGAACGCACAGACCTCTCAGAACCGGACGCGGCACCGGAGCCCGGAACGGGGACCGGTGACGGCCGGCGAGGCCGGGGTACCGGCGCCCGTGCCGGCGCAGGTCCCGCCGGGGCCGGCGGCCGCACCGCCCCCCTTCCCTCCTTCGCGTTCACGGCCGACGACGAGGAGAAACGCCGCGGCGTGCGCCGAATGAAGCTCACGGCCACCGGCCTGCTCCTCCTCGTGACGCTGATCTTCGTGCTCGCGACCTGGGCGAAGAACTCCGGCATCGACGGCTGGCCCGGCTACGTCGCCGCGGCCGCCGAGGCCGGCATGGTCGGTGCGCTGGCCGACTGGTTCGCGGTCACGGCGCTCTTCAAGCACCCTCTCGGCATTCCCATCCCGCACACCGCGATCATCCCCACCAAGAAGGACCAGCTCGGCACCTCGCTGGGCTCGTTCGTCGGGGAGAACTTCCTGTCCGGCGATGTCGTACGGGCCCGACTCCGCGCCCTCCATCTGGGCGGCCGGCTCGGCGCCTGGCTCGCCGAGCCCGCGCACGCCGACCGCGTCACCGCCGAGCTGTCCACCGCCCTGCGCGGCGCCCTCGCCGTCCTGCGCGACTCCGACGTCCAGGCGGTCGTCGGCGAGGCCATCACGCGCCGCGCCGAGGCCGCGGAGATCGCCCCCGGCATCGGCAAGACCCTCGACAAGGTCGTGGCCGACGGCGCCCACCACCGCGCCGTCGACCTGATCCTCACCCGCGCCCAGCACTGGCTGATAGAGCACGGCGACTCCGTCATGGACGCCGTCCAGGGCGGCGCACCCGGCTGGACCCCGCGCTTCGTGGACCGCAAGGTCGGCGAGCGCGTCTACAAGGAGCTGCTCCGCTTCGTCACCGAGATGCGCGATTCCCCCTCGCACCCCGCGCGCGGCGCGCTCGACCGCTTCCTCGCCGACTTCGCCGCCGACCTCCAGGCGGACACGGAGACCCGGGCCCGGGTGGAGCGCATGAAGTCGGACCTGCTGGCCCGTTCCGAGGTGCAGGACATCATCGCGTCCGCCTGGTCCTCCGTACGCGCCATGATCATCTCGGCGGCGGACGACGAGCGCAGCGAGCTGCGGCTGCGCGCCCGCGCCTCCCTCATGTCCTTCGGCGCGCGCCTGGCGACGGACGGCCGGATGCAGCAGAAGCTGGAGGGCTGGGTCGAGGAGGCCGCGGTGTACGTCGTGACGACGTACCGCGCGGAGATCACGTCCCTGATCAGCGACACGGTCGCCGGCTGGGACGCCGAGCACACGTCCCGCAAGATCGAGGCCCACATAGGCCGTGACCTGCAGTTCATCCGGATCAACGGCACCGTCGTCGGCGCACTGGCCGGCCTCGCCATCTACACGGTGGCCCACGCACTGGGCGCGTAACCGGACCCTGTCGTCCGGTTACGCGCCCAGCCACCGTGGGGAGTGCCCTTGTGTACGGACGGGATGCCGCGGCCGTTCACATGCGGTCCCGGTTTCTTCGGACGGGGCGCCGAGGGCGCCCGGGATGACGTGGGCGCGGTTCGGTGGGCCCCTCAGTGGTCTCCGCGCGTGACGGCCCACGACGCCAGCGCCATGCCACCCGCCACGGCGAACACCGCAGGCCACGCCCCCACCTTCTTGGCCAGCGGATGCGATCCGGCGAAGGCGGCGATGTACGCGGCGCTCAGCCCGGCCGCGGCCGTCCTGCCGGCCTCCTGCTGCCACTGCCGGGCGGCCACCGCACCCGCGGCGGCCAGCGCGACCCCGCCGAGCGGGCGCTTGCGGGTCCAGCGGGCGACTCCGTAGCCGCCGATGAGGCCGCTCGCCGCGACTGCGCCTGCCGGAATCCTGGCCATGGTGTGCTGCCCTTCGTCGAGTCTTCGGGTGAGTTTCGAGCCTAAACGAGCGGTTTCTGCAGGTGTCGGCCAGGGGGAGGGCCGGGCTTCGCCCTCCGGCTCAGCGGAAGAGCTGCCCGCGCACGGCCCCGTCGGGGAACTCCGCGGTGTGGATGTTGGAGTAGTAGGTGTCCGGATTGTCGTGGACCCGCTTCACGACGTCCGGATTCTGCCCTTCGAGACGTCCGGAGACGGCGAAGATCCCGTCGGGCACCGGCCGGTTGAAGAAGTCGAGGACGACGTCGCCGTTCTTGCCGAAGCGCCCCTTGTGGAGGTGCCCCTTCGACGGGCTCTGGATGTCGACCCAGGCGAAGGAGTAGTCGACGGCCGTGCCCTTCGGGTGCAGGAACGTCACCGCGTGCCCGTCCGGGTCGCCGACCTTGGACGTGTCGTTCTTCGGGACCTCCTGGTCGCCGTTGGAGAGCGCCCGCAGCTTGCCGCCCTTGATGATGTGCAACGGGTTGAGGCTCTGCTTGAGCGGCTTCAGCGGCTTGAGCTGGCCACGGACCGCCCCGCCGGGGAACTGGGCGCTGTGGAGGTTGACGTAGAAACCGGAGGGGTTCGCGACGATGCTCTTGGCGAGCTCCGCGTCGGTGATCGCGACCTGCCCGGCTGCCGAGTGCACCGTGTCCGGCATCGCGCTGCCGAAGAGCGGCACCTTCACGGCACCGTTCTTGCCCCTCGCGCCCTCGTGGATGTGGCCGAGGCTCGGTACGAAGCTGTTCCACCGGAGCGCGAACGTGACCCGGTCGCCCTTCACCTTCACCAGGGCGACCGCCTTGCCGTCGGGGTCGTTCACGGCGGGGCCGCCCTGGACCGGGACCTCGTCGGCCCCGGAGAGCTCGGCGGCGAAGGCGACCGCCCCGCCGGTGGCCTGCTTGGTGAACGTCGTGGTGGCGTTGCCCGCCGTCGTGTCGATACGGGTGCCGGTGCCGGTGCCGGTGCCGGTACTGGCACCGCGACCGCCGCCCGATCCGTGGTCGTGCGAGCCATGGGCCATCGCCGGGGCAACACCCGCAACACCGACCACAATTGCCGCGGCCGCCACCGCAATAATGCGCTTCTGCATTGTTCTCGTCCTCCCGTTGGGCCCGGCCCGAGTGGAGCCGGGTTCGCCGGGGAGTACGCACGTCGACTTGGGCTCGTTCAACGTAGAATTTCTCGAATTCGATTGAACCGTGGGTCAGTTGCAGGCGTACTACCTGGCGTACCCACATACATCACATCGGGGGGCTCACCATGCGCAGGACACGCACCAGGACACACACCGGCACGCGTACCGGGACCACGATCGTCGCGGCGTCCGCGGCCGCTCTCGCCGTGCTCGCGCTGAGCGCGTGCGGCGGCTCGCCCGAGCCGGAGGACGGGCCGTCGGGCTCGCCGTCGAAGCCGCGCACCGCGGCCGTCTCGGTCACGGTGTCGGACTCGCCCTTCGGCAGGATCCTGGTCGACGATTCGGGTCGTACGCTGTACGGATTCAGCAAGGACAAGCCCGGCGCCGGGAGCGCCTGCGACGCCGACTGCATCGCGGTCTGGCCGGCCCTCACCTCCGCCGAGGACGTCACGGCGGGCAGCGGCGCCGACGCGTCCCTGCTGAAGGAGATCAAGCTGGCGGAGGGCGCCGAGCAGGCCATGTACGGGGACTGGCCGCTCTACTACTACGTCGGCGACAGGGCGCCGGGCGACGTCAGCGGGCAGGGTCTCGACGGCGAGTGGTTCGTGATCGGGGCGGACGGAAAGCTGATCAAAAAGGCGCCCTGACGCAACCACCTGAAATTCACCGCCCCATTCATTCGGGATGATCGGGAATTCCGATGTGCTGATCGCGAATCATCGCGGCGCACACAAGCCTGCGGGGTAGGAATCCATCTCCGGCTCCAGCTCCGTCTCGGGCTCCCGGGCCCCCCGCGGCGCCGCATTCCCGGTGATCGCTCCGCCCAATTCCCCTGCGGTGGACGACTGCCGGGAAGGTCGCTGTTTTCCCGTACGTACCTGGTTGCGGTGGCGAGCCGCGGAACGCACCCTGGAGGAGGAGACGGGAGTTCGATATGCCCAATCTCGAGGAACAGATCGACATCACGGCGCCTGGTGACGTGGTCTGGGACCACCTGCATCAGGTCGAGGACTATCCACGCTTCGTCGGAGGAGTCCGAGATGCCCGGCGCGAGGGTGCGTCGGGCGTACATATGGATCTGGAGACCCGCGGTGCGGTCCAGGGACTCGACGCCGACACCAAGGACCTCAGACCCCACGAGACCATGACCTGGAAGACCACGGACACACCGCACCTGAGCGGCTCCGTGTCGCTCCTCCCGATCGACGCGACCCACACCCGGGTGCAGGTACGCATGGAGTACGACCCCTCCGAGGCGCATGACGCCTTCGGGGGTCCCAAGGGATTTGCCCAGTCGTCCGCCATCGAACGGACCGTCCGGGAGGATCTCCATCAGTTCAAGGACCTGGTGGAGAAGGCACATCCCGCCAGATGACCACCCACCCCATCCAGGCCCCGCGCGCCGGGGCTGACGGAACCGTACGGCGAAGGTGATCCGTCATGACGCAGCACTGGAACATCGATTTGTCGTTCGAGGAAGACGGGACCCGCACCGCCTGCACGGCCTCCCTCAGCGGCACCAATGCCCCCGGCGTCGAGGGCAAGGGGATAGCCAGGCGGAGCCCGGGCGACACCCCGGACGTCAAGATCGGCGAGGAACTCGCCGCCGCCCGCGCCTGCTCCGAACTGGCCCACGAGCTCGTGGGCCGCGCGGCAGCGGACGTGGAGAGCCACACCCACAGGCCGGCCGACATCGCCATGTGACATGTGACCGACTGAGACACCAGGGGCCGGGCGCCACGCCCGGCCCCTTCGTCATGCCCTCGGGTCCCCCACGACGTTGGGTCCCCCACGGCGGACGCCCTGACGGACGTCTTCACGATGTACGCGGTCAGGACCAGGTACTCCGTACCTCGAACCCGCCGCCGAGCCCTTCGGGCTCCTCCTCCGAGACCTCCACACCCTCCACCACTGCGGCCGGCGGCCCCTGCCGCGCCCACCGCACGAGGGTCTCGACGGCGTCCGGCTCCCCCTCGAACACCGCCATCACACTTCCGTCCTCCAGGTTTCGCACCCACCCGGAGACGCCGTACTCCTGGGCCACACGCCTGCACGTGTCCCGGTAGAACACGCCCTGGACCCGCCCAGTCACGACCACGCGCTTCCGCACCATGACTCCGGATCGTACGAGCCGCAGGACCGCGGACACGGCGCCGACGCGGCACGGCGCGCCTCGGCGCCGATGGGCGCACCCGCCTCAGGGCCAGAGTCGGTACGTCACGTCCTGCGCTGTGTGCGCCGGCTTGCTGTCGGTCGTGAAGACGATGCGCAACTGGGTGAACCTCATTTGCCCAGGATCTTTCTTCCACGGCTCCGGGCTCTGCAGCGTGACGTCCACGGGGTAGGAGTGGAACTTGCCTGCGGCGCAGTAGGGGATGCAGTCGTTCACGTAGTTGAGCCCACTGCCCTTGGCAGAGGTCCGCCCCCACTCCGACCACTTGAGCTCGGTGAGTCCGTTGTTGCCGTCCCCGCAGGCGATCAGGTAGTCGCCGGGACGCACCTGCGGATTCATGAAGCAGTCGATGACCACCACGCGGTCGCCCGGCTCTGACCTTGCGGAAACGGACGCGGATGCCGGTACGAGTGCTGCTGCGAGCGACGTGGCGGCAACCAGGACCGCTGTCATCAGCTTGTGTCTCTGCATGTCTGCTCCCCAGCGTCTTTCCGAGCCCACGTGGCCCTCCGTGTACACCTTGCCTCGCTGCGCCCTGCGATCTCCGCACCCGGAACGCGTGCCGGACGGGCGCCGCCGACCTCCTCCCACCGATTGCTCCTGTTTCGACGCTACGACCGCGGCCGGGGACTCACCACCTGCGCAGGTCACGGCTTCACAAAACAGCGCATACCTGAACGTAATCGTCGGCTCGTCGTCAGGCCGTGATCCGCACCGGACAACGCCAACTCCCCGCAGAGCACCTGGCCTTCGCGGCTGTCGACCGCGACGTCACGACCACTCACCGCCCGCGACAAGACGTATCGGGCGGGCGGCGCGTGCCGATCTGTGGCATTGCCCGACCCTGAAATGGGGAATGCCTCGGCCGTACGAGACTCGCTTGGCCGCCTGCTCGAGCGGCCGAGTGCCTTCTCGGCGCTGCCGGACGGGGCTCAAAAACCGCAGGAAGGGCAAACCCCCGGTTCGATATGATAACGGTGGCTTGTCGACCCGACCCGTCACCGTGTGTGACGTATGCGTACGATCCGCGTGGTCGCGTCGGTTGCAGCCTCGCGACTTGGGCCCGCCGCGGCATCATTCACCGTCCCCGGCACCGTACGCACGAAATGGAGCATCCCAGGATGGCTCGACACCTGGTCACCAGCGCGCTTCCCTACATCAACGGGATCAAGCACCTGGGCAACATGGTCGGGTCGATGCTTCCGGCGGATGTGTACTCCCGGTACCGCCGCCAGCGCGGTCATGACGTCCTCTACATCTGTGCCACCGACGAGCACGGCACGCCGGCCGAGCTGGCCGCGAAGGAGGCCGGACTGTCGGTCGCGGAATTCTGCGCCCAGGCCCATGACGCGCAGAAGGCCGTGTACGACGGGTTCGAGCTGGCCTTCGACTACTTCGGACGCAGCTCGTCGCAGCAGAACGTCGAGATCACCCAGCACTTCGCGCGCAAGCTGAACGAGAACGGCTTCATCGAGGAGCGCGCGATCCGCCAGGTGTACTCGCCCGTCGACGGCCGCTTCCTGCCCGACCGGTACGTCGAGGGCACCTGCCCGCACTGCGGCTACGACAAGGCCCGCGGCGACCAGTGCGAGAACTGCACCCGCGTCCTCGACCCGACCGACCTGATCAACCCGCGCTCGGCGATCAGCGGCTCCACAGAGCTGGAGGTCCGCGAGACCAAGCACCTCTTCCTGCTGCAGTCCAAGCTCCAGCACGAGGTCGAAGCGTGGATCGACGCGGTCGGCGAGGAGTGGCCTCACCTGTCGACGGCGATCGCCCGCAAGTGGCTGACCGAGGGCCTGCACGACCGCGCGATCACCCGCGACCTGGACTGGGGCGTTCCGGTCCCGGCCGACACCTGGCCGGACCTCGCCGCTGAAGGCAAGGTCTTCTACGTCTGGTTCGACGCCCCGATCGAGTACATCGGCGCGACGAAGGAGTGGGCGGACGCCGCCCCGGACGGGGAGGCCCGCGACTGGAAGTCGTGGTGGTACGAGGCCGACGACACCGTCCGCTACACCCAGTTCATGGCCAAGGACAACGTCCCCTTCCACACGGTGATGTTCCCCGCGACCGAACTCGGTGTGCGTGAACCGTGGAAGAAGGTCGACCTCGTCAAGGGCTTCAACTGGCTGACCTACTACGGCGGAAAGTTCTCCACGTCCCAGAAGCGCGGCGTCTTCACGGACGCCGCCCTGGAGATCCTGCCCGCCGACTACTGGCGCTACTTCCTGATCGCCAACGCCCCCGAGTCCGACGACTCGTCCTTCACCTGGGAGCACTTCACCGCCACGGTCAACAAGGACTTGGCCGACACCCTCGGCAACTTCGTCAACCGTGTGCTGTCCTTCTCCCGGAAGCGGTTCGGCGAAGAAGTCCCGGCGGGCCACGCTGCCGGCGCGGCGGAAGCCAAGCTGGGCGAGGAGATCGCGCAGCTGCTCGCCGAGTACGAGGAGCACATGGAGGCCCTCCAGTTCCGCAAGGCCGCCGCCGCGCTGCGCGCCCTGTGGTCCGCCGGCAACTCCTACCTGGAGGAGAAGGCCCCCTGGCTGGAGATCAAGACCGACCCGGACGGCGCCGCGCTGACCCTGCGTACGGCGATGAACCTGATCCACCTGTACGCGGTTGTCTCCGAGCCGTTCATCCCGTCCTCCGCCGCTGCCATGCGCGGAGCCTTCGCGCTGGAGGGCGACACCGCGACCTGGGTCACCGCCGAGCAGGCCAAGGCCCTGGGCACGGTCCCGGCCGGCACTGCGTTCACCGTCCCGCCGGTGCTCTTCGCGAAGATCACGGAGGAGGACCAGGAGTCCTACCGTGCGCGCTTCGGCGGTGCCGAGGACGCCTGACTGCACTGCTCGCCGCCCGTACCGCCGCGTTCTCGTCGGGCGGTACGGGGGGTGCGGCGACTGGGCCGGCCAGACCGGCGCTTGGCACGTTCATCAGCCGGTTTTGACGGGCGTCCCCGCGCCTCGAACCAGCCAGGGGCTGCAACTGACGGGAGCAAGCTGCTGCGAACCTGGTGCCCGCATGTCTTGGGAAAGGACACGGACCTGATGGTCGCCGCGGGGATCGCCCTCGATACCTGGCTGCATCGCGAGCGGTTACGTCGCGAACTCGCCTTGCTCTCTGATCATGACGGCCGTGACTGACTCAACGAGGAAAACCCCGCAACTCGTATACCGGGTAGGGAACGATCACCCCGTCAGCAGCATGGAGGTCCGATGTGCCGATGCGTCGGAACCCAGCCTTGGCCAGGACGTGTCCAGAGGCCGGATTGTCGGGGTGGTGCTTGGCCTCCAGTCGCGCCAAGCCTGCGATGGTGAAGGCGAATACGACGACCCTCCTCGCGGCTTCGGTGGCGTACCCGTTGCCCCATGTGTCCTCGCGCAGGATGTAGCTCAGGGCGCCGAGGCCCGGCTCGCGGACGCGCAGGGACATCACGCCGATGAGCCGGTCGTCCACCACGATGCCGAAGTCCCACCGTAGGCGCGGAATCTCGCGTGCCAGTTCCAGGGACTTGGCGACACGTTCGCGGGCTTCCTCGGACGAATACGGCCGGTCACGGGTGAACCGAACGGAAGCGCCGCTGTAGATCCGCTGGACGGCGGGGGCGTCGTCCATAGTCAGATCCCGCAGGCGGATCACCGGACGTCCTCCGCGAGCATGTCGGCCAAGTCGGCGGCCGAGGGCCGCTCGTCAGGGGACGGCGCCATGCACAGGTTGATCACGTGCTCGAAGTCGGGGAAGGCCCACGGACGGACCTCTTCCAGCGGCACGGTGCGCCCCCGGGCGATCATCCGGAGCTTCACGGTGCGATCCACGGCGTCCTCGTAGAACACGGGCCGCTGCCCGGTCCAGCACCAGAAGAGGGAGGCGCCCAGACCCCACACGTCGGCCGGAGACCGGGCCTGAATGTGGGTGTCATCGCTGGTGGAAAGGATCGCGTCTGCGATCTCGGGAGCGGTGGTGTGGGTGAGGGCGCCCCGGTACGGCAGACGCTCGGCATCATCGGGGCCGCACGCCAAGGCGTAGTCGATCAGGTGCACGGTTCCGGCATCGACAAGCGTGTTGGTGGGTTGGACATCTGCGTGGGCCCATCCAGCGGCGTGCAGGGCGGCGAGACGTTGCGCCCAGGTACGGGCGAGGCCGTGGAGCCATCGCCGTACGGAGGGGCGGTCTCCTGTCGGTCTGCGGGCCGGGGCAAGAGCGCGCCACAGCGGGATGCCGTCGAGCCACTGCACGGCGAGCCACCTCCCGTCCTCCCACGGACCAGCGTCAACCCGGTACGCGCGATCGACAGCGTGTGCCTTCGCCAGGTGGAGAAGGTGGCGGTCCTCCTGCTCCAGCTCCGTTGCCTTGTCCCTGGAGCCTTCGTGGTCCGGCACGTTGGCCTTCAGCGCCAGGGACATATGCGGGATGGTCACTTTCCAAGCCCGGGAGCCGCGCCGGTCGCTGAGGAGAACCACGGTCGCCGGGACCCCGAACCGTTCAGTCAGGACGTCCGTCGCCTCACGTGGAGGCATTGTCATGACAGAAGTCCCTTCGCCCACGTCCGCACCGCCTTCCAGTCCTCCGGTAGGTCCTTGAACACATCACGTCCGTCATCCACCGCAACGGCCACGGCGTCGGCGAGGTCCGGTGTTGCGGTCAGAAACCGGGGATCGCGGGAACGTACGGCCACCCGCACCGGAAGGAACGAGACTGGCGGCCGCGGAACACTGCGACCGCCTCGGCCAGCACGTTGCTCACCCGCCCGGAACTTCCCGAACATCAGCCCTACCGGGCCGTACAGGTTCTTGAGCGCCCAATGCGGCCACGTCATCACCTCCCCGCGAGCGCCAAGGATGACGATGTTCTCGCAGACGAGCGCGCCATGCCGTCGCGTCGCCAGGGGCCGTACCCATTCAGCGGCCTGCACCCCGGCATGGAACAACTCCGCTTCGACGTCCTCGCCGCGCCCGGCCACCTCGTACACCGTCCAGCCCGTCAGCCCGTGCGCCACCGAGGGCGCGAGGTAGGGGCAGTGGGAGGACACCGCTTCCACGTATGGTGCGATGTCCACGGTCATCGGGCTGGGCGTACGAGCTTCAACGAGGCGGAGCGCCCCAGCAGTGGCCCGGAGCGCTCCGTCACCATGCGCCGTGATCACCCGGCTACGGTCTCCCTCGGCTTCGGAACGACATCATCGCCGTCCCCGGTGGTAGGCCCGCAGTCCCATTCGGCGACCACGGTTCCGGTCTCCCGGTAGCGGTTCAGCGCCTCCTGGTTGATCTGGTCGTCCTCGGCGGTGAACCAGATCTCGGGCAGCGGGCCGAACATCTCCTCGTATGCGCGGACCCAGGAGATTTCGCCCACGCCCTTGAGGGGCGCGTGGCGGAGCGGCATGCCGGCGGCCGTCATGCAGAACTTCGCGTACTCCTCCGGAGTCTTGAGCATCTGGTGCCATTCGGCGTCGATCGCCCCGGAGAACATCTCCGGCGGACGCTCGTCACCGCAGCGGAATCTGTCACCGGTGATGGCGAAGAACCGTCCCAGCTCAGTCCGCTGCGGGGTAAGGGTGGTGCTCATGGTGATGCTCCTCTCGATTGTTTCGAGCGCTGCTCCGGGTGGCGCGCTGCGCGGCCTGCGAGTACCGAAGGAGAAACGTCACGGCCTTCGCGAGCAGCCTCAGCATCGCTGCCGGGTCGCCTCCGGTGTTCTGCGCCAGATCGCGGGCGTGCCGGATGGTGGCTTGGGCGATGTCGCGCGCCCGGTCGTCTCCCAAGGTTGCCGCGTATCGCTCTGCCGGTCCTGCCAGTGCGCGGAGGTGGTCCTTCAGCCGCTCGCGCACGGCCTCCGCGGCGGGTCCGGTAGGACGGGCCTCGGACAGGGCCAGGGCCATCTCGGTGTCGCGGTGCATTTCTGCTGGGGGTGCGGTGTCGTGAGTTGCCGTCTGCATGGCGTCGGCTTCCTGTCGGCTATAGGACGCCTCGCCCATGACGGGGGCATGGGCGAGACTCTCCTCCGCTGCCGCTGAGCGGGGGGCATGTGGCAGTCGGGCCCGCCTGGCGACGTCAACGACGGTAAGGACAGCCACAGATCGGCCTCAACGAAGTTGCGGGTTATTGCGCGGATTCACCCGAGGGCGTCGACCGCTGATGTGATGAGTGCACGTGCGCGGTCGCCGTAGACGGACATCTTCGAGAGTTCCTTGAACGCCATGCGATAGTCGGCGACTTCCCGAGGCTGCCTGATGTTGATCTCAGCTGTCAGGGTTTCCACCACAGCGTGCTCGTCGCCGAAGACGTAGAACGCCTCCAATGGCCAGATGACCCGCTGAGCGGTGAAGGGAATGACCCCGAGCGAGACGGAGACGAGCGGCATGACGTCGAGGAGGTGCCGGAGCTGGCCGGCCATCGTCTCGCTGTCGCCGATCCGTGAGCGCAGCACCCACTCCTCCAGCAGCACCACGAAGCGGTGGCCGCCTTCGTACAGGAACCGCGACCGGGCGACCCGGGTGGCCACAGCGTCGGCGACGTCGTTGGGAGTGCCTTGGAAATCAGTGATTGCCTGCATGAGAGCCGAGGCGTAGGCAGGCGTCTGGAAGAACCCGGGAACGGCGTTGGAGCAGTACACGCGGCAGATGGCTGCGCGCTCGTGGAGGGTGTAGAAGTCCTCCTGGACCTTCCGCATGCCGTTCCTGTGGAGCCTGCGCCACTCCAGGTACATCGAATCGACCGCGCGGGCGGTGGCGATGAGATCCTCCGCCTGATCGGCGGCCCCGCACGCCGCGCACCAAACCCGGATGTCCGCGTCTGACGGTGCGGACTCTCCCTTCTGGATGCGCGTTGTCTTCGCCGGATGCCAGCCGCACCGGGTGGAGAGCTCCTTTCCGGTGAGGCCGGCGTCCATACGGAGATGCTGCAAACGCACTGCGAGTGCTTCACGCGCCGCCTGGGCGCTGGATGAGGGGGAGGCGGGCACGGGGGGTGGTGCTCGGATCAGACGGTGTACTGCTCGTGGTCGATGCCGCGCTCCCACACGGCCTCGAAGGCCGAGCTGCACAGCTTCACCACGGCGGGGTCCTCGCTGAACTCGTGTCCGGCCCAGTCACCGTCACCGGTGAAGAAGTGGAAGAGGACCAGACGGTCGTCGATGACCCAGAAGTCGTTGCCAGGCAGCGCGATGTCCGAAGCCACCCGCCGAGGCAGCCAACGGACCCGCTCGCCGACGGCGACGTTGACCGGAGTCAGGGCGTGCTCCCAGCGGATGTAGTCCGTCACCGGCTCCGAGACGATTCGCGCCCGGCGCATCGCCACACCGCGGCCGACCGCCTCACGCACCAGCGGGGTCCATCCCTGCCAGAACACCGAGTCGGGGTCGAGATCCGTCTGGCCGGACTGCAGGAACTCAGCGAAGCTGTCCGCCTCGTCCCCGACGCTGTAGACATCCCGCATCTCCAGGTGCAGGGCCGTGTGGTGGGCTCCGCGCAGCAGCTCAGCGAAGTCCGGCACGCCGCTCTGCGACATCGCACGCCTCCCTCAGAATCGGCACCATGCGGGCCGGAATACGGATCACCGTCTCATGACCGGGGATGCCCCTCTCGTGCCCGGTGACCCACTCCGTACCGCTGATCAGCGCCTCCACTGAATCCTCGGCCTTGATGCCCTGGAGGACCAGGTCGGCCGTCTCTTCCTCCACCCACACCGTCGGCGAGCCGCCCCCGGTGGTGTTCGGGTCGATCCCGATGAACTGAAGGTCCACGATCCCCTCCCGTATCAAGCCGGTTGCATTTTTTTGCGTGTGACGCTTCCCCAGGGTCTGGAGTCCGTCAAGGGCGCGAAACGAACCGGTGCGCCACCGATCGACCACCCATGTCGTGTACGGCGGGAGAATCCGTGCCTGTGGCATCGTGCCGCCCTTCGCCCGGCGCGGTATCGGCTACGAGGAATGCAGCCCGCGTCAGCTGATCCGTCCCGACCGAACGGCACCCTCGAAGTCGAGCCAGACTTGCGCGGTGAACGTGAGCCGTGGCCCCAGCGGATCCTTGCTGTCCCGTACGGCTGTGCCCCCGGCCACGCGCGCTGCCTCCACGCACTCCGTGCCGCTGCCACCGCTGTACGAGGACTTGAACCACTGGATGTCGTCGCGATCCATCACAGCTCCCTACGTGCCAGGTCGAGGGTTACCCCGGATTACTGGTCGATGGGCCAACGTGTAGGGACCCCAGGAAATGACTCCATGACGTCGCCGCGAAGCGGAGTCGTGGTCCGAGAGGCATCTTGGAGTCACGCACGAGTACGGGCCGCGCGTCGACGGCTATTTCGACGCACTCGCCGCCCATGCCATTGCTGTAGCTGCTCTTTCGCCACCTGGTGGTGGGGGCTGTCATGAGAACTGCTCCTCCAAAACTCTCTTGATCAACAGTGTCGATCGTTGAGGGCTGAGGGCAAGCGCCCTGAGGTGGTCGAAGGCCCTCGCGTACAGAGTCACGTCCGTGGGTTGTTCGAGGTATACGGAGTCGGTCAGCCCTTCCCGGTAGACGACGTCGGGGTCCTCCTGCTCCGGGAAGCCGAGAACGGTGAACGGGCCGGTGGTGGGGTAGGCGCCGGCGTCGAAGGGCAAGACCTGTACCGTCACGTTGCTCAACTTCACTATTTCCAGCATACGTTCGAGCTGCCCGGACATGACCGGACGATTTCCGACGACGTGCATCAACGCACTCTGATGCACGACGACCCAGAGGTCCGGAGCGGTGTCACCTGTCAGCAACTCCTGGCGCCTCATCCGCACATCGACCATGAGCGCAATGCTCTCCATGGAGTGATCGACCCAGGCGCGGCTCAGCTCCGTCGCGTACTCCGGGGTCTGCAACAGGCCCGGAATGAACTCGCCCTGGTAGCTACGCAGAGTCGAAGCAGCCTGCTCCAGGCCGACGTACACGGAGAACCAGGCGGGGACCGCATCCCCATGGCCATGCCACCAACCCTTCGTCTTCGACTCCTTGGCCAGGGACTTGAGGAGATTGCGGAGTTCGTCCGAGGTGCCGTAGAAGCGACACAAGGCATCGACGTCGGACGGCTGAACGCGCCCCTGACCGGTCTCCATGCGGTTGACCTTGGAGCTGCTCCAGTCCAGTTCCTTGCCCACCTGGATGCAGGTGAGGTTGTGGTCCTCTCGGAGCTTCTTGAGCTCGATCGCCAGTCGGCGGCGCCGAGCGGTAGGGGAGCCTGCCATGCCAACTCCTTGGTCTGTAACGGGTGTTCCATCTCACCGGAAGTCCCGGGAAAGGCCAATCACCCGATGGAGGGAATCCCCTCGTGCACGTTGCATGAAGGGATAGGCGCTGCAATCCTCTCACTAGGGGTGACGGAAAGTCACGCAATGCATTGGAGAGGGTGCGGGATGTCCATCGAAGTGATCTATGACGAGGCTTGCGTCAAGCGGAAGCCGTGGCATCTGCCGTTCTGCGCCGAGTTCGGCGAAATCGCAGGCCTGCGCCGTGTGTTGAAGCTGCACCTGAGGCTCTGGGGCTTGCCGGATCTGGTCCATGCGGCACAGATCTGCGTGACCGAGCTGGCGTCGAACGTCGTTGAGCACGTGGGCGCCGGTACGCCCGCCACGCTCGCTGTCTCAATGAGCGGCACGTACCTTCGCATCGAGCTCCACGACCCGGACGCGCGGGCGCTGCCCACCCTGCTCGACGCAGAGCGTGAGGCGGAGTCGGGCCGCGGAATGGTGCTCGTCGACGCGGTTGCCGAAAGATGGGGAGTGATCCTCCGAGCCGACTCCAAGGTCGTCTGGTGCGAATTGGCCACCGACCTCACCGACCCGAACGGGCACGCCGGCGGCCCGCGAGTGGCGCGCGTTGAGGAGTACCTGACGCTCTACCGCACGGCTTCCCATCCGCACGCAGCCGGTCCAGGTCGCCTGAGCGCGGCGATCGCAGAGGAGGCGGCGATCGACATGATCACGGACCTCCTTCACTGGCTGCGGGCGCACGGCTGTGACCCGGATGACGCATTGGACCGGGCCCAGGTGCACTTCGAAGCGGAGGCCGGGGCGAAAGGCTAAGGGAACGCGGCAGTACGCGCACGGCTGGCCGACAGACACTCAGCAGGTGGTCCACTCCGGGCAGGCATCCTCATGCATTGTTCCTGTGATCGGATCCCGGTTCATCTCACGGCCTTGACCGGGCTCGGTCGAGGACGTTATGTGATCTGCATGCTGTGATCAACCGTTCGCAGTACGTTGTCGGCAGGCGCTGGCGTCACGAAGTCGGGGATCGGGGTTCTTCTTGTCGGCACTGCGCTACAAGTCCTTGGAGATCTGTGCAGGCGCCGGAGGCCTGGCCATGGGCCTGGAGGCTGCCGGGTTCGATCCCGTTGCGCTGATCGAGCAGAACCGACACGCGTGCGACACCTTGCGCGCCAACAGGCTCGGATGGAAAGTCCTGGAGATGGATTTCCGGGACTTCGTCGCTCAGGAGCATCCGTACGCCCACGACGTGGACCTGATCTCAGCGGGCCTGCCACGGGTGAAGTCACCGGCGGCCGTAAAACGCGCCGAGGATCGCTACGAGCGCGAGCTGCTCGAAGCCACAATGTGGCTGGTCGCGGAGGTCCAGCCGCGAGCACTGCTCATCGAGAACGTGCCTGCCCTCGTCAGCGACGACGCGTTTGCGGACATACGTGAGTTCGTTCGTCTGGAGCTGGAGCACCTGGGCTACACGCTGCAATGGCGCGTCCTGGACGCAAGCGGCTTCGGGCTCGCGCAGGACCGGAAGCTCGGTCTCTTGGTCGCTCTGCGGGGCGACGCGGCGGCGGGCTTCCGGTGGCCCGAACCGTTGTCCACCCCGGCCCCGACCGTGGGAGCCGTGTTGTGGAAGTCGATGGGGGCGCGGGGTTGGCGCGGCGCGTCCGCGTGGGCCGCCCAGGCCGATCGCACGGCTCCAGCCATTGTGGGTGGCTCCGAGCGCCGCGGAGGCGCCGACCTCGGGCCGACCGGTACCAAGCGGGCCTGGGCGCGGATGGAGATCAACGGTAGTTCCATCGGCGACGAGGTGCCCGGTCCGGACTTCCTGTGGGAGCCGGGCGGAGACGTGAAACAGATGCCGAAACTCACCGTCGAACAGGTAGCGCTGCTGCAGGGCTTTCCGCCTCACTGGCGGCTACTCGGCGGGAAGACCGCCCGCTACCGGCAGCTCGGGCATGCCTCGCCCCCGCCCGTGGCACGGGCGCTGGGCGAGCGGCTCGTGGCAGCGCTCGCACCGAAGGGAGGGCACGGCGCATGAGTGATCGGGTCGGTACGCCTCCGCCGGACGTCGCGCTGGGCCGGCGCGATTCCGCCCCTACAGCACCGGTAAAATGCGCCGAGCCAGTGCCTGATCACCTCTTCCCCCTGCAGCCGAGAGAGCACGTGCCCGACATCAACATTGTGGATCTGTTCGCCGGACCTGGTGGACTGGACGTGGCTGCCAAACATCTCGACCTGACGGGTACGGGCATTGAATGGGACGAAGGGGCGTGTGCCACACGCCAAGCGGCGAGTTTGCTCACAGAGCCAGGCGATGTGCGCGACTTCGGACCCGAGAAGTTCTCGGACGCCACTGTTCTTGCCGGTGGACCGCCGTGCCAGACTTACACCGTCGCCGGGTCGGGTTCCGGCCGCCGTGCTTTGGAGGACGTGCTCGGCTTCGCCGAACGGATGGCCAAGGGTGAGGACGTCAGGAGCGACCTGACTCGGTTGGACGACGTGCGCACGGGCCTGGTGCTGGAGCCCCTGAGATGGGCACTCGCGGCGATCGCACAGGGCCAGCCCTACGACGCCATCATCCTCGAACAGGTACCCGCGGTGCTTCCGGTATGGGTGGCCATGGGCAAGATCCTTGAAGACGTCGCCGATTACTCGGTGGACCACGGCGTTCTGCGTGCTGAGCAGTTCGGGGTGCCACAGACCCGCCGTCGTGCCATCTTGATCGCCCGCCGTAAGGGGACGGGGGTGGCCAAGATGCCGAAGCCCACCCATCGTCCGTTCAGGAAGGGTGTCGCCCGTGAGGCAGGCGATCAGCGGCTGAAGCCGTGGGTGCCCATGAAGGAAGTGGTGCAGCGTCCGCAAGCCTATGAAGTGGTCTCCAATTACGGCACCGGGGGCGATCCCAAGGCACGAGGGCGTCGGTCCTGCTTCGAACCGTCCGCGACCGTCACAGGGAAGATCTCGCGGAACCGTGTGGTGGCCTTGGACGGGCGGGAGCTTGACCGATTCAGCCCTGCCGAAGCAGGTCAGCTGCAGACCTTCCCGGAGGACCACCCTTGGCGGGGACGCGACGTGGCGCAGCAGATCGGCAACGCCATTCCGCCTGTCCTGGCCGCCCATGTTCTGGCTGCCGCACTGGGTCTCCAGCACGAACGACTTGCCGCTGCCGTGGATGAGCTGTCCGGGGGCCGTATCACCGTCTGATCACCGTAGGGCCATCGCAGGGATGGCCCTACAAGGGCTGCCCAGGACGTTCGGGTGTCAGTCAGTGGCGTCCGACGGCATGTCCGGAGCCTGCTGTTCCTTCCCTCGTACCGGCGCCTCGGCAAACAGCTTCTCGAACTGCCTGACCATGGTGTCCACCGATCCCCGAGGCACGGCGCCGTCGCCCGGGCCGTCCGGGAGCGAGTCCCCATGCACGGGCGGAGCCATGTCTCCCTCGTTCACCCAGTAGCGGAAGGCATCAGCGTCCGAACCCTCGTCCGGGGCGAGGACGTCGTACATCAAGGTGCCGCCCGCAGTGTTGACGACAGTGGCCAGTGCGTTGACGTCGCGGCCCGTCCGGACGATCCCCTCCTCCAACAACCGGGTGATCGCACGGGCCGTGGGTCGGTGATCTATGACGTCCAGCCGCAGGACGGTGTTGAGGACGTCCTGGTTACGGCAGGCAGTCACTACGGGGCTGTAGTCCTCGCCGTCGCGGAAGAGCTCGGCCGCCCACCACAGGCGAGCGAAGGCGTGCTTGTAGTGAGGGCCGCAGAACCGGTCCGCCGTGACTGCCGGTCGCTTGCCGTCCTTCCCCTTCTTCGGCAAGTGGCGCCAGATCACATAATCAGGACCGACGACCATGGCGAGGAAGTTCCACAGCGCCGGGTCCGCGGCCTCCGACCTCGTGAGCCGGAGTGTGGAGTGGAGCCGGGGGGCGAGCCAGCTGTCAGCCTGGGTTCGACCCGCCTCCTCGTGATGGAGTCGTGCATCCTCGAACAATTCGCGCAGTGGGCGTGTGTTCCATCGTGAGCCGTTGGCTGTGATCGTCTCGGCTGCTTGTATCAGCGCGACCAGCGGAGGATTCTCCTGGCCCGTGAGAACGCTACGCGTCAGATTCTTGGCCGCGATCGCGTCGCGCAATAGACCGAGACGCTCGGGGAGGTAGTTGATGTCGCGGCCCATCAGTTGCCTCCTTCGTCGGAGCGGTCGAGCATCCGGATCGTGGTTCCGAGGTTCTTGGCGACGCGGGCACGTCGGGACGCGGCGTACTGGATGCGCGGCTGCAGCTCGTTCCAGCCGGAGCCCTCGGTTCGGCGTGAGTGGATCTCCGACAGCGCATCCCCAGGCGAGAGGTCGGGCAGAACATCCGGAAGCATGGCGCGCAGGACCCCGTCTCTCCAGCCGCTCGGCCACTGAGGGACGTCGCCGTCCTCGACCTCGACGTCGCTGACAGCCGAGTGGAACATAGCGATCCATGCCTCGGCGGCGATCTGCGCAGCGAGCATCCCGCGCACGGCCTTTTCCAGCGGGTTGCCACCGGAGCCGAGCAGGTCCGTCACACCCTCGAACCCGGTGTTGAGGTGGACGGTCGGCATGTCGCCCGACGTTTCCACGAGCCATGGCGCGTCCTTGAAGGGGCGTAGCCACTCCTGTGGTCCGGTGCGGAAGTCGACCTCGTTGATGCGGAGTTCGCGCTGACGCACCGGCTCGCGTGCCGTCAGGTCGATCACCCAGTCGTCGTCGGAGGTGCCGATGGTGCGGCCGGCCACACCGTCCACGGTCGCGACGACGCTGATCGACAGCGTGGCTCGGTCACGGCAGGCACCGCGGGCCAAGATGAGGCTGCCCGTCCAACCGGCGCCCGATGAGAGACGAAGCGGCGTCACCGCACGGTGGTTGGTGACACCCTCGGTGAGCACGGCGACGCAGACGACGTCGGACCACGACCCGTTGGACAGCTCCGCGTCGGGCAGCTGCGCCCTTATCTCAAGTCGAGCCTCCTCCCACCCCTCGCGTTCGACCTGGTGTACGGCGACAACCCGATCTTGTTGAGAGATCATCTCCAGAGGCAGGTCACGGCCGTCGAGCTTGGCGGCGGCGACCTTGAAGGTCACCTCGCCGGCGAGTGTGGGATAGGGCATCAGGGTCCTCATGCGCTGATGTCCCTCGCCTTCTGCAGATCGATCACGAGCCGAGCCATGTTCCCTGCTACCGGGTGACTGCCGACGGCGGTGACTCCGCTGAACGAGGCCGACCGCGCCCCGGGTTCGAAGCGCAGGCATCCGTTCTCCACCCTGCAGTTGTCGCCGGGGACGAGCTCCGCCCACTGGAGTGTCGGCCTGCTGCCGGACCTCACATCGAACTTCGCCACCGGTACCATCGACCAGGGGTCGTCGCGGGGCGGAAGCTTGACCTCGACGCGCACGTGCCAGGCACCGGACGGATCCAGTTCACCGTCCAGGTTGCGCACGGTGGGATGGCTGTCCAGGCGACGCCCGACAGCGGAGCCGCCGGAGTCGAGCCGGAGCAGCTCTCGAAGAACCGCCGGGCCTCGCTGGGGCTTCTCGTCCTCGTGCCGGGCGACGAGTTGGCGCACGGCGGCGTTCATGTCGCGACGAAAGTCCCTGATGCGGCTCAGTGCTCCTCGCGCATAGCGAGTGGTGAGCTCCTCGGTGCGGTTCCAGTCGTCGTGCTCAGGCGGCTCGGAAGCTCGCAGGAACGCCTCGGCGGCGTCGGCGTCCTCGGCCTCGCTGCCCGTGGCATGGCCGGCAAGGAGGACGGCTTGGAAGGGGTTCGTCCCCAACTGCATGTCGGGCACACGACGGACGCTGACCGTCATGCGATTGCCACGCATGCAGACGAGCTGATTCGGCTTTGTGTCGTCTTCGTCGGCCGGGGTCACCAGCACGACGGCCCGGTGCTCTGCGCCGGTGCCCCGTTCGCCACGCAGTGGCGGCACGACGAGCGGGACATGGGACATGGCGACCTGGTCGAGTCCCGCGAGCTGTTCCACGGTCGTGCCGTCGAGGTACGCCTTGAGGGCACGGCAGCGAGCCGGCTCGTGCAGATGAGGATCGACCTTCTCCTCCTTGATCAACACCTGTCCGTTGCGCAGGGTGGTGACCGAGGCCTCCATGGGCGGGGCCGTCGTCTCTCCGTGGGTCATCGCTGCCCAGAAATTCTCCGCCAAGGAACGGACGATCTTCTCGTGCATCTCCTGCACGGTACCGGCGTCGCCGGCGGCGTCGTGAGCGCCGACCACCAGGAACGAGGTGCCAGAGTCAGAGCCTGCGCGAGTGAGATGCAGCTGCTCCACGGTCCGCTCATCGGCCCACCATGACCGGGAGATGCCCTTGTACTCGGGAAGGGCGTCCTCCTCGCCCAACCAGGCAGGGCCGGCGTAGGCCTGACCCTCGACCTCGCGCCAAGGCAGTTCGAGACGTCCGATCAGGCGTCGCTCGGTCCGGCCCTCGTGGGACACGGACAGCGTGCTGTTGATCAGGACGAGCCCCAGTCGGCTGGTGGCCCACAGGGTGGCCTTGCCCAGGCCGTACGACCCGCCGGCGTGGCCGCTCGCCTTGTGGCTGTCCAGCTGGCGGCGGACCACGGCGGCGAACCGTCCGTCACCGTAGTCAGGGCCGGTGAGGCCGGAGGCGTTGTAGTCGTCGATGCGCAGGAGGAGGAGGGTGTCTGTCTCGCGCAGCTCGCGCAGCCCTTCGGCGATGACCCGGCCGACCTTCTGCTTCTGGGCTGCGGCGATCTCGTAGTGGGGCAGCAGGCTGTCCCACTGGAGTGCGTGGAGGAAGCTCCGCAGGTGCTCCCCGCTGAGTTCGTGGAGGACGTAGCGGACTCGTACGGGACGGGTATCGTCCTTGCGCTCGTCGAGGCTGTTCTGGGTCGCCTCGCGCGCGAGGACCGACAGGTCGGCGTCGAAGGCGAAGGCAGCGGCGTTGCCGAACTCGCGGCCACCGTCGGCGTGTGCCGGGCGGTGGTACCAGGACACGGGACGTGACGAGGGGGCGTCGGTGGTACGGAGCAGCACCGTCGCCTCGTCCGTCCCGAGGATGGCGGCGATGGCGCGCTTTTTGTCCTCGCGGGGCTCGGCACGTCCCGTGATCCAGGCGGAGACGCCGGCTCTGGTGATGCCAAGAGCGTCGGCGAGATCTGACTGCGTCATCTCCTTGCGGTGCAGCTGACGCGCCAGCCACACACCGAATTCCTCCGGCTGATCGTTGTTCGTCCCCACCCCGTACCTCCTTCACGAACGCCGTCATGCTACAGCAGAATTTGACAGACCACGATCACGACAATTTCGTTGTCCTTGCGCCTCGTGAACCGCCCCTATGGGTGATTGACGAATCGCACCAACACCCTTGCGTGGAGCGAAAGATGGTCGATAGCGTCATGGAGCCGCAGTTGGCAGCTGATTTTCTGACGTCTGTCAACTGAAGGGGACAAGTGTGTCCAAATCCCGATGCATCGTGTCCTTGGTGTGGTTTCGACCCCGGTTGCCGTCCTGATGATCCTCAGTACGCGCCGAGCGGTTCCGAGCCACCGCGAGTGACCATGGGTGATCAAGGTCAGGGGAGACCTGCTCGCCGACGGTCCGTGCTTGTCACCGCTCCACAAGCATGCGTTTCTCTCGACCTTGGGGGGTCAACACCGCATGAGCAATGCCCTCACCGGTGCAGCAGACGTCATCGGGACAATCGTCGCCCAGTCCCGTCGCATCCTCGATGTCTATCGAGCCGACCCGGGCCACGTGCAGGAGCACGCGAACAACGAACGCCGCATCACCCAAGGGGGATACGGCGAGCGGCAGATCTACGAGCTCGTGCAGAACGGCGCCGACGAGAATCAGGAACAGCCTGGCGGCGGGCGCATCCATGTCCTACTGACCGGCACCCATTTGTACTGTGCTAACACCGGCAACGCGGTGACCGCCGAGGGGGCCGACACCATCCTGCGCATGGCGGTCTCGCGCAAGCGCGGTGGGCAGATCGGTCGCTTCGGCGTCGGGGTGAAGTCGGTGCTGAGCGTCTCCGACACGCCTCGCTTCTACAGTACGTCGGGCTGCTTCGGTTTCGACAAGTCATGGTCGGCGGAGCGCATTCGCGAGGTGGTGCCGACGCTCTCGGAGTCCGACGAGACCCCCGTGCTCCGGATGGCACAGCTGCTCGACCTGGCCACGGACAGGGGCGCGGACCCCGTACTCGACGAGCTGATGCGCTGGGCCTCCACGACGGTGGTGCTCCCGCTGCACCGGGGTGCCGAGCGTCGACTGGGGCAGGATCTCTTGAACTTCCCTGCCCACTTCATGCTCTTCTCGTCGCACGTGGCGACGGTCGTACTGGAGGACCGCCGGGAGGGGCACCAGCTCAAGCGCGTTCTGCGACAGACGACGAACGACACCGAGCACCGGGTCATCGAGGAGCGAGGCGGTCGGGAGATCCGTAACGAGCGCTGGGACGTGTTCGATGTCGACCACGTGCCCAGCGCCGAGGCACAGAGGACGGCCGGCGAACTCCACGAACGGGCCGTCATCAAGTTGTCTTGGGCGGTGCCCGGGACAAAGGTTGAGGCCCGCAAGAAGCGGGGCAGTTTCTGGGCGTTCTTCCCGACCCACTACGACACGACCCTGACCGGGATCCTCAACGCCCCGTGGAAGACGCCCGAGGACCGGCAGAACCTCACGAAGAGCGACTTCAACGCGGAGCTCGTGCGCGCTGCCGCCCAGTTGATCATCCGCTCGTTGCCCCGTCTGATCGAGGCCGACGACCCGGGTTCCTACCTCACGCTGCTCACGGCCCGAGGCCGAGAAGCGTCCCAGTGGGGCGACGACACCCTAAGCAAGCAGGTGCTCGAGGTCGCGGCCGTCGAGCCCTCCCTGCCAGACCAGCGTGGCGTGTTGCGCAAGCCGAAGGAGCTTCGTCTCCACCCCGAGGGCCTGAACGAGAAGTGGCTCGCTCTGTGGGCCTCGCACCCGGGCCGACCCGTCAACTGGTCTCACCATTCGGTGGAGAACAGAGAACGGCGGTCCCGGGCCAGGGACATCCTGGTGAAGGCCGGCGTGACCGAGACCGTCGACGTCACCGAATGGCTGGAGGCCCTGGTGGGCGACCGGTCGATCGCCGCCTCGGCGCTGGCGCTGCGCATAGCCGCCGACATGGAGGCCGCCGGGGCGAAGGAGCATGCCGTGGCGGCGACCAAGGCCAAGATCCTGCTCACGGAGCGGGGGGAACTGGTTCCCCCCGTGCGCGGCAAGATCTACCGGCGCAGTCCCGTCGGCGGCCACAACCTCCAGGACGACCTCACCTACGTCCACCCCGACATCGCCGCCGACGACGACGCCCGGCGGGCGCTGGAGACGCTCGGCATTCCGGAGGCCGATGCGGAGGGGCGGCTCAAGGCGGTCCTCGACGTCGGCTTCACGCGCTACGGCAATGCGGACTGGAGGGACTTCTGGCAGCTGACCCGCCAGGCCGGCAGCGGCAGGTCCGTCGTGATCATCCGGTCCAAGGTCGAGGACCCGCTGCTCAGCATCAAGATCCGCACGAGCGACGGGGTGTTCCGTCCGATGCGCGACGCCTTTCTCGCGGGACCGGTAGTTCCGGCCGAGCTGCCGGCTGCCCGTGCCGGCGACAATGAGCTGCTGATCGACCCGGACTTCCACCGGGCCGACGTGTCGGTGTTGCGCGACCTGGGTGCCGTGGACCGGCCCGTACCCGACCGGAACCCTCGGGCGGACGCCTGGTTCGGGACCTACACCGACCAGTTCTACAAGGCATACGCCCAGACCCTCGTGAAGGAGGGGCGGCGCCCCCCCACGGCCCAGAGCATGCGCTGGATCGGCGCCGACCCCGCCGGGCCGCTCCATCTGCTGCCGAGGCTGTCCCAGGAGGGACGCGCCGCCTTCGTGAAGCTGCTGCCCGCCCATGGGCTCGTGGAGAACTGGACCATGCAGGGCGGTGGCAACCGGAACAACGAGAAGCAGGTCCGTTCCCCCATCGCCTGGATGCTGAAGCGTCACGGTGCGGTGCCCACGTCGCTCGGTGTCCGTAGGCCCGCGGAATGTGTGGGCGCCGCGGCTGGGGTGGACGAAGATCTTCTGCCCGTCGCGGAGGTGAGCGTGGACGTCGCGCGGCTGATGAGGCTGAACACGGATCTTGAAGAGGTGCCCGAGACGCTCTGGCACGAGCTCGCCGGCAGGGTTCTCGCCGGCGAGAACGCCGATTTCGTCGGGCGCGCGTACGCGCTGCTGACGCGGGTCCCCCTCGGCGAGGAATTCTGGACGCGCTATCCGCTCACCCGCTGCCAGGTGGGTGACGAGTGGACGCAGCGATCGGACGACGAGATCGCGGTCACCTCGGACCGTGAGCAGTACCGGATCCTGCAGAGGGAACACGTACCGGCCTTGCTGGTGCTCGATCCTGACGAGGCGACACGCATGATCGAGGAGAGCGATCTGCATGCCCCCGACGAGCTGCTGCAGGAGGAGCTCGAATTCGTGACCCTCGGCAGCCCCGCCCGGCTCACCGATCTCTATCCGCGGCTGCGCCAGCGGCTGCCTCGGGGCACCGACTGGCAGATGTCCCACTGCTCCCACCTGGCCAGGGTGATCCGTAACCCGGACGGCCGACGGGAAGACCCTCTGTCCGAGACGCGGGACGGCGACACCGTGCTCCTGTGCGGCCCCGACGGCGAGTTGGACGTCCTGTGCGCCGTCGACCGCGTGCTCGGACTTCGTCTGGGTGAGGCCGGTTGTCGTGCCCTGCTGCAGCAGCAGGAGAAGGACCGGGAGGGCGAACGCTTCCTGAAGGTACGCCGTGAGCCCGACCCTGCGCGGAAGCTCCTGCTGGCGATCGGCGCCGACGCGCTCCGGGAGGAGCTGCCGCCCGGACTGTTGCTCGCGGACGAGGAGTTGAACGGTGAGGAGCCGAGCGATCTGCGCATCGCTCAGCTCGTCATCGCGACGCACGGAGAAGAGACGCTGCGGCAACTCGCCCCCGCACTGGTGAAGGAGGGCTTCGATGCCCCGCGCCAGTGGACCGGCAGCCACACCGCGCGCTCCTTCGCGAAGACGTACGGCTTCCCGATGGAATGGGCGGGGGACCAGGAGACCAGCCAGGCGCCGCCGTTGTTCGAGACCGTTCCGGGGCCGCGCAAGCCGCTGCCGCTGCACCCGTATCAGATGCGGCTTGTCGCCAACATGTACCAGCACCTGGTGCAGCGCGAGGAGAAGCGCGCGATGCTGCAGATTCCCACGGGAGCGGGCAAGACGCGGATCGCGGTCGAGTCGCTGGTCCAGGCGATCGCGGACGGCGTCGTCACCGGCCCCGTCCTGTGGATCGCACAGAGCGCCGAGCTGTGTGAACAGGCTGTCGAGACCTGGAAGTTCGTATGGCAGACGGTGGGACCTGACCGAAGCCTGCGGATCAGTCGCATGTGGGGTGGCATGGCCGCGGAACCCGTCCCCACCGGCCAGCAGGTGGTCGTCGCGGTCGACGACACGTTGTCCCGGCACCTCGGGGACGAGCAGTACGCCTGGCTGCGCGAGGCGTACGTCGTCGTGGTCGACGAGGCGCACTTCGCAGTGCCGAAGACCTACACGCGCATCCTCGACTCCCTGGGCATCGACCAATACCGGACTTCGCGGCATCTGATCGGCCTCACCGCTACGGCATTCCGAGGAGGAAGCACAGAGGAGACCCAGCGACTGGCGGCCCGATTCGGGCACAAGCGCCTCGACCGCAACGTGTTCGGCGACGAAACCCCCTTCGCGCACCTGCAGGAGCTCGGAGTGCTGTCCAAGGTGGAACACAGGGAGCTTCCTGGCGGTACGTACACGCTCACGCCGGACCAGATCAAGCAGGTGATCAGCAGCAACAGCATGACGCTGCCCTCCGATGTGGTCTCGAAGCTGGCCCAGGACGTGAACCGCACGAAGCGCATCATCGAGGAGATCGAACGACTGCCGCAGGGCTGGCCCGTGCTGGTCTTCGCGACGTCGGTCGAACACGCGCAGGTCGTCTCCGCCCTGCTCAACGAGAGCGGGATCTCCGCTGCTTCGGTGGACGCGAGGACGCCCACCGGCGTACGTAACCGGCGCATCGATGCGTTCCGCAAGGGACGCATCCAGGTCCTCACCAACTACAACGTCTTGACCCAGGGATTCGACGCCCCCGCAGTGCGCGCCGTTGTGGTGGCACGCCCCACGTACAGCCCGAACACCTACATCCAGATGATCGGGCGTGGCCTGCGCGGCCCACTCAACGGAGGCAAGGAGAGCTGCCTGATCCTCAACGTGAAGGACAACATCCAGAACTTCGGCCGTGAACTCGCATACACCGCGCTCGAGTACCTCTGGGAGGGCAAGGCATGACGACCGGCGCCGATGAGGGCAGACCGGCTCTGACCGCCGAGCAGCAAGCGATCGTGGCCCAGCCTGCCGAAGCCAAGCTCCTCGTCACGGCCGGCGCCGGCGCCGGCAAGACGCACACCCTGGTCCGTCGCGTCGAGACCCTGGTGGAGGACGAGGGGCTGGCGACCGGAGATCTGTTGCTCCTGACGTTCACCAACGCCGCTGTGCGCGAGCTGAGGGAACGCCTGGCGATCAGTGAAGGGCGGGCCCGCCACGTGCGGGTGACGACCTTCGACTCCTGGGCCTTGGAGATCCTGACCGAGGTCGCGGCCGACGTCGACTGGCGGACCCGTTCCTTCGACGAGCGGATCCGCGAGGCCACCAAGAGGGTGGAGGACGAGACGACCGCACCCGAATGGCTGGACGAACTCAGGCACGTCGTGATCGACGAGGTGCAGGACCTGGTCGGGGAACGAAGAGAGCTGGTAGAGGTGCTGCTGGAGGCCTACGACTGCGGATTCACTGTCGTGGGCGACCCGGCGCAGGCCATCTACGGTTTCCAGGTCCGCGACGACGCGGAGCGGGCCATCGAGACCAATCGCTTCTTCGACTGGCTACGACGCTACTTCCACGACGAGCTGATGGAGGTGCAGCTGACGGACAACTTCCGTGCCCGCACCGAAGAGGCGCGGTGCGCGCTGCACCTCGCGCACTCCGCGCGGCAATGCGCGACGGTCGCCGAGGCCGAACGTCTCCACGAGGAGTTGCGTGTCGAACTCGCTCAATGCATGGACTTCGGAGACCTGAGTGTGCAGTACGTCCAGGACGACCTGCGGGACACCACCGTTTCCAGTGCGGTCCTGTGCCGTACGAATGGTGAGGCATTGCTCATCTCCGAGTGGCTGCACGGGGAGGGGGTCGAGCACCAGCTGCGCCGGGCCGCGCAGGACCGTGCCACTCCGGCCTGGCTTGCCGACCTCGTGCACGCCTGTCAGGGGTCGCTCGGCATCACCCGGCAGCAGTTCGACGAGATGCTTCCGGAGCTCGAGGAAGCCTCGGACACGAGGCACGGCGAGCGGCTCTGGCGACTGCTGCGCGCATGCGCGGGGGACCGGGCCGGCCGGTCGATCGACCTGGCCCGACTCCGTACCGCGATCGCCGTCGGCCGGCTGCCGGACGCATTGACCGCCCAGCCGTCGCACCCTCTGGTGATCTCCACCTTCCACCGAGCCAAGGGTCTTGAGTTCGACCGCGTCTTCGTGGTCGATCCGGGCCGGCTGGACGCGGAGGAGGAGGCCCTCGGAGTGGACCTTGCGGACCGGGCCCGCGCGCTGTACGTCGCGATGACCCGGCCGCGCGAATACCTTTACCGCCTCGACGTGCCGCTGCAGGCCCGCCCGCACGACAGCGGCGGCTTCCGACTGGTGCGCAAGGACAAGCGGTCGAAGCGTTGGGCACGCTTCGGCTACCAGCACTGGAAGCGCCAAGGGATCGAGCTCACCGCAGGAGATGTCCACCCGCACCACCCGGCCGGCACCCATCAGTACGTGGACGACGCGACCGAACTGCAGAAGTACTTGCGCACGCTGCGCACAGGGGACGCGGTGGAGATGGTCCGCACGGACGCGATACCCGAGAACCACGACGACCGGACGGGTCCCGGCTACACCCTCGTTCACGAGGAGCGGACCATAGGGGTCGCCTCCGAAGCGTTCCGCCGTGACCTGTACCGGTTCATGCAGCAGTCCCAGCGGTTCCAGCCGCGGAACTGGCCCCGCCGTATCAGCGGCCTACGCGTCGACACCGTCGAGACGGTCGCGGGCGAGCCGGCAGCGGGCCTTCAGGCCGGGATCGGCGACCTCGGCGTCTGGCTCGCTCCCCGTCTCACCGGCCTCGGCCGGTTCCACTACGACACCACGGACAAGGACTGACCATGCCCGATCTCAAGGAGCACTATCGCTTCCGTGGCGAGATGGTGGAACGGCTCAAAGCCGACCTACTCGGGCCCACCGGCGTCCACGTCGACTCCGTGGAGATGCTGCACGACTGGCCCGTCACCACGTACGCCATCGGGGTCCTCTTTCCCCGTACCGACGAGGAACTCGCGTACGAGGAGGCGGACGAGAGCGACTACGACGACGCCGACTCCACCCTCGGCGTCGACGAGGTCCCCGACACCGGCGTGACGTTGGCGAACGTGCAGAAGCCCGCCGCGGTCGGGATCACCTTCACCGTGGACCCCGAGCTGGCGTCCACGATACGCATCAGCGTCATCGCAGCCGTCTACGATCCGGTGGACGAACAGGGACTGCCGACGGTGCCCAAGCGTGCGGAACGACGCGCCACCGACAAGCAGGACCTCCAATGGCGTCGCCGTCCCCTCGACCTGCCGACCACCACGGTCGACATCACGCAACTGGACCAGGACCCCGTACCGCTCGCCGCGGGGCTTGAACTTCGGCTCCGGGTGCGCCGGCGGAGCAAGCGGCGCGGCACTGTGGCCGTCACCGCGACGCTGGTGAACACGCACGTCGTGGATCGGAAGGACATCAAGGACACCCACTGCTTCTTCCAGGTCGGTCTGCGTATCGACGTTCCGGACGGCGCCCCCGCCTTGGTGGAACGCCATTCCGAGGGCGGTATCGACGACGAGGTGAGGCTGAACCGGTTGCTGCACCGACATGCCCCCTCTTTCGCCACCGGTCACGGTTGCGCGGCGGACTGGGACTGGACGGCGCCGGAGATCGGTGACACGACGTCCTGGAACCGTTACGCCGGTGTCGCGTCTGTGTGGACGGAGTTCGTTCCGACGTACAACGTGTTGCTGATGGACTCCCGCCGGGTCCGCAATCCTCAGAGCCTGGCCATGCAGGCGTTGGCGACGGGCACCCCCGAGACTGTGGTCGCCGCACTGCGGTATCTCGTCGAGGGTTACGGAGAGTGGATCGAGGCGCGGGCCGCCGACGCCGACGCATTGCGGGGAGGACCGTACGGCGATACCGAGTATCTACGCCTTGCCGCAGAACAGCTGGACCTCTGCCGCGTCGCGCTGGGCCGGATGGCAGCGGGTATCAGGCTCCTGGAACGCGACGAGCGGGCCATGGAAGCATTTCAGAAGGCCAATGAGGCGATGGCGCTCCAGCGCGGCCGTGGTCTGTGGATCAAGGGCGGTCGCCAGGGGATACCCGAACCGCAGGGTGTCTGGCGCCCGTTCCAGATCGGCTTCGTGCTCCTCTGCCTCAACGGCATCGTGGATCCGGAGCACGAAGAACGCGGCACGGTCGACCTGCTCTGGTTCCCCACGGGCGGTGGCAAGACCGAGGCGTATCTCGGACTGATCGCCTTCACCGTCTTCCACCGCAGACTGCTCAGGGGCGTCGGAGGCGGCGGCGTCTCCGTGATCATGCGTTACACCCTGCGTCTGCTCACGCTTCAGCAGTTCGAGCGCGCAGCCCTTCTGATGTGCGCCATGGACAGGTTGCGTGACGAACGCCCCGACCGGCTCGGTGACCAGCCGATTTCGATCGGCATGTGGGTAGGGCGGGCTGCCACGCCGAACACCCTGGACGAGGCCAGGACGTCACTGCGCCGGCTCGCCAAGGGCGAGACGCTGCAGGAGGAGAATCCCGTACAGCTCCGCGCCTGCCCCTGGTGCGGCACGACGCTGGAGGCGGCGAACTACACGGTCGACCTCGACGCGGGAACGATGGCCATCTCGTGTCCCGACGCCGACTGCGCCTACCATGACGGCCTCCCCGTGCACGTCGTGGACTCCGAGCTCTACCGGGTGCGTCCCACCCTGGTCATCGCGACCGCGGACAAGTTCGCCCGGGTCGCCTGGCGCGAGGACGTGGCCGCGCTGTTCAACCGCGACACCGACGGCTGCGGGACCCCGCCACCGGAATTGATCGTCCAGGACGAGCTCCACCTCATCTCCGGCCCGCTCGGCACCCTCGCCGGACTGTACGAGGCTGCGATCGACATCGCCTGCGACCGACCCAAGATCATCGCCTCCACCGCGACCATCCGCCGGGCCAAGGCCCAGGGCCAAGCCCTGTTCCACCGGGACGTCGCACAGTTCCCACCGGCGGGGCTCGACGCCCGCGACTCATGGTTCGCCGTGCAAGCCCCCGCGGAACAGAAGGCCGCCCGACAGTACGTAGGCCTTCTTGCGCCCGGCATCTCGCAGGCGACCCTGCTGATCCGGGCGTACGCCTCACTGCTGCACCATGCCAAGCAGATCGACGGGGACGAGGCGCGGGACGCGTACTGGACCCTGATCGGGTACTTCAACAGCCTGCGCCTGCTCGCGGCCGCCGAGTTGCAGATCCATGCCGACGTCAACGAACGTCTGAAGAATCACGCCGAGTGGGGCGGGTGCGCCGAGTCCCGACAGGTGGTCCCTGGCGAACTGACGAGCCGGGTGCCGTCGAGCGAGATCCCGGCCCGCCTTGCCGCGCTGGGGCAGACGCTGGGGTCCGGAGCCGCGCAGGACGTCGTCCTCGCCACGAACATGATCTCGGTGGGCGTCGACGTGGACCGGCTCGGCCTCATGGCCGTGATGGGCCAGCCGCAGACCACGGCCGAGTACATCCAGGCCACCAGCCGGGTGGGCCGGCAGTACCCCGGTCTCGTCGTCACCCTGTTCAACGCGGCGCGTTCCCGAGACCTTTCGCACTACGAGGACTTCGTCGCCTACCACTCGGCCCTCTACAAGCAGGTGGAATCGACGAGCGTCACGCCGTTCGCGGCCCGTGCCCGTGACCGCGCTCTGCACGCGGTCTTCGTAGGACTTGCCCGACTGATGTTCCCGATCGCCCGCAGTAACCGCTCGGCAGCGCACGTCGCCGCGTTCGAGGAAGACCTGCACGACATCCGCACCTGCCTCGTGGCGCGGGCCAGGGACATCAAGAAGGACGAGGCCGAGGCGACCGACCGGCAACTCCGGGCATTCATCGACCATTGGAAGCGTCTGGCCGAGGGCAACGACAAACTCGTGTACGAGGCACCCTTCTCCTTCAGCCGCAACCCAGACCGTCACCCCGACACCTCGCTGCTGCGCACCCACGCCGACCAGGATCTGGAAGAGGCGAGCGCCACCTTGTGGAGCCTGCGCGACGTCGATGTCGAGTCCGACCTCTACCTGGAGTACTGACATGGCACGTCGAACCTCTGCCAACGGCAGCACCGCGTCCTCGACGACGTCGGAGGCCACGCGTAAGCCTCTTGGGTCCGTACGTCGCGCCCAGCAGATCACCACCTACGGCGTCGGTTCGATGATCGCGATCGGTGATCAGTCGTACATAGTCAGCGGCTTGGACACCTGGGGCGTGTACGGCGAACCGGATCTGCACGAACCTCGCCTCGAGGAGCGGCTTCGCGTCTCCGGCTTCCGCTTCCCCCCTGCCGCTTCGGCACCCGCCGGAAACGGTGTGAAGGTCCGGCGCTTTCCGCAGACGTACTCCTGCCCGCAGTGCCAGGACCTCAAGGCATTTCGCGACTTCGGGACACGACGCAACGACAGCACCTGCGGTGCGTGCAAGTCCCCGCTCACGCCTTCCCGGTTCGTGGTCGCCTGTGCCCAGGGCCATCTGGACGAGTACCCGTACTGGGGTTGGCTGCACTCCCGCCGCGGGGAGGAGCGTCGAGCTCACCGCAGCTGCGACCCGAGAAAGGCCGAACTGAAGCTGAAGACCGAGGGACGGACTGCGAGTCTCATGGGCATCGTGGTCACATGCGACTGCGGTGAGTCCGCCTCACTGGAAGGCGCATTCGGCCGGGACGCCATGGCTTCCGTGGGCATCGCCTGTCGGGGCGGGCGTCCGTGGCTCGGTCGGGACGCCCGTGAGGCCAACTGCACCAGCCCGTTGCGGGCTTTGCAGCGTGGATCCTCCGCCGCCTGGTTCCCCAACGTACGGTCGGCGTTGTCTATCCCGCCGTGGCACGACGAACTGATGCAACTGGTCATGGGCCAGAAGAAGAATCTGCTCAGTGAGGACGAAGAGTGGATCACCAGGATCGCCACCAAGCAAGGATGGCTGGATCACGGAAGGTACACCGTTGCGGATGTGATCAAGGCCGTGCGGGCTCTGGAGAGCGTCGGCAACGAATCTCCGGAGGAGGAACCCGAGGAGGTCACAGAACTCGAGGCGAGCAGCAAGATCCGGCAGGAGGAGTACCACCAGCTGTGCACGCAGACGGCGGAGCGACCGGAGAACCGTCACTTCGTGTGCGTTCCTCCGACCGACGGCGAAGGGGTCATTGTCCCGGGGATCGACCGGACCATGCTGGTGAAACGGTTGCGCGAAGTGCGTGCCTTGCAGAGTTTTTCCCGCATCGAGCCGCTGATGCGGACCGACGTGGACAAGAAGCGTGCTGTAGGGCTCGCGTCGAGCGACGAAATCGACTGGCTTCCCGCGATCGAAGTCATCGGTGAGGGGGTCTTCCTCACGTTGGATCAAGAGAAGTTGGCCCAGTGGGAAGCCCACACAGGTCCCCACTCGCCGACGGGACGCACGGAACGGATTCGTCGCAACCACGAGCGTGAGCTGCGCCGGCGGGCAGAGGACAAGCGGGCCCCGGTGCACTCGCCGGTGACCACCCGTTTCGTGCTCCTTCACACCCTTGCTCATGCGCTGATCAACGAGTGGTCGCTGGACTGTGGCTATCCCGCTTCGGCCCTCCGTGAGCGCCTTTATGTGAACGACGAAATGGCCGGCGTCCTCCTGTACACCGCTACGAGCGACTCGGCGGGAAGCTTGGGCGGCATCATCGCCCAAGGGGAGCCGAAGCGCCTGGCCGGATCGTTGAAGTCCGCGCTCGAACGGATCGCATGGTGCTCGGCGGACCCGCTGTGCATGGAAGCCGACGCGAGTGGGGTGAACAGCCTCAACCTGGCCGCCTGCCACGCCTGCGTACTGCTTCCCGAGACGAGTTGCGAGATGAACAACATCTTCCTCGATCGTGCGCTGCTGGTCGGAAGTCCCGACGAGGCCACGACCGGTTTCTTCTCCTGAGCGATCCTGCGCCATCCTGGGTGTCGTGACACGCCCACCCATGGTTCCTTCCTCCCCTGGCGTCTCTGCCCGTATGAGTCGCCAGGGCAGGCGGGACACGGAGCCGGAGCTTGCGGTACGGCGGCTGCTTCACGCCGCAGGGATGCGCTACCGGTTGCACCGACGTGTTCCGGGGATGGCACGTCGGACGATCGACATCGCGTTCCCCGGACTGCGTATCGCAGTCTTCCTGGACGGCTGCTTCTGGCACGGCTGTCCCGAGCACGCCACGAGTCCCAGGGCCAACGCTCTGTGGTGGCGCACGAAGCTGGACAAGAACATGTCCCGGGACGCCGAGACGACCGAGCATCTCGAATCCGAGGGATGGGTGGTCCTACGTTTCTGGGAGCACGAGCCACCGGTGAAGATCGCTGGACGGATCACCGAAGAGGTCAGCAGAGCGCGGGAAGGTTCCGGTCACCGCACGAGGACCTCGGGCCGCTGACCGGCCTGTCGTTCTGTGTCGGAGGCCGGTCCGTCGACCCCAGCCCTCAGTCCCGGCCCACCCCGTGACACTCGCGGTACGGCTGCCCCGACCCGCACCAGCACCCCGCCCCCCTCGCCGGAGGCCACGGCACCGCACGCCCCCGCGCCGCAAGCGTCGTCGCGTACTGCGGCAGAAGGTTCGGGTCGGCAGGGGAGGCGGCCTCGGAGGCCGCGAAGGCCTCGTAGGACGGGACCGTGGCCGTGACGATGCCGAGGTTGCCCGTGCCTGTGGTGGAGAGGTCGCGGAGGGCCGACTCGATGGAGGTGAGGTGGGCCTCGTGGGTGGGGTACTCCGCGGCCAGGGAGGGGTACGCGGCGAGGAGTTCGGCGAGTTCGCCGGCCGGCCAGTGGAGCATCGCGACCGGGAAGGGCCGGGAGAGGGCCGCGCGGTAGGTGCCGAGCTCGGTGCGGAGGCGGGCGATTTCGGCGCGGAGCTCGATGGGGTCGGAGGAGCCCAGGGACCAGAGGCGCTTGGGGTCGTGGAGCTCGTCCAGGGGGACGGCCGCGGTGTGGAGGCGGTCCGCCAGGGAGTCCCAGGAGTCGTGGGGGAGGGCCAGCAGACGGCGGACGCGGTGGCGGCCGGTGAGGAGGGACAGGGAGGAGTACGGGATCTCGTCGTCAGGGTCGACGAGACGGGTCACAGCCGTCGTGAAGGTGTCGTGGGCCGCGTCGAGCTCGTCGTGGGCCTCCAGGGTCTCGGCGACGATCTCCCATGGGGCCGCGTCGTCCGGGGCGGCCGCGCGGATGCCTTCGATGATGGCGCGGGCCTCGGCCTCGTGGCCGTACTCCCACAGGTTCGCCGCCTGCAACGCCTTGATCAGATGGGGGCTCTCAGGCCCGGCGGCGACGAGGCCGTCGTACAGGCCGCTCGCGCGGGCGCGCTCGCCCGCGAGCTCGAGATGGGCCGCGGCTTGGAGCATCAGCGGCTCACGATCCTCCGGGTACTGCTCCGCGGTGCGCAGCAGGCGCTCGGCTTCGGCGGTGTGGTCGGCAGGCGTGTCGGGGCGCATGGAGCACACCGTACTGCTGTACGGGCCCGCGCAGGGCCCTGGTGAGTTGGAGGGGCTGCCCTTATCGTGCGGGCCGTGCGGGAGCGGATGCCTGTAGTCGTGCAGCGGGGGCGGACCCGGGGGTGGGTGGCGCTCGCCCGTGGGCTGTGGGCTGCTGCCGAGGTCGCCGTGACCCTCGGCGTGGTCGTCCTGCTCCTCGTCGTACACCAGCTGTGGTGGACCAACCGGGAGGCCAGGGAAGGCGCCGAGCGTCAGGTCCAGGCGCTGGAGCGGGAATGGGAGGGGGAGGAGCCCGCCCCCGAGGGTTCCGACGCTCCCGTGGCCCCCGACGCCTCCGAGGGTGAGGCTCGCGAGGAGGGCGGAGGCGGCACGGGCCGCCGGGCCCCGGCCGCCCGGCAGTCCGCACCGCGCTGGGACCAGGCCTACGCCGTGCTGCGCATCCCGAAGCTCGGGGTCGTCGCCCCCGTCGCGCAGGGGATCGCGAAACGGGGCGTCCTGGACAAGGGCTACGTCGGGCACTATCCGCAGACCGCCCAGCCCGGGCTGGCCGGGAACTTCGCGGTCGCCGGACATCGCAATACGCACGGCGAGCCGTTCCGGTACATCAACAGGCTGCGGAGCGGGGACAAGGTCGTGATCGAGACGCGGGACGCCGTTTTCACCTATCAGGTGGACAAACGGCTCCCGCAGACGTCCGCCCGCGACGGTGGGGTGATCGCGTCCGTGCCGCGGAGTGTGGTGAAGCCGGGATACGGGTACAGCGAGCCCGGCTATTACGTGACGCTGACGACCTGCACGCCCGAGTACACCTCCAAGTACCGGCTCGTGGTGTGGGGGAAGCTCACCTCGATGCGGCCCCGCTAGGCCACGTCAGCCACGAGGGGCCGGCGTGGTCGCTCGTCCCGGCCGGAACGCCAGCACCGACACCGCACCCAGCAGCGACAGCCCCGCCGAGACGATCAGCGCCGCATTCGTACCCGCCGTCGCGACCGCGATCGTGAGGGCCACGCCCGCGGAGGAACCGATGTAGCGGGCCGTGTTGTTGGCGCCCGAGCCCATCGCCGCGCGCTCCGGCGGTACGGACTCGACGGAGAGGCGGGGCAGAGCCGCGTTCAGCAGTCCGCTGCCCACGCCGGCGACGGCGAGGCCCGGCAGCAGACGTGCCCAGCCGCCGCCCGGTGCGGGCACCGCGCCGAGCATCGCGAGGACACCGGCCGCCGACAGGGCGAAGCCCAGGGCCAGTTGGTGGCGTGCGGTGACGCGGCCGGCCAGCCGCTTCACCTGCAGGGCGACCAGGAACGCCGTACCCGACCAGAGCAGGAACAGCCATGCGGCCCCGAGCGGAGAGATCTTCGTCTGCTGCTGCAGCATCGTGGGCAGGTAGCTGAACAGACCGATGACCGCGAGGCCCGTGAACAGCGCGCCCGACGACGCGGACAGGAAGAGCGGACGGCGGAAGAGCCCGAGGTCGATCATCGGGGTCGCGCTCCTGCGCTCGACCAGCACGAACACCGCGAGCAGCACGACGGACGCGACCGCCAGCACGCCGACGGGTGCGCGCAGCCAGCCGTCGCGGCCCAGTGTGAGGGCCGTGAGCAGCGCGGTCAGCGCCAGGCCGAGGGTCAGCGCGCCCGGCAGATCCGGGCGGCCGCCGCGCGGGGCGCGGGACTCGGCGAGCGTACGGAACGCGAACGCACCGGTCGCGAGGCCGGCGAGCGCGAGTACCTCGTAGACGAGCCGCCAGTCGACCGTGCCGAGCGCGCCGGCCAGCAGCGGGCCGAGGGCGATTCCGGCGCTGACGAATGCGCCCCACACGCCTGTGGCCCTGATCCGCGCGGTTCCGGCGGGGAAGGCGTGGACGATGAGGCCGAGGCTGCTCGCGAGTATCGCCGCGCTCGCCGCGCCCTGGGCGACGCGGGCGAGGGTGAAGGTCAGCGTCGAGTCGGCGAATGCTCCGATGCCGGTCGTGACGCCGAGCGCCAGCGTGCCCGCGAGGAAGATGCGACGCCGGCCGTAGTCGTCGGCGAGGCTGCCCGCGACGAGGAGAAGGGCCGCGAGGCCCAGCGGGGTGCCGTTGAGGAGCCAGGCCTGGGCGGCAGGCGCGGTTCCGAATGCCGCCGTCATGTCGGGGAGCGTCAGCATCGGCGCGGTGTAGTTCATGAGCGCGACGGTGGTCGCGGCGCTGGTGACGGCGAGCGTCGCGCCGGGGCGGGCTCCGGGGGCGGATCCCTTGTCGGAGGCCGTCACCGGGTGTGTGTCGGGGCCGGTGCCGGAGTGGGTGGTGGCGTGGGTGTCCTGGGCCGTGTGCGGGGCTGCGTGCGGATCGGCCGGCCGTGCCGGGTGTCCCATTGGGGTTCCCCATCGATTCGGATCTGTCGAGCGGGCCAAGGCGGCGGGCAAGGTTCAGTGAATGAACCCGCTTCTCGATCGATGACCCTAGCACGGTGAGTTCGGTCATTGAACCGTCTGGGGTTACGCTGGTGCCATGGCTCTGGGCAAGGACTACGCGGCGCAGAACTGCTCCATCGCCCGCGCGCTCGAGGTGATCGGTGAGCGGTGGACGCTCCTCATCGTGCGCGACGCTTTCTACGGCGTGCGCCGATACAACGACCTGCTGGTGCACATCGGCGCCCCGCGCGCCGTGCTGGCCGGGCGGTTGCAGGCGCTCACCCGCGCCGGGGTGCTGGAGAAGCGCCGGTACCAGGAGTCCCCGCCGCGCGACGAGTACGTACTCACCGAGCGCGGCCTGGAGCTCTGGCCCGTCCTGCGCTCACTCGGGCTGTGGGGGCGCGGCCTGCCCGGTGCCCAGCAGATGCGGATCTTCCGGCATGCCGCGTGCGGTACGGAGCTGGGCGCGTACGGCGAATGCCCGGCCTGCGGCGTCGGGGTGCCGCCCGAGGACGTCGAGATGCACCCGGGGCCGGGGCTCGACCTGGATCCCGCGGACCCGGTCAGCCGTGCACTGCTGCGGCCGCGGCGGTTGCTGGAACCCCTCGAGACGGAGCGCGTCTGAGCGCTTGGACGCGCTTGGACGCGCTTGGACGTGCTTGGACGTGCTTGGACGCGGTCGGTCGTGGTCGGTCGCGCTCAGAAGCGCTCGGGCGCGCTCGGAGCGGCGGGCGGGCGACCGCGCCGGCGTCTGTCTGTCTGTGTCGCGTCCGCGTCCGCGTCGGCGTCGGCGTCGGTGCGTGCCGCGCGGGTGCGAAAGCGCGGGCCGGGGTTGCCGATGCGGGTTGTCCACAGGGAACCCGGGGGCGATTTCGCTCGTGTATAACGAATGAAGGAACGAATGGAAGTTCGTATCGCCCGTGCCGAGAAGCGAAGGGGGCAGGAATGACCGGAAGTGCGTGGCGGATGCTGCGGCCGTCGGCACTGCTGGCCTTCATCCTCGTCGAGGTGTTCCTTGCCGAGGGGATCGGCTTCTCCACCGCCGTCGCCCTCGCCGCCACCGCCGCGGTCGGTGCCGCGCTCGTCGCCTGCGCGCTGGTCCTTTCGCGCTCGGTGCCGCGCGTACCGCGCACGCGAATACGGACCGCGATACGCGACCGTGAGCAGCGCACGGCCTTCCTGCCGCAGCGTGACCCCGACGCCTCGGGCCGTACCAGGCCCCGAGCTCCAGGCTGCCCCTCCACGACGGCCGCGTAGGGGCACACCCGAGTTCATCCACCCCATCCATGGGCCCCTTTGCGGTGCCGTCATGCCGACATGTCTGTTTGTTTCCGGCACGACGAGCCCGGGAGGGCCTCCATGTCCGCTTCTGCGTCCGCTACATCCGTCACGTCCGCCGCGTCCGTCACTTCCGCCTTCGCCGAGCTGGTCGACCGGCTCGCCGACCTTGTGCAGCCCGTGTTTCACGGCTCCGCGGCCGCTGTGGCGGTCGTCCTGTTCACCGTGCTGGTGCGGGCCGCCATTCATCCGCTCTCGAGGGCGGCGGCGCGCGGCCAGAAGGCCCGGGCGCGGCTCGCGCCGCAGATCACCGAGCTGCGCAAGAAACACGGCAAGAACCCGGAGCGGCTGCAGAAAGCGGTTCTGGAGCTGCACGCGAAGGAGAACGTGTCGCCGCTGTCCGGGATGCTGCCCGGCCTGATGCAACTGCCGGCGTTCTTCCTGCTGTACCACCTGTTCGCGGGCGGCAGCATCACCGGCGATCTGTTCGCGGCGCCCCTCGGTGGCCGGTGGGCGGATGCGCTCGGGGACGGTGGGGTGTTCGGGGCGGCAGGGCTCGTGTACGTCGCGCTGTTCGCGATCGTCGGCGCGGTGGCCACGTTCACGTATGTGCGAACGCGGCGGCAGCTCGCGGTCACCGGCCGGCAGGAGCAGCCGCAGCTGCCGGGCATGGGGGCGATGACGAAGGTGCTGCCGCTGCTGTCCTTCGGCACGCTCGTCACCGTGGCCGTTGTGCCGCTGGCGGCCGCGCTGTACGTCGTCACCAGTACCACGTGGGGGGCGGTGGAGAGGGTGCTCCTGTACCCGGCTACCGCGGGGTAACGGTCCAGTGTGTGAACAGGGTCTTGCGGGGTGGTCGGATGTCTTGGAGGATCAACCAACCTCTGATTCTCCGATGGCCGCACCCCATCGGCCGGGGCCACCTCGATCACAGGGAGAAGGACCATGAAGCTGCTGCGTGTCGGTACGGCGGGCTCGGAGCGTCCGGCGCTGCTCGACCAGGACGGGACGACCCTTCGCGACCTGTCCGGGCTGGTGGCGGACATCGACGGCGACCTGCTGGCCGACGAGGCCGCGCTGGGCCGGATCCGGGCGGCGGCCGATGCCGGCGAGCTGCCCGTGATCGACGGGAGCGGGCTGCGCATCGGCCCGCCGCTGGCGCGCATCGGCAAGGTCGTGTGCATCGGGCTGAACTACCACGATCACGCGGCCGAGACCGGTGCCGCGACCCCGACCGAGCCGGTCGTCTTCTTCAAGGCCGCCGACACGGTCGTCGGCCCGGACGACACCGTGCTCGTACCGCGCAAGAGCGTGAAGACGGACTGGGAGGTCGAGCTCGCGGTGGTCATCGGACGTACCGCGCGTTACCTGGAGTCGGCGGAGGAGGCGCTCGCGCACGTCGCGGGCTACGCGGTGGCGCACGACGTGTCGGAGCGCGAGTTCCAGATCGAGCGCGGCGGTACGTGGGACAAGGGCAAGAACTGCGAGACGTTCAATCCGCTGGGCCCCTGGCTGGTGACGCGGGACGAGGTGCCCGACCCGCAGGCACTGTCGCTGAAGCTCTGGGTCAACGGCGAGCTGAAGCAGAACGGCTCGACCGCCGACCAGATCTTCCCGGTGGCCGAAGTGGTGCGGTACGTCAGCCAGTTCATGACCCTGTACCCGGGCGACGTCATCAACACCGGTACGCCGGCGGGCGTGGCGCTGGGGCAGCCGGAGCCCAAGCCGTTCCTGCGGGCAGGGGATGTCGTCGAGCTGGAGATCGCGGGGCTCGGGCGGCAGCGGCAGGAGCTCAAGGACGCGTAGCGCTCAGGCAGGGCTCGCGCAGCCGGCCCTCGCGCAGAGCTCACGCGGAGCCGGTGCGAAGGCTCCTGGCGAACGCTCCAGGCGAGTTACGTGAGCGAGGCCGCGGAGGGGGTGCGGGGGATTCACCCCCTCCGCGGGGTCAGGCGGACATGAGGCGCGTCAGCGCCTCGACCACCATCGCGTGGTCCTCGGCCTGAGGAAGGCCGGAGACCGTGACCGTGCCGATGACGCCTGCGCCCTTGACGCGGATCGGGAAGGATCCGCCGTGGGCCGCGTACCGGTCGGGATCGAGGCGGGACGACTCCTCGAACGTCGTCCCCTTGGCGCGGAACCGGCTGCCGACGAGGAGCGAGCTCTCGCCGTAGCGCTCGACGACGCGGCGCTTGCGGTCGATCCAGGCGTCGTTGTCGGCCGACGAGCCCGGCAGCGCGGAGTGGAACAGCTGCTGTGCGCCCCGCCGGATGTCGATCGCGACCGGCGCGTGACGCTCGCGCGCCAGCTCGACGAGCATCGAGCCGAGTGCCCAGGCGTCGCTGTACGTGAACTGACGCAGCGTCAGCTGCCGTTCCTGAACTTCGAGTTCCGCGATGTCCGGGGTGATGGGGGTGGCGCTCATGAGCCGAGCTCCACCGTGATGCCCTCGTGCGCGGAGCGGCGCGCCGCCTCCAGGACGTCCAGGGCGGCGGCGGCCTCGTGGGCCGTGACCGGGGGCGGCGTGCCGTCGCGGAGGGCGGCGGCGATCGCCGCGTAGTACGCCGGGTAGTCGCCCGGCAGGGTCCTGACCGGGCGCCCGCCGCCCGTGAGCGGCGACTCTCCCGAGCCGATCCGGCCCCACAGGGACTCCGGCTCCTCGCCCCAGCCGGCGTCGCCAGGGGACGGGCGCTTGCCGTCGCGCAGGGCGGCTTCCTGGGGGTCGAGGCCGTACTTGACGTAGCCGGCGGCCGAGCCGAGGACTCGGAAGCGGGGGCCGAGCTGGGCCGTGGTCGCGCTCACGTACAGGTGCGAGCGGACGCCGTTCGCGTGGGTGAGGGCGATGAAGGTGTCGTCGTCGGTCTCGGCGTCGGGGCGGCGTACGTCGGACTCCGCGTACACCCGGACCGCCGGGCCGAAGAGGAACAGGGCCTGGTCGACGACGTGGCTGCCCAGGTCGTAGAGCAGGCCGCCGATCTCCTCCGGGGCGCCGGACTCGCGCCAGCCGCCCTTGAGCTGGGGGCGCCAGCGCTCGAAGCGCGACTCGAAGCGCTGGACCTCGCCGAGCTCGCCGTCCGCGACGAGGGCCTGGAGGGTGAGGAAGTCGTTGTCCCAGCGGCGGTTCTGGAAGACCGAGAGGAGCAGGCCGCGCTCCTCGGCGAGGGCCGCAAGGGCGCGTGCCTCCGCGGCCGTGCCCGCGATCGGCTTGTCCACGACCACCGGAAGACCGGCCTCCAGGGCGGCGGTCGCGACCGGGACGTGGGTCTTGTTCGGCGACGCGATCACGATCAGGTCGAGCTCGTCCGCGCGCGTCCAGAGCTCGTCGGGCGTGGCGACGAACCGGACGTCGGGGAACTCGGCGCGGGCCTGCTTCTGGCGCTCCTCGTTCGACGTCACGATCGTGTCGAGGACGAGGCCCTCGGTCGAGGAGATCAGCGGGGCGTGGAAGACCGAGCCCGCCAGGCCGTAGCCGACGAGTCCGACACGCAGGGGGGAGGCGGTACCAGTCACACCTCTACTTAAGCAACGCTGTTGCCAAAGGGCAAGCGGGGAGCACAATGGGAAGAGTGAGGGTGAACAGGGCCAGGGCGATCGGTGCACCGGGAGAGGACGCGGGTGCGGGCTCCTCCGTGGGCGGAGGGCCGGGCGTCAATCTCCCCTTGCTGCGCAACCACAACTCCGCGCTGGTGCTCGATCTGCTGCGCACGGCGGGGGAGGACGGCATCAGCCGGCTCGAGCTCGCCGACCGCACGGGCCTCACCCCGCAGGCCGTCAGCAAGATCACGGCCCGGCTCCGGGACGAGGGGCTGGCCGCGGAGGCCGGACGCCGCGCCTCGACCGGAGGCAAACCGCGCACGGTGCTCCGCCTGGTGCGTGCGGCGGCGTACGCGGTGGGGGTGCAGCTGGACCGCGACGAGATGACGGCGGTCCTGCTGGACCTGGCCGGCACGCGCGTCGCCACCCGCGTGGTCCCCTTGGACCTCGGCGCTGGCCCGGACGTCGTGACCGGGCAGGCGACGCAGCAGGTGCAGACCCTGCTGGCCGACTGCCTGGCCGAGCCGTGGGGCGTGGCCAAAAAACCAGCCGAGGAAGCGGTGGACGCCGGCGGTCTGCGGAGCGAAGCAGAAGCAGAAGCGGAACCGGGGGCGCTGGTGCTCGGGGTCGGGGTGGCCATGCCCGGGCCGCTCGACCATGTGGCCGGGGTGCCCTACCGCGTCACCGGGTATCCGGAGTGGGACGGGTACCGGCTGCGGGACAAGCTGGCCGCCCGGCTCGGGCTCCCGGTCGTGCTCGACAAGGACACCAACGCCGCCGCCCTCGGCCTCGTCCTGCGCGGGACGGGCGGTTCCTTCGCGTATCTGCACCTCGGGACGGGGATAGGCGCGGGACTCGTGCTCGACGGGGAGCTGTACCGGGGGTCGCGGACGGGCGCCGGGGAGTTCGGTCACCAGATCGTCCAGCTCGACGGACCTCCCTGCGACTGCGGCAAACGCGGATGCATCGAGGCGCTGTGCCTGGCCGCCGTCGACCGGGGCGACCTCGCCGAGGCCGCGCGGGTGCTCGGGGTCGGTGTGGCGAACCTGGTCGAGCTGCTCGACATCGAGCAGGTGCTGCTCGGTGGACGTGTTGTCGCCGCGGCCGAGTCGGAGTTCATACGAGGGGTGCGATCCGTGCTCGTCTCGCGCACCCGGGCGCGGGTCGGGCCCGCGGCGGGCGGTGCGTACCGGGTCGCGGAGGGTGCGGCCCAGCTGGTGCTCGCGCCGGTGTTCGGGCGGGCGGAGGCGTCGTACGCGTCCCCGCCGCCGCTGGGATCGAGCCGCACAGTGCCCGGTCACGGCGACGTGCCCTGACCGCCGCGCACGGTGGCGCCCGCGAGCCTTGACGGCCGCCCACCGTGGCCGTGGCGGCCACGTGCCCTGAACGGCCGCGCACGGTGGCGCCCGCGAGCCCTGACGGCCGCGCACCGCGGCGCCCCGGCGCCTCAACAGCCGCGTCTCCTCACACCGCGCCCAGTCTCGCAGGCCTGATCGCGACGGGCGCGCCCAATCCCGCGCGGGTGAAAGTGCGCCGACAGGAGGGACGTATTGCGGCTGTTCGGCCGTACGCGCAGGTGCCCGCCCCGGCCGGCGGTTTTGATGGAGGCAGGGTGGGCGTCGGCGTAGACCGGGGCGACCCTCACTGCGGACCGCGAGCAGAAAAGGCCCCTTACGTATGCGCAACGCCCTCGCCCTTTCGTTCGCCGCGGCCGTGATCGCCTCCCTCGTCCTCGCCGGCCCCGCGCCCGCGGCCCACGGCGCTGAACCGCCGCAGCTGCCCGTCTGCGGTGACGTACGCGCCACGGACTTCCCCATCGCCACCAGGATCCAGGGCGGCCCGGCCGCGTACCGGGCGGGTTCCGGGGCCGCGGAGTTCTCCGTCGAGCTGGTCAACACCACGGCAGAGCCCTGCCGGAACATCCATCCGGTCGTCGTGCTCATCGGCCGGGACCATGTCCTCACCCCCACCAGGATCCGGATGGAGTTCTACGACGCGGTGAGCAGGACGTGGCGGCCGGTGGCCTTCGAGCGGACCGACCGGGGCGAGGCGGTCGGTGCCTTCGGCGGGGCGCATTCACGCGACGGTGGATTCGCCGGCTTCACCGTCCCCGGCCGCGCCAGCGTCACCATCCCCGTCCGCCTCGGCTTCCCCGCCGCCGACACGCTCGCCGACTCCGTCGTCGCCAACGCCGCCGTCGTCCAGCGCCGTGGCGCAGACGGCGACTGGGTCGGGCAGTCCGGCGACTACGCCTTCAGCCTGCTCGCCTCCGAGGAGCAGGAGCGGCTGTACGAGTCCGTGCCCGACACCGAGGAGCTCGCCCCGACCGGTACGCAGTACGGCATCGGCGTCGCCGTCGCCTTCGGCGCGCTCTTCGCCGCCGGGCTCCTGCTCCTCGCGGGCGCTCGCGGACTCGGCTCCGGCCGCCGCTGACCTGGCCGTTCACCCGCGTCTGGGACCATCCCCCGGTGGACCACCCGAACTACCCGAGCGATCAGGCTCCCGGCGCGCCTGTCCGTTCCGGCATCCCCGAGCACGGCCGTATTCCCAAGTACTACGCGGTCAAGGCCCAAGTGGCCGCGTTGATAGACGAGTTGGGCGAGGGCGGGCTGCTGCCCACCGAGCGCGATCTCGCCGTACGGTTCGAAGTGTCGCGCGAGACCGTGCGCCAGGCGCTGCGCGAGCTCCTCCTCGAGGGCCGGCTGCGGCGGCAGGGCAGGGGCACCGTCGTCGCGGGCCCCAAGCTGGAACAGCCGCTGTCGCTCGCGAGCTACACCGAGGGCGTGCGGCGTCAGGGCCGTACACCCGGCCGTAACCTCATATCCCTCGATCGTTTCCCGTGCCCGCCTCGGCTCGCGGAGGAGACCGGGCTGGAGCGGGGTGAGCCCGTCTGGCACATGGAGCGGGTGCTGCTCGCGGACGAGGAGCGGGTGGGGCTGGAGAGCACGTACGTGTCCGTGGCGCGCGTTCCGAGGCTCGACAGCGACTTCGACCCCGACTCCTCGTTCTACGCGTACCTGCGGGACCGGCTCGGGATCGAGTTCGGCGACGCGGACGAGCGCATCGAGACGGTGCTGGCGACGCCGCGGGAGGCGCTGCTCGTCGGGACTCCGCCGGCGCTGCCGATGCTGCTGATCCACCGTGTCTCGCGGGACACGGCGAAGCGGCCGCTGGAGCGGGTGCGGACGCTGTACCGGGGGGACCGCTTCAGCTTCTCGACGCATCTGGTGGGCGGGGCCTAGCTTCCCGGGTTCCCGTCCGTGGCGCCCCCGCGTCCAGTAACGCAAGACCGTTCAGTAACGCAAGACCGTTGTCGATATCACGGAACGATAACGGGTCTAGTCCAACCTTGATGGCCCGTTCACCGTCCCGTAGCCGACCGGCCCCCGACGGGTCACCGGTCACGACCACCGTGACGGGCATGCGAGTCATCGTCGTAGGAGCCGGCGTGGTGGGAACCATGCACGCCTGGCAAGCAGTGGAGCGCGGCCACGAGGTCGTACAGATCGAGCGGGAAGCCGAAGCGCGCGGGGCCAGCCTGCGGAACTTCGGGCAGATATGGGTCAGCGGCCGCGCCGGTGGCGAGGAGCTGGAGACGGCGCTGCGGGCGCGGGAGCTGTGGGAGGCCATCGGTGACCGGGTCCCCGAGCTCGGGTTCCGGGCCATCGGTTCGCTGACGCCCGTACGCAACGATCTCGAGCTCGCCGTCGCCGAGGCGGCCGTCGCCCGGCCGGACGCCGCCGCCCGCGGCTACAAGCTGGTCACCGCCGACGAGGCGCGCGCCATCAACCCGGCCCTGCGCGGTGAGTTCGTGTCGGCCCTGTACTGCGAACGGGACGCGGCCGTGGAGCCCCGCACGGCACAGCTCGCGCTGCGCAAGGCCCTGCTGGCGTCAGGCCGTTACACCTTCCTCCCCGGCCGCGAGGTCCGCGAGGTCGTCGGCCCCGGGAAGAACGGACGCAGCGCTGTGCGCGACGACCACGGCGATGTGCACAGCGGCGACGCCGTCGTCCTGTGCACCGGCGCCTGGCTGGGCGGACTCGTCCGCGAGCTCGCCCCCGACCTCCCCGTACGCCGCGTGCGCCTCCAGATGGCGCAGACCGACCCGCTCGGCGAGCCGCTCACCACCTCCGTCGCCGACGCCGACTCCTTCCGCTACTACCCGGCGTACGCCTCGGACGCGCTCGACGCCCTCAACGCCGGGCAGGCGCAGCAGCCCACGGCCGCCGAGCACAAGATGCAGCTGCTGATGGTGCAGCGCCGCGACGGCGGGCTGACCATCGGCGACACCCACGAGTACGAGCACCCCTTCGCCTTCGACACCCTCGAAGACCCCTTCGAGCACCTCACGCAGGTCATCGAGGGCTTCCTGGGCCGGCCGCTGCCGAAGATCCGCCGCCGCTGGGCCGGGGTGTACGCGCAGTGCACCGACACCTCCCGCGTCGTCCACCGCGGGCAGGTGCGCGACGGCGTGTGGCTGGTGACCGGACCCGGCGGACGCGGTATGACCTGCTCTCCCGCCATTGCCGAGACAACCGCGGACGAACTGGGCTGGTGACAACGATGACCCGACTGAACCTTGTCGTCCTGGACATGGCCGGTACCACCGTCGCCGACGGCGGCCTCGTCGAGCAGGCCTTCGCCAGGGCCGCCGAACGCCTCGGCACGGAACCCGAGTCGATGCCGGCCATGCTCGACCACGTACGCGCCACCATGGGCGAGTCCAAGATCTCCGTCTTCCGCCACCTCTTCGGCGACGAGGCCAGGGCCCAGGCGGCCAACAAGGCCTTCGAGGAGGCGTACGGCGAACTCGTCGGCGGCGGCCGCATCGCCGAGATCCCCGGCGCGCGTGCCGCAGTCGAGCAACTCCGGGAGCAGGGCAGGACCGTCGTCCTCACCACCGGCTTCGCCCGCGTCACCCAGGACGCGATCCTCGACGCGCTCGGCTGGCAGGACCTGGTCCCGCTCACCCTCTGCCCGGCCGACGCGGGCGGGCGCGGACGCCCGTACCCGGACATGGTGCTCGCCGCGTTCCTGCGTACGGGCGCGGTCGGCGGCGTGCAGCAGATCGCGGTCGCCGGCGACACCTCGTACGACATGCTGAGCGGCGTGCGCTCCGGCGCGCGCGTGGTCGCGGGCGTGCTCACCGGCGCCCACGACAGGACGCAGCTGACCGCCCATGGCGCGACGCACGTCCTCGGCTCGGTCGCCGAGCTGCCGGAGCTGCTGGCGCGGGAGGACATATGACCAGCGGCATCCGCTTCGACCGTGTCTCCGTCGCCTACGGCGGCACCACCGTCCTCGACGGCCTCGACCTGACCGTCGAACCCGGCGAGGTCATGGCCCTCCTCGGCCCCTCGGGCTCCGGCAAGACCACCGCCCTGCGCGCGGTCGCCGGGTTCGTACGGCCCGTCTCGGGGCGGGTGTTCATCGGCGACCGCGACATCACCGCGCTGCCGCCGCACCGGCGCGGCATCGGCATGGTCGTCCAGCAGTACGCCCTCTTCCCGCACCTGCGCGTCGAGGACAACGTGGCCTTCGGGCTGAAGGCGCAGAAGGCCCCGAAGAGCGAGATCCCCGGCCGGGTCGCCGAGGCGCTGGAGATGACCGGTATGGCGGCCTACGCCAAGCGGTATCCGCGCGAGCTCTCCGGCGGGCAGCAGCAGCGCGTCGCGATCGCCCGCGCCCTCGCGATCCGGCCGAAGGTGCTGCTGCTCGACGAGCCGCTCTCCGCGCTCGACGCGCAGCTGCGGTCGGGGATGCTGGCCGAACTGGCACGGCTGCACCGCGAACTGCCGGACGTGTCCATCCTGTACGTCACCCACGACCAGGTCGAGGCGCTCACCCTCGCCGACCGGATCGCGGTCATGGACAAGGCCCGCCTCCAGGACTGCGGCACACCGCAGGACCTGTACCGGCGCCCGCGCACGGAGTTCACGGCGTCGTTCGTCGGCAACGCGAACCTGCTGCCGGTGACGGTCGGTTCGGACACGGTGTCCTTCGCGGGCACGGAGCTGAAGGTGCCGACGGGGGCCGCCGCGCCCGGCGCGATCGCGACCCTGTGCGTACGGCCGCACCTCGTCGGGCTCGGCGAAGGGCCGAACGCGCTGCGGGGGAGGATCGCGGAGGTGCAGTGGCGGGGGGCGACGCATCGGCTGTACGTGGACGTCGACGGGCACCGGGTCAAGGCGGACCTGCGGGAGCTGCGGGAGACGCCGGCACTGGGGGACGAGGTCACGGTGCACTTCGCGCCGGAGGACGCGGTACTGCTCGGCGCGGGGGTGACCGATGGGTAGCCCCGGTGGACGTCTCGCGGAAGGCCCGCCGGTACCGGGGAGTGTGCCCACCCTCCCCCACAGCCCTTCGGACATGGGAGGTGCCCCCACCGTCCCGGCGGCACGAATGCCCTCGACCCCGCGCTGGGTATGGGCCCTTCCCCCCGTCGCCGTGCTGGGCGTGATGTTCCTCTACCCCCTCGGTCTGGTCGTCCAGGAGTCCCTCGCGCCCGGCGCGTACGCCGGCGTCTTCGGCTCGCAGGCCTTCCGCGAGGCGCTCACCACCACCGTGTGGCTGGCGGTCGGGGCGACCGCCGGGTGTCTCGTGCTCGGGTTCACGCTCGCGCTGATCATCGCGTTCGTGCCGTTCCCCGGCGGCAAGGGGGTCGCCAAGTTCGTCGACGTGTTCCTGTCCTTCCCGTCGTTCCTGATCACGCTGGCGCTGCTGTTCATCTACGGCACCGTCGGCATGGCCAACGGCCTGTGGACGGACGTCACGGGGGCGTCGAGCGGCCCGTTCCACTTCCTGACGACGCCCTGGGGCGTGCTCCTCGCGGAGATCACGTACTTCACGCCCTTCGTGATGCGCCCGCTGCTCGCCGCGTTCTCGCAGCTCGACACGGCACAGCTGGAGGTCGCCTCCTCACTGGGTGCGCGGCCCGCCCGGATCATCCGGCAGGTGATCCTGCCCGAGGCCGTCCCCGCGCTCGCCGCCGGCGGCAGCCTCGTGCTGGTCATGTGCCTCAACGAGTTCGGCATCGTGCTCTTCACCGGCGCCAAGGGCGTCACGACGCTCCCGATGCTCGTCTACAGCAAGGCGATCCTCGAGTCCGACTACGCGGCCGCATGCGTCGTCGCCGTCGTCAACATCGCGATCTCCGTGGGGCTGTACGGGATCTACCGGGTGGTGAGCCGCCGTGTTGGTGCATAGCCGTACGGGCAGGTGGGCCACCTGGGTCCTGTTCCTCGCCCTCTTCCTGCCGCTCTTCGCGGTGCCGCTCCTCGTCATCGTCGCAGCGTCGCTCGCGACCAACTGGTCGGGGGCGTTCCCCTCCGGACCGACCGCCGAGCACTACACGGCCGCCGTCCGCGGGGAGTCGCTCCAGGCCCTGACCACCAGCCTCGTCACGGCGGTGACGGCCAGCGTGCTCGCGCTCGCCATCGGCACCTGGGCCGCCCTCGCCGCCGCATCCCTGGGCAGGCGTGGACGCCGCGTCCTCGACGCACTGTTCATGCTGCCGGTCGCCGTACCGTCCGTGGTCGTCGGCCTCGCCGTACTCGTCGCCTTCTCGCAGCCGCCGATGCTCCTCAACGGCACGCGGTGGATCGTGATCCTCGCGCACACCGTTCTTGTCACGGCGTTTGCCCACCAGTCGGTTTCGGCGGCCATCCTGCGTCTCGACCCGATGTACGAGCAGGCGGCGGCCGGCCTCGGCGCCCGCCCCTCGTACGTCCTGTGGCGAGTGAAGCTGCCTCTGCTGCTGCCGTCGCTCAACGCGGCCGCGGGGCTCTGCTTCGCCCTGTCCATGGGTGAGCTGAGCGCCACGATGATGCTCTACCCGCCGGACTGGATGCCGCTGCCGGTGCTGATCTTCACCGCCACCGACCGTGGCTCCCTCTTCACCGGCTCCGCCGTCGCCGTGGTCCTCATGGCCACGACGCTGCTCGTCCTGCTCGCCGTGTCCCGAATCCGTACCAGGGCCTCCTACCGCTGATCAGGTAGGCCCCGGCCCAGGTTCAGGCCCTGGCCCTGGCCCTGGTTCAGATCCGGACCCAGACCCAGGTAATCCCGCGTGTTCCTCTTCTTCCACAAGGAGTTGTCCGTCGCCATGCGTCGCCACATCAGCACGATCGCCGCCCTCACCGGCAGCCTCGCCCTCGCCGCCACCCTCACCGCCTGCGGAGGCGACTCCGCCGCCTCCGACGAGAAGGTCGTCACCGTCTACAGCGCCGACGGCCTCAAGGGCGAGAACGGCGACGGCTGGTACGACCAGGTCTTCAAGGACTTCGAGAAGGAGACCGGTATCAAGGTCAAGTACGTCGAGGGCGGCTCCGGCGAGATGGTGCAGCGCGCCGCCCGCGAGAAGAGCAACACGCAGGCCGACGTGCTCGTCACCCTTCCGCCGTTCATCCAGCAGGCCGACTCCAAGGGGCTGCTCCAGGCGTACGAGCCGGCCGGCTCCGACAAGGTCAACGGCGCCGACAAGTCCGGCGACGGCAAGTGGACCTCGGTCGTCAACAACTACTTCGGATTCATCTACAACAAGAAGGAGATGAAGGAGGCCCCGCAGACCTGGGAGGAGCTCCTCGACGGCAGGTTCAAGGACAAGCTCCAGTACTCCACCCCGGGTGTCGCGGGCGACGGGACCGCCGTCGTCATCAAGGCGATGCACGACTTCGGCGGCGAGGAGCCGGCGATGGCGTACCTCAAGAAGCTCCAGGACAACAACGTCGGCCCGTCCTCCTCCACCTCCAAGCTCGCCCCCAAGGTCGACAAGGGCGAGATCCTCGTCGCCAACGGCGACGTCCAGATGAACTTCGCCCAGTCCAGGTCCATGCCGAACCTCGGCATCTGGTTCCCGGCGAAGCAGGGTGGCAGGCCCACCACGTTCGCCCTCCCCTACGCCGCGGGCCTCGTCAACGGCGCCCCCCACACCGAGAACGGCCAGAAGCTCCTCGACCACCTGCTGAGCGAGAAGGCCCAGAAGCAGGTCAGCGAGATCGGCGGCGGCTTCTCCGCGCGCAGCGACGTGAAGGCCACCGACGCCAACGCGATCGAGCTGTCGAAGATCCTGGACGGCGTCCAGGTCTTCGAGCCGGACTGGAAGGACATCGACACGAACCTCCAGAAGTACGTCGACTCCTGGAAGACCGCGACCGGCAGCTGAAGGCAACGGGGCCAGCCCGCAGGCCCCGGCCTGCAACCCCACGCCCGCGGGGGGTCAAGATCACAGCTTCCTGATTAGGCTGGGGGGCGTCGGCACATCGTCGTGGCGGCGCCCCACCAGCACCTCCGCACACCGCAGGAGTCCGCTTCATGGCAGAGCGCAAGCCGATCGAATCCTGGCTCACCGACATGGACGGTGTTCTCATCCATGAAGGCGTCCCGATCCCGGGCGCCGACTCCTTCATCAAGAAGCTCCGCGAGACCGGGAAGCCCTTCCTGGTTCTCACGAACAACTCCATCTACACCCCCCGTGACCTGCACGCCCGCCTCGCCCGCATGGGCCTGGACGTGCCGGTCGAGAACATCTGGACGTCCGCGCTGGCCACCGCCAAGTTCCTGGACGACCAGCGCCCCGGCGGCACGGCGTACGTCATCGGTGAGGCCGGGCTGACCACCGCCCTGCACGACATCGGGTACGTCCTCACCGACCACGATCCCGACTACGTGGTGCTCGGCGAGACCCGTACGTACAGCTTCGAGGCGCTGACGAAGGCGATCCGGCTGATCAACGCGGGGGCGCGCTTCATCGGCACCAACCCGGACGAGACCGGCCCGTCCGCCGAGGGTCCGCTGCCCGCCACGGGCTCGGTCGCCGCCCTGATCACCAAGGCCACCGGCAAGGACCCCTACTTCGTGGGCAAGCCGAACCCGCTGATGATGAGGGCCGGGCTGAACGCGATCGGGGCGCATTCGGAGACCAGCGCGATGATCGGCGACCGGATGGACACCGATGTCCTGGCCGGGCTTGAGGCGGGCATGGAGACGTTCCTGGTGCTGACGGGCCTGACGGCACCGAAGGACGTGGACCGGTTCCCGTTCCGCCCGTCGTGGATCGTCGACTCGATCGCGGACCTGGTCGACCGGATCTGACCTGGCCGGGTCCGACCGTCTCCACCTGTCTCCGAGCCCTCTCCGGGCCGCTCTGAGCTCTCCGAACTGTCTCTGAGCCGTCCGTGGTGACCCATCCGGGTCTCCTGGAGATGCGGAAACGGGCAAACCGCGTGAATCTTCTGATACCAGGAGGTTCACAATGCGTTCTGTTCCGATTGCTCTCCGTGTGGTGGGGGCGGCCGCCGGTGTCCTGATGCTGGCACCGTCTGCAGGGCTTGCGTACGCCGAGGAAGGCGGCCAGGCCAAGGCCACGGTCACCCCCACCTCCGCCAGACCGGGGGGTGAGGTGGAACTGCACGTCACCGGCTGCGTGGGCGCGACGGGCACCGCCAGATCCCTGGCGTTCGTCACCGACGCCCAGCTGTCCGGCGGCGTCGGCCCGCAGAGTTCGCTCTTCGGGGAGACGACGGTCAGATCCGGCGCCGACGCCGGTACGTACGACGTCAGTGTCACGTGCAACGGCAGCCCACTCACCCGGGTGGGCACGCTCACGGTCGCCCAGCAGGGCGCCGAGAGCAAGGCGGACGAGGGTGACAAGGACGAAAGCGGTAAGAAGGACGACGGTCACAAGGACGACGGTGGCAAGAGGGACGACGGTCACAAGGATGACGGTGGCAAGAGGGACGAGGGCGGTAAGAAGGACGACGGTCACAAGGACGACGGTGGCAAGAGGGACGACGGTGGCCACAAGGACGACGGTGGCCACAAGGACGACGGCGGCAAGAAGGACGACGGCGGCCACAAGCCGGACCAGGGCGACGAGGGCGACGACGGGGACGAGGACGAGGACGAGGACCAGCTGCAGACGCTGGACCCCGCCCCCGATCCTGAGGACACCCCCTTCGCCCCGGTGCGCGCCGGTGGCGGCGGTACCGCCACGTCCCTCGCCTCCGAGGAGGCCGAGCGGGCCGACCACCAGGGCCCCGGCACCCCCCACACCGTGATCGGGCTGGTCCTCGCGGGCGTGGCGGCGGTGGCCGTGGCGTTCCGGAGCGCACGGCGCCGCGTGGGCCCGGCGGACACGGACTGACCGCCGTGGATACCGGTGACGCAGGGCCCGGGAGCCGCACATCGGGCACCGGGAGGCTGCTCACGGGTGTGGCCTGGGCCGTGCTGTTGCTCGGCCTGTGGCTGTGGGGGCGCGAGGCGACCGAGGGCCCCGGCGGCAGCTCGGCACCCACGACCGGCGACGTTGCCGCGGTCGGCCGGCCTCTCGGCGTACCGCTGCCGCCGGCCCGTGACCCGCTGAAGCCCTCCCAGCCGAGCAAGGTGGAGATCCCCTCGATAGGGATCACGGCCCCCGTCGTCGCCCGCGGCCTGGACGCGACGGGCGCGGTCGACCCGCCGCCGTACGCCATGCCGCAGACCGTGGGCTGGTTCGGCACCGGCACCCTGCCCGGGACCGCGGGCGCGGCGCTCTTCGTCGGTCATGTCGACACCGAGACCGAGCCGGCTGTCTTCTACGGGCTCAGCGCGGCCCGTCCCGGCCAGAAGGTCCGGGTGACCCGCACCGACGGCTCGGTCGCCGAGTTCACGATCGACGATGTGCAGGTCTTCAGCAGGGACCGGTTCGACGCGCAGAAGGTGTACGGGGTCAGGCAGCCGGGCAGGGCGGAACTGAGGCTGATCACCTGCGGTGGGGACTACGACAGCGACTCGCGGTCGTACACGGCGAATGTGGTGGTCTCGGCGTATCTCACGGGCGCCCGCGGGATCTGAGAACATGGATTCGCCCGGTCTTGTCCGGGCGCGAGGCGCCTGGGGGGTGGCCTCGGCATCGTGCGACAGTGCACCAAGGGGGAGTGGATGTACGGCAGTTACGTCGGACGTGCCCGCCGGGGAGCGGCCGCCGCGGGGGCCGCTCTGCTGCTGGCGGGGTGTTCGTCCTCCGACGGCGACGGCGACGGCAGCGGCGGGGGCGGCGACAACCGGGCGTCGATCGCCCAGCAGCCGAAGGGGACGGACCCGTTCTGGGTCAACCCCGACGGGAAGGCCGCCCGGCAGGTCGCCTCGTATCTCGACGAAGGCGACGACAAGAAAGCCGAGCTGATCAGGAAGATCGCGGAGCAGCCGGTCGGCGAATGGATCGGCCCGGACAATCCGGAGGCTGAGGCGAAGGGATTCACGGAGGCCGCGCAGAAGGCCGACCGGGACGCCCTGCTCGTGCTGTACAACATCCCGCACCGCGACTGCGGGCAGTTCTCCAAGGGCGGCGCCGCCGACGGGAACGCGTACCGGGAATGGGTCGACAAGGTCGCCAAGGGAATCGGCGACCGGCGCGCCACGGTCGTCCTCGAGCCGGACGCCGTGCTCCACCTCGTGGACGGCTGCACACCGGACGAGTTCCACGAGGAGCGGTACGACCTGCTGAAGGGCGCCATCGAGCGGCTCAAGCAGCAGCCGGCCACCAAGGTCTACGTGGACGCCGGCAACGCGGGCTGGTCGCAGCCCGATTCCCTCTTCGAGCCGCTCCAGTGGGCGGGCATCGCGAAGGCCGACGGCTTCGCGGTCAACGTCTCCAACTTCCAGACGACCGAGGCCAGCGAGGACTTCGGCAAGCGGCTCTCCGCGAAGGTCGGGAACAAGCACTTCGTGATCGACACCAGCCGCAACGGCAACGGGCCGTACACGGAGGGCGATCCGAAGGAGAACTGGTGCAACCCGCCCGGGCGCGCGCTGGGTGAGCCGCCGACGACGAAGACGGGGGATCCGATCGTCGACGCGTATCTGTGGGTCAAGCGCCCGGGGGAGTCGGACGGCGACTGCAAGGGCGGGCCGAAGGCGGGGGACTGGTACCCGGAGTACGCGCTGGAGCTGGCGCGCAATACGAAGTAGGCGGGCGGGGGTTTCCTTCCCCCGCCCCACCCCGCCCCTTCCCGGTCCGGGGCAAGGCCCCGGACCCCGGAATGTGCCCGGTACCGCCCCAGGGGCTCGCGCGTGCGTCCTCGATCACCGGACGGGCTGGGACCGAGCCCCCTGCCACCCCCTACGGCACCTCCACCCACACACCCTCGGACGGCGTGCCCTTGTCGTCCGTGACGAAGAGCATGTACCAGCCGGACGGCACCAGGGACCGGTTCCTGGGGACCGTCACCTCGAAACCGTCCGCCGTCTTCGTCATCTTCAGCGCGATCGACCGCTGGTCGACATCGGTGACGTGCGTCACCGCACTCGGCCGCATCAGCTTCGCCGTCGCGAGCTTCGCCGCCTGCGGGCTCAGATACGTGCCCGACTCACCGCGCTCGATGCGCTTGGGGCCGCCGCTGATCCCGGGCCGGGCGTCCCGGTACAGGTATGGCGGCGTGTAGATCTCGATGCGCTGCTCGAAGACGCCCGGCTTGGTGTTGGCGTCGTCGGCGAAGAGCGAGTCGGAGCCGAAGATCATCACCCGTCCGTCGGGCAGCAGCACCGACCCCGAGTGGTAGTTGCGCCCCACCCGCGGGTCGGCCACCCGCTTGTACGCGCCCTTCTTCGGGTCGTACGTCCGCGCCTCCAGCACGTTGGAGCCGCTGCGCCCGCGGTAGTCCTCCGAGCCGCCGGTGACCAGCACGCCGTCGTCCGGCAGCAGCGAGGCGCTCGGATAGCGGGTGCCCTTGTCCAGCGAAGCGCCGTTCGTGAAACGGGGGTTGGGGTCCTTCAGGTCGACGAGCCGGGACTTCTCGCTGGACTTCTCGGACTCGCCGACCCCACCACCGCCGATGACCATGAACTTCTGGTCCTGCGCGGGCGGCAGCATGACCGTCGCCGAGGTCTCCAACTTGTCGGGGTCGCTCAGCCCCGGGATCTTCTGGAACTCGTCCGTCTCCAGATCCCAGATGCCGGGGTCACGGCCTACGTCGGCAGGTCCGTACCCGGCGTTGGAACCGGAGTAGAAGAGCTTTCCGTTGTCCATCAGGAAGATCGCCGGGTAGGTCGGGAAGCGCCGCTCGATGCCCGTGTACTCCCACGTCCTGGTCTCCGGATCGTAGATCTCGTCCTTGCCGGGCACGATCTGCCCGATCTCGTCGAGGCCGGAGAGGGAGAGGACCTTGCCGTCCTTGAGCGTCGTCAGGGTCGGGTACCAGCGGGCCTCGTTCATCGGGTCGACCTTGATGTACTTCTCGGCGACCGGGTCGAACTCGTAGGCTTCCTTGATGCCCTGGAAGTCCTTCTTGTCGAGGGCGAGCTTCTGCGCGATGCCGTAGACATTGCGGGTGTCGGAGCCCTTGAGGCCGTGCACCCGGTAGTTGTCCTCGGTGCCGGTCTCGTGCGCCTTGCCGGACTCCTCGGCCTCGACGTAGATCCGGCCGAGACCCGCCTCGGTGCGCAGGAACCTGCCGGTCGCCGGGTCGAAGACCTTCTTCGCGCGCTGGACCAGAACCGGGTCCTTGGAGACGAAGGTCTTGCCGTTCTTCTTGCCGGTGAACTTGGTGCCGGCGGGCAGCGTGATCGGCTTGTCCGGGTCCTCGTTGTGGACGATCATCAGGCCGCCGGCCTTGGTGACATCGCCCTTGAGCTTCTCGTACCGCTTGGTGCCGCCGGCGACCAGCAGCTTTCCGTCCGGCAACTGGGTGTGCCCGGCGCAGAACATGTCCTTGGGCGTGGGTATCAGCTTGAAGTCGTTCGTCTTCGGGTCCCACAGCACCGACTCGAACTTCTTCGCGTCGAAGTTCTTCTGGTTGTTGCCGGATCCGGCGATCAGCAGGACCTTGCCGGTGTGCAGCAGGGCGGCGTGGATCGTGTTGATCCGGTACTCGGACGGGACGTCGAGGAAGTCCCAGTGGCCGTTCGCCGCCTTGTACTCAGGCCGGTTGATCTTGTACTCGTGGTACTCGGCCGAGCCGTAGCGGTAGAGGGCGGGGCCGTTGAACCCGGCCACCACTGCCACCACCGCCACGCCGATCAGGATCCGCCGGGCCCGGTTCTTGCGGTAGTTCGGCCGGACGGGAAGTGCGCTCATTTCTTACGTCCCCCAAGGGCGATCTGCATGGTCTGGTCCGTGGGGGCCCACTGCGGCTTCTGCTGGGGCTCGTGCGCGCCGGCCGGCGGCTGCGGGCCCTGCGGACCGTGCGTACCGTCTCCGGCGGGCGGCTGCGTCGTGCGCTTCTTCTTCTCCACGCGGACGGCGTGGCGCCAGGCGAAGATGGGCGCCGCCGTGATCAGCAGGGCGAGTCCGGCCCAGGTGATCATTGCGGGGTGGTCGTGCCCGAACCAGAACGAGGACGCGAGCGAGCCGCCGAAGACCAGGATGAAGAACAGGTGGATCCGGAACGTGCCGAAGAGGGTGTCGGGGCTGGACGAGTCGCCCTTGGGGGTCACGACGAACTTGCTCTTGCGGCGCAGTACGGCGTCCATGAGGGAGCGCGCGTAGATGGGCGCGGAGAGCGCGGACATCACCATGCCGGCGAGGCCGCCGGAGCCCTCCGGCTCGTGCGGCGAGACGTTGTGGCGGCGGTTCCAGATGTAGAGGCCGATCTGGAGTGCCGAGGCGTTGCCGTACAGCATCATCCAGATCGCCGGGTCGATCTGCACACCCGAGGCGCCCATGCCCAGGAACAGGGCGCAGCTCAGCGCGGCCAGGATCCAGTTGAGGGCGGACATCGGGTAGAAGATGATCATCATCGTGTAGTTGAAGAGCTTGCCGGGCGGCAGCGTCCCGAAGCCCCTCCAGTACTGCTTGAGGATCGTCTCGTACGTCCCCCGCGACCAACGCAGCTGCTGGGTGAAGAAGTCGGTCCAGGCGCTCGGACCCTCGCCGACGGCCAGCACGTCCGGGGTGTACACGGAGCGCCACTTGTTGCCGGTCCCGGGATTGCGGGCGCGGTGCATCTCGAAGCCCGTCGCCATGTCCTCGGTGATCGAGTCGTACAGCCCGCCGATCTGTTTGATCGCCTTGATCCGGACGGCGTTGGAGGTGCCGACGAACATGGGGGCGCCGTAGCGGTTGCCCGCGCGCTGGATCAGGGCGTGGAAGAGGAACTGCTGGGACTCGGCGGCCTTGGTGACGAAGGTGTCGTAGTTGCCGTAGACCTGCGGGCCGATGACGAAGCCGACGTCGGGGTCGCGGAAGTAACCGAGCATCCGCTCCAGGTAGTTGGGCAGCGGCACGTGGTCGGTGTCGACGGACGCGAAGAAGTCGTAGTTCCCGCCGTGGGCTTCCAGCCAGGCGTTGTAGTTGCCGTGCTTGGTCTTGGCCCGGTGGGCTCCCTTCGCCTGGTTCCACTTGGCTATGCCCTTGCGGGAGAAGTGGTGGACACCGAGGCGTGCGCAGACCTCCTTCACGGCCGGGTCGTCGCCCTCGTCGAGCAGCCACACGTGCATCAGCCCGCGGTGACGGATCTTGACCGCGGCCTCGAGGGTCTTCGTCACCATCTCCAGGGGCTCCTTGCCCGGCACGAAGGAGGTGAGGAAGGCGACCCGGGTGCCGTGCTCCGGCACGACGGGGACGGGGTCACGGGCGACGAGGGTCGCGTGCGCGTTGGACAGCACGTTCATCGTCCGGAAGAGCTCGATCAGGCCGATCGAGACGAGCATGACGATGTCGAGCCACAGGAGCAGGTCGTTGTTGAGGTTCGGGTCCCGCTCGGTCCAGTGCTGAGGCTGCATGAGCCAGGCGAACAGGCCCAGTGAGACCAGCGGCGCGGCGCCCAGGAGCAGCGCGGCCCGGACGCGGTGCGGCTCCTGCGAGAGCAGTGAGCGGTACTGCACCTTGTACGGCTTCGACGGGTCGGGCTGGGTGAGGGGGCCGGCGAGCCGGCTGTAGTGCTCGTAGTCGTACCGCGGTAGCGCCGTCTTCTTCGGGCGCAACCGGGACCCGCCCGCTCGGAGCTGCGGGGGAACCCGAAGCTGAGTGGTCCGGGACGGGTCGTCGTCCTGCTGCCGGGCGCCGGTCGGCGTCGCCGTCATGAGTCATCCCCCCGCACGCCTGCTGGCTGCGTGATCGTTCGGTCTTCGCCCGGACCGCGGTCCCCCTCGACCAGCCGTTCCGGACGTGTCAATGGCAGGCCACCGTCCCTGTAGACATGAGGTGGCGACCTTCCGGTTGCATGATGCCCGTCAGGGACATCGGTTCGCGAACAGGGTCCCCACCCTGCGGTCGAAGCAACCGGACATCCTCCTCGAAGTGCCCCCAAGTGGTAACTTTTTGAGTCCGCCGCCCTCGTGGGGGCTGCGGACTCCAGGACAGGTTCTCGGAGCGGGGCCGTGATCGCAAGAGCGACCGAGGGTCACGGTCCGGCGGTGCCCGGAATGCGCACACCTCGGCCGAGATGCCGGATTCCCTTGGGGGAGGGGTCGGATGGGCCCGTCGAAACGACCGGCGCCGACCGTGACCCGCCGTGGCGCAAAGCGTTGAACCTACGGGTCGTGGTGCAGCGGCAGGTGCGGCTGGAGGACTCAACGTCCAACGCTCTCGGACGAACCGTCCGAACGCATTGGACGCTAGCCTGCCTGGCGCCTCACTGCAAGTCATTGACGAGAGTTTTGGCCGACCGACGTGTCAGAAGGAAGAATCCACCGCGTGGCCAACGCACTGCAGGATTTGGTGAAGAGCCGGCTGGAGCAGCAGGGCTGGTCCTACGGTGACGTGGCCCGGCGCGGCGGTATCCCGCGTTCCACCGTGCATCATCTGGCCACCGTCGAGCGAGTGACCCGCATGCCGCAACAGGCCACCCTCGAAGGCCTTGCCAGAGGGCTGGAGCTGCCCCTGGACGCGGTGCGCAGGGCCGCCGCCGAAGCCTGCGGGATCCACCTGTACTTCGAGGAGCCGGCCGACACCGCCGCCGACCCCGAGGTCGCCACCCTCATCGCCAGCGTCCAGCGACTGTCCGTGGCCGACCGCCGACACGTCGCCGCGCTGGTCGAATCCCTTCTGCGCGGCACCCCCGACGCCGGTCCCCATGACCACTCCTGATCGGTGGACGTCCGTCACGGACGGACACCGTCGCCTGATGTGCCGTGCCCGGAGCTCGGCCGGCGGCGTCATATACCCATGAAGATGGGGGATTTCAGGGCGGCGGTGCCCATGCCACATCCAGTGATGCATGTCCTGGCGAAGTAGCAGATCAGACAAGAAATAGGCCTGATTGGGGCTATCCTCTCCCCCGCGGGTGGGTGAACCGCTCGAAACCTCCGTGAGAGGGGGGTACGTGCTTGTCGTCCCAGGTGCGCTCGCGACCGCCGTCGTCCGCGACAGGACGGGAGAGCAGGTGGTGCTGCTCTCCGGCGAACTCCCCTCGGCCCTCACTCCGTCCGGTGTGAACGAGCTGCTGAATCTGGCCGCCGCCGTGCTCGACACGGAGGAGTTGGAGCTCTTTCGCAGCTGCCTGGCGGCACTGCGGTGCGGCGAAAAACTCCAGGAGAGCCGTATCGAGGTGAGCGGAGCCGTGCTGACCATCTACCGCAGTTGACCGCGGGACGGCAGAGGGCTCCCGGGAGGGAGCTGCTCCCGGGAGCCCTTACAAGGAGCAATACCGGATCAGGCCGGATCAGGCCGGATCACTGGATCAGAAGCGGTGGCTGCACCCCCACCAGTACCCGGCGTGGCTGCGGTGGCTTCCGTTGTACCAGTGCGCCCTGTGCGTGCCGCGGCGGTCCCAGCGGTCCCAGCGGTCCCGGCGGTCGCGGCAGTCATCGGCCCGCCGATTCCACTGGCGTTCCCAGGAGTTGTGCCGGTGGCGCCGTTGGCCGTAATCGCTGCACCGGTCGTCGTAGTCGCGGATGCTGTGCGCAGTCACGGATGAATGGGCCGGGGCGGCCATGGCCGTGCCCGCCATGGGAATGACGGCCGCTGTTACGGCCAGCGCCGCCGTCGCAACGGCGCGTGCGAATGTTCTCACCACGTTTCTCCTCAGTTCGATGGATTTCTTGTGGCCCTCCGGACATTACTCGGAACCCGTACTCGATTCATTCGCCAAATCGGCCCTGGAGGGCTTATCGGCGCACGGCCAGATCTTGTTCCGGCGACCTCTGAAACCTGCCCTGAGCTTTGCGTCGTGAGGATTTCAGGCCTTGTGGGACGGCGCCGGGGAAACACTCGCCAGGGTGACTCAACTGTGGTGTGTTGGGGGCCGGTTGCGGCCTTCGGTGAATTTGCGCAAAAGACTTCCGATGTGCACCGTGTTATGCGTTGATGAATTCACTTTCGGTGCCATTTACATGGGGCCGGCCTGCTGAAAGTCCCGGCATCGAACGATATTCCGCCCCGTGTTCTGCGCAGTCGGTTCCTGTCGTCAGCTGCGGTAGATGGTCAGCACGGCTCCGCTCACCTCGATACGGCTCTCCTGGAGTTTTTCGCCGCACCGCAGTGCCGCCAGGCAGCTGCGAAAGAGCTCCAACTCCTCCGTGTCGAGCACGGCGGATGCCAGATTCAGCAGCTCGTTCACACCGGACGGAGTGAGGGCCGAGGGGAGTTCGCCGGAGAGCAGCACCACCGGCTCTCCCGTCCTGTCGCGGACGACGGCGGTCGCAGAGGCTCCTGGGACGACAAGCACGTGCACCCCTCTCGCGGAGGCTTCGGGCGGTCCACCCGCCTCGAGCCACGAGAGAATAGCCATCGGGGGCCCCGGCGTTGCTGGTGGGAATGCGCCGGATTGGGCCGATCGGGTGAGGTTGCACGCGAGTCGGCGTCTGCCGCGACCCCGCCCGCCACCTCTCTCACCTGCCGCTTCCGTGGATGTGTGGCGTATCCGGTGATGAGCGAGATGTCCGAGTCGCTTGTCCGGAGTGGTCCGGCGCCCTACTGTCCAATCTCGTCAGACAGATCGTCCGGCGTGGATGGACGCATTCGGGATCGGATGCCGCCCGTCCATGCCCTTCGTGCAAAGGACCCCACCATGCTTGGCATGCGAGAGCTGGACGCCGAGGCCGCCGCGGAGCTGCTGCCCGGTCGCGAGGCCCTGGGCCGGCTCCGGTTCAGCTTCACCAGGACCACGAACGTGAGCGAGCGCGTCGCCTACGTCAGCGCCCACAACGAGTCGCTCGCGGCCAACGTCTGCTCCCCGGACGCCATCGCGGCCTCCGAGGCCGGCCAGTCCATCAGCGTCAGCCAGTAAGCGGCGCTTCGTTCCGAGAAGGGTTTCACCGTGAACAACGATCAACTCGATGCCGAGGCCGCCGCGGAGCTGCTGCCCGGTCGCGAGGCCCTGGGCCGGCTCCGGTTCAGCTTCACCAGGACCACGAACGTGAGCGAGCGCGTCGC
>NZ_JBSFDW010000030.1:61497-122778 GCF_053594115.1 Streptomyces sp. NPDC001970 | reverse complement strand
TCAGCAGGGCGTCTAGGTTGTTCGTCACACAACGATCTTGGACGCCCTGTCTGCGTTCCCGGACACACCGTCAGCATTCGGAATGGCTCGTCTAGAACGGGTCGAAGTCGTCGAACTCGCGCTGCGCGTCGTCCCGTTGCGCCTCGCGCTCCTTGCGGCGCTGGGTCGCGGGGCGCGGGGCATCGAAGCGGTGGTCCTCGCCACGGCGCCCGAGCATCTCCGCGCCGGTCATCAGGGTCGGCTCCCAGTCGAAGACGACCGCGTTGTCCTCGGGGCCGATGGCCACGCCGTCGCCGGCCCGGGCCCCCGCCTTCATCAGCTCTTCCTCGACGCCGACGCGGTTGAGCCGGTCCGCGAGGTAGCCGACCGCCTCGTCGTTGTTGAAGTCCGTCTGGCGCACCCAGCGCTCCGGCTTCTCGCCGCGCACGCGGAAGAGGCCGTCCTCCTCCTGCGTGACCGTGAAGCCCGCGTCGTCGACCGCCTTCGGGCGGATGACGATCCGGGTGGCCTCCTCCTTCGGCTTGGCCGCGCGCGCCGTCGCCACGATCTCGGCCAGCGCGAAGGACAGCTCCTTCAGGCCCGTACGCGCGACCGCCGACACCTCGAGGACGCGGTAGCCGCGCTCCTCCAGGTCAGGGCGGATCATGTCCGCGAGGTCCTTGCCGTCCGGGATGTCGATCTTGTTCAGGACGACGATGCGCGGACGGTCCTCCAGACCGCCGTACTGCTTCAGCTCTTCCTCGATGACGTCGAGGTCGGTCACCGGATCCCGCTCCGACTCCAGCGTCGCCGTGTCCAGGACATGGACGAGCACCGAGCAGCGCTCGACGTGCCGCAGGAACTCCAGGCCGAGGCCCCGGCCCTCGCTGGCGCCCGGGATCAGCCCGGGGACGTCCGCGATCGTGTAGACGGTGGAGCCGGCGGTGACGACACCCAGGTTCGGGACGAGCGTGGTGAAGGGGTAGTCCGCGATCTTCGGCTTGGCGGCCGACAGCACCGAGATCAGCGAGGACTTGCCCGCGCTCGGGTAGCCGACCAGCGCCACGTCCGCGACGGTCTTGAGCTCCAGCACGACGTCGCCCGCGTGCCCCGGCTCGCCGAGCAGCGCGAAGCCGGGCGCCTTACGGCGGGACGAGGCCAGCGCCGCGTTGCCGAGGCCACCGCGGCCGCCCTCCGCGGCGACGTACGTGGTCCCGTGTCCGACCAGGTCGGCCAGCACATTGCCCTGCTTGTCGAGGACGACCGTGCCGTCCGGCACCGGCAGCACCAGGTCCTGGCCGTCCTTGCCCTGGCGGTTGCCGCCCTCGCCCGGCTTGCCGTTGGTGGCCTTGCGGTGCGGCGAGTGGTGGTAGTCGAGCAGCGTCGTGACGGACTGGTCGACGGTGAGGATGACGTCACCGCCACGGCCGCCGTTCCCGCCGTCGGGCCCGCCGAGGGGCTTGAACTTCTCACGGTGTACGGAGGCGCAGCCGTGGCCTCCGTTACCCGCGGCGATATGCAGCTCGACGCGGTCCACGAAGGTGGTCATGGTGGGGCCTCCAGTACGGAAATACGTGCGGAAATGTCTACTGCGTAACACGCGAAAGGCGGACCCGCTTCCCGTACTTCCGTACGAGAAGTGAGGTCCGCCCTCGCGAAAACTCGTTCCTGCTGGGGTCCGGGGGTCACCCCCCGGGAAAACGCAGCAAGGGGCCTGGATCAGGCGACCGGAACGATGTTCACGACCTTGCGGCCACGGTGGGTACCGAACTCCACCGCACCGGCCTGCAGCGCGAACAGCGTGTCGTCGCCGCCGCGGCCGACGCCCGAGCCCGGGTGGAAGTGGGTGCCGCGCTGACGGACCAGGATCTCACCGGCGTTGACGACCTGACCGCCGAAGCGCTTCACGCCGAGCCGCTGAGCATTGGAGTCGCGACCGTTCCGGGTGGACGATGCGCCCTTCTTGTGTGCCATCTCTCCTCAGTCCCTTACTTCGCAGCCGCGGGGATCGCCGTGACCTTGATCGCCGTGTACTGCTGGCGGTGGCCCTGACGACGGCGGTAGCCGGTCTTGTTCTTGTAGCGCAGGATGTCGATCTTGGCGCCCTTGTGGTGGTCCACGACCTCGGCCTGGACCTTGATCCCGGACAGGACCCAGGGGTCGCTGGTCACAGCGTCGCCGTCGACAACGAGCAGGGTCGAGAGCTCGACCGTGTCGCCAACCTTGGCAGTGGAAATCTTGTCAACCTCAACGATGTCGCCGACAGCAACCTTGTGCTGGCGACCACCGCTGCGCACGATGGCGTACACGCGGATCTCTCTCTCGCTCGGAACGGGAACCCCTGATGCCAGCCGCCCGCACGGGCCGGGGCCCGCGACTGTCCGCAGTGGATGGACGACCTCTCCCGACCCAGGGTCGGGAGGGAGGTGCTCAGAAGCTGGCGTGCATGGAAACACGCCGACGGTCAAGGTTACGGGGCGGGCCTCGGGGGGTCAAACCGGCTCTCTACCAGTGGAACACCTGGTGGTCGAGTACCCGCACCGGTTGAATGAGCGCTCGTGTCCCTGCGTTCCCTGATCACCATGCCACGGCTGCTGCGCCACGGTTCCGCCATCGGGGCCGACCTGCCCCCTGACGAGGCCGTGCTCCTCGACGAGCCGCCCGCCCCGCTGCGTGCCGTCGTGACCGCGGCCACCGCCGGCGACCACGGGCCCGCCCGTGAGCTGCTCGCCGCGACCCGGCTCGGCGCCGAGTGGGAGCGCCGCAGCTCCTCCGTGGGCGTGCTGGCCGAGTCGGCGCTGCACAACCCCGGCTGGCTGGACGCCTGGCTCGACGAGTCCCCCGAGGACCCGGACGCCATGCTGGTCAAGGCCGATCTGAGCATCCACCGGGCCTGGGCGGTACGTACCGGGGCACGCGCCCGGCATGTGTCGCGCGACCAGTTCCAGGCGTTCTTCGCGCTGCTCGAGGACGCCGTCCCGGTGATCGGCGCCGCCGCGGAGCTCAACCCCGGCGACCCCGTGCCCTGGCGGATCGCCCTCACCCACGCCCGCGGCATCCAGGCCCCTCGCGAGGTCTTCGACGCGTACTGGGCGGAGGCCACCGCGCGCGCCCCTCACCACTACGGCTGCCACGCCACGGCGCTGCAGTATCTGTGCGACAAGTGGTACGGCTCGCACGAGGAGATGTTCGCGTTCGCGGAGCGGGCCGCCGCCGAGGCCCTTCCGGGTTCCCTGCTGCACGCCCTGCCGCTGGACGCCGCCATCGAGTACGACGTGGTGGCCTCGGGCACCGAGGACGGGCCGATCGACCGGTCCCGCATCGACGCCGCGGTGGACCGCGCGCTGCAGCTGTCCTCGTTCTACGAAGCGGGCGACCCGGAGGCGGCGGGGTTCCGCAACGACCTCGCGCTGATGCTGATCCTCGCCCAGCGCTTCGAGGAGGCGCTGGACGTCTTCCGGGCGATCGGGGTGCACGCGCGCTCGGGCCCCTGGGGGTACTTCGGCGACGCCCGCGAGGAGTTCCTGGAGTTCCGTACGGGCGTACGGATGCAGATTGCGAGCCGCGTCCCGTTCTTCTCCGCACCGCCCGCGTCCGTCACGGGAACCGCCGCGGCCGTCCCGGCCGTCCCGCCCGTCCACCTCCTGGCCGTCGCCGCGGCACCGCCCGCGAAGGTCGCCGAGGCGGCCCTGCTCTGCGGGGTCCCGCTGAGGATCGCCCCGGCCGGCGGCTCGGCCAGCTATGTGGCGCTCGCGCCCGACGAGTCCCCCGGCAGGCGGGCCACGCTGATCGGCGGGGACCGGCTCACCGCGGCCGCCGACACGTTCACCACCGGCGAGAAGTGGCCCGCCCTCGTGCTGCGCCGGATCGGCGACCGCGCCGGCTTCACCCTGCTCCACAAGGGCAAGGAGGTCGTCACGCACGAGTGGGACCCGGCCGCGCCCGTCGGCGACCACGCCACCGCAGCCGCGACGGCCACCGCACTCGCCCGGATCTTCGAGGTCGAGGACACGCGGCCCCTGACCGGGCTGCTGCGCTCCTCCGACTCCCCCGCCCGCCGCCAGGCGGATCTCGTCGCCGCCCTCGGCCTCCCGCCGCTCCCGGACGGCTTCGGCGACCGCCCCGACGTGCTGGCGGACGTCCCCGGCACCCGGCTGCTCGAGCGCCGCGGGCTCCTCGCGGGCATGCGGGACACGATGGCCGACGACCCGGACCGGCTGCTGACCTCCGCGCCCGGCAGCGGCCCGGCCCCGCGCCCGAAGCGCTGGTGGCTGCTGCGCACCCTGGCCTTCGTCGTCTTCGGCGCGGCCGCGGTGTGGGCCTGGTGGTCGCCCGGGATCGGCGTCCTGCGCGCCGTCCTGGTCTCCCTGGTGACGCTGTACTTCGGCGCGCAGCTCGCCGGGGCCCGCAAGGAGCGGCAGCGCCACCGAGGCCCGGGCCGGGGCGGCGTATGCTCGCCGGGCGAAGCCAGACACCGGAAGGCAGAGAAGTGAACTACAGGGTCCAGCCCACCGCCCAGGTCGACGAGACCGCCCAGATCGGCGCCGGCAGCAGTGTGTGGGAGCTCGCCCAGATCCGCGAGGGCGCCCGTCTCGGCGAGGGCTGCGTGGTGGGCCGCGGTGCCTACGTCGGTACGGGTGTGCAGATCGGCGACAACTGCAAGCTGCAGAACTACGCGCTCGTCTACGAGCCGGCGGAGCTCGGTGACGGTGTCTTCATCGGTCCCGCCGTGGTCCTCACCAACGACCTCAACCCGCGCTCCGTGGACCCCGAGGGCAAGCAGAAGCGGGGCGGCGACTGGGAGGCCGTCGGTGTGAAGATCGCCGACGGTGCCTCGATCGGCGCGCGCTCGGTGTGTGTCGCCCCCGTCCGTATCGGCCGGTGGGCGATGGTCGCCGCGGGTGCCGTCGTGACGCGTGACGTACCCGACTTCGCCCTGGTCGTCGGCGTTCCGGCACGGCAGATCGGCTGGGTCGGCCGCGCGGGCGTGCGCCTGACCGAGCGCGAGGGCGAGCCGGGGGTGTGGGAGTGCCCGCAGACCGGTGCGCTGTTCGACGAGAAGGACGGGGTCCTGGCCGAGCGCGTCGCCTAGGGGCCGCCCCGGCTGATACGACAACGGCCCCGCACCACCCACGGGTGGTGCGGGGCCGCATGCTTGGGCGAAGCGCCGTCAGTCCTCGTGGAGGAGCAGCTTGTCGAACTCGACGCTCACGACCGACCAGTCCCACGTCGACAGCGACAGCTTCGCCGCACCGGCCGTGGCCTCGCGCCAGCGCTCCTCGGAGCCGGTCCACTCGAGGATCCGCTCGGCCGCCTCCGTGGGCGTCGTGACGATCCAGTCGGCCGGGTACAGCGTCCGGGCGCCGTTCTCCTTGCCCGCGAAGAAGGGCCAGTCGCGGACCACCGGGAGCGCCCCGCTGACCGCGCCCTCGACCAGGGCGCAGTGGAAGCTCTCCCGGACCGAGCTGCTGAGGATGACACCGATCCCGGTGAGCGCGCCCGGCACGTCCTCGGTGCGCCCGTACAGCTCGACCGCGCCCTCGGCCTCCAGCTCCTCGAGGTCCTCGCGCAGGAGGTCGTCGTAGCGGCGGGCGGCGGCGCTGGCCTTGGGGTCGAGGCCGTCGCCGACGATGACCATCCGGTAGCGGCTGTCGTGCCTGCGCAGCTCCCGCAGGACGTCGAGCGCCCAGCGGGGGTCCTTGGCGACGGCGCTGACGCCCACGAGGCCGAGCGTGAACCGGGCGTCCGCCTCGGCCTTCGGGAGCTGGTAGCGCTCCAGGTCCATCGCGTTGGCGATGACGTGCAGCTTCGGACCGCCGGGCTCACCCAGGTCGGGGAGTATGTCGACGGCCAGGTCGCGCAGGTGGTCACCGACGAACACCAGGTCGTCGATGCGGGAGCGGTCGACGAGGTGCGGCCAGAAGGTCCACGCCTCGTAGCTGTGCAGCCGTACGACGATCCGGGTCGTGCCCGGGTCGACCAGCGTGAACAGCGCCGCGGCGTTGGTGGCCCAGTCGACGAAGACGGTGTCGGCCCAGTCCAGGTGGGGCCGCAGCGCGTCCTCGACCTTGTTGCCGAAGCCACGCTGGCCGCCGAGCAGGTACTCCATCATCCGCTGGCCGCCCTTGGCGAGCGGGCGCAGCTCGTCGTCCGCCTTGAGGTCGAGGAAGCGGATCTCGACGCCGGGGTGATCGGCGTACCGATCCATGATCGGCTTCAGGAAGTTCGCGTTGGAGTACGTGGTGACCAGCAGCCGCAGCGGACGGTCCGCGGGCAGCCCGGTCGCGGCGGGCAGCTCGCGGCCGCGGGGCGCCGAGAGCGCGGCGAAGGCCTTGCTGGCGCGGAACGGCGCCATGTAGCCGTCGGTGTCGGAGCTGAGCGGCGACGACAGGTCGTCGAAGTGCAGGGCCCGGTGGAAGGCCAGCGTGAGCGCCGAGGACAGGGCGTGCGCGGCCTGCTTGGCGTCGTGGTTCGCGAAGCGCTGGTCGGCCAGGGTGAGCAGGGCCTTGATGGCCTGGGCGCGGGCCTTCGGGTCGTCGTGGCCGCGGGCGATGTCCTTGCGGGCGGCCTCGGCGAGCAGCTCCGCCTTGAGCGCGCCGTCGGCGATCCGGGCGGCGGCGGAGTTCAGCACCATCGAGGCGCCGGCCTTGCGGCCGCCCTTGGACATGCTGTGGCTGACCCGGTGCGCCAGTTCGGCACGGGGGGAGTCGGGGACGCGGGGGGCGGACACGATGGCCCGCCAGGCCTTCGCGCCGACCGAGGTGCGCAGCACGCGCGGCGATGTCGCCTTCCGGTACACGCCGTTGGCGCCGCGGCGGGCCGTGCGCGTGACGGTGCGGGCTGCCACGGCGGGCGAGGGAAGGCTTCGGTAGACGCCCTGCAGCGCGTAGTGCCCGGGGCGCTCGCGGCGGTCGGCGACCGCCTTGAGGGCCGGGACGATGCCGAAGACCGCGTCGGCGCGGCGGTTGCGCTGGGAGAGCCGCCAGACCGTGTAGACCGCAGGCTGGTCGAGCGCGACGAGCACGTCCGCCCTGCGGGCCCGGGAGCGCACCCAGCGGTCCCGCTGGACGAACTTCCAGGTGCGGCTGAGCGCGGAGCCCTTCTCGGTGCCCTTGAGGAACTTCTCGCCGTGCACCGCGCCGGCTTCGGGCAGCGAGTGCAGGCCCGCGAGGTCGAGGCCGGCGTCGATGTCCGCGATGTCGAACAGCCCGGCGAGCCGGACGGTGGCGCCTGCCTCGCGGAACTTGTCCAGGGATGCCTTCAGGACCGCGGGCTGTGGCACGGTGCCCGCGATCAGGAGAACGTCGATCATGCGGGGAGGCCCTCCACGTCATTGGTCCGCACGGAAGGGGACGCCTGTCCTGATGTCACCAGTTCCGTCAGCTTGCGGACTGCAGGGCCCATCTGGGCCGCTCGTGCGTACTGAGCGGCGTGCGCCTTCGCCGCGGCCCGCTGCTCGTCCGTCGCCTCGAACGCGATGCGCGCGGCGGTGGAGTAGAGGTCGGCGAGCTTCTCGGGGTCGAAGCCGCAGGCGCCGGTCCACAGGGGGTGCCCGGTCATCACGGTCGTGGCGTCGTGCTCGACCTTGTGCGCGGACATCACGGGCAGGCCGGTGGCCATGTACTCGTACACCTTGCCCGAGGTCATGTACTTGCCACCCATGATCATCAGGAGGAGTACGTCCCAGGAGGCGAAGATCTCCGGCACCTCGGCCTTGGGGGCGGGGCCGCCGAAGGAGACGGCGTCGCCGGCGGACTGCCGGATCAGCTCCATGTGGGCGTTGGCCTCGCGGTGCGCGCCGGAGCCGATCTGGCCGCGGATCTCCAGGCTGGAGCGGGCCACGAGCGGGTCCCGCTCGCGGGCGATGCGCCAGCCGTCGAGCACGGACCTGAGGATCCTGGGCGGCGAGGTCACCACGCCGAGGTGGCCGAAGACCAGGCCCTTGTCCGGATCCGGGGTGCGGGTCGCTGCGGGGACGCTGGCCTCGTCGTACCCGTTGCGCACGACGTGGATCTTGTCGGCGAGGTCGGGGTAGCGCTCCCGGTACCAGTCGGCGATCGGGTCGTTGACCAGCCAGTGCGACACGGCGTGGGTGAGGACCTTGCGCTCCCACTTGCCGGACACCGAGTCGTGGGTGAAGGCCTCGCCGCCGTCGATGACGTCGACGGACCAGCCGTCGCGGAAGTCGATGGCGTACGGCACGCGCGCGGTCTCCCACAGCTTGAGCGCGGCGGCCATGTTCACGTACGGCACGCAGGTGGCGAGCACCAGGTCGGCCTTCTTCTCCCGGTGCAGCCGCTGGACGGCCTTCTCCAGGTCGTAGCGCCAGCCGCCGTAGATCGGCTCCGGGAAGGCCCTCATGCCCGCCTGGCGGTAGTCCTGCACCCACTTGCCGGGGTTCAGCGCACGGGACTCGGGGAACTTCCGGAGGTCCGTCTCGAGGTCCTCTCGCACGAGCGGCAGCTCGACGACGCGGACGCGCGGGTCGACGCGCTCGGAGAGGGTGTGGTCGAGACCGAAGTCACGCTCCCAGGACTCCTGCTGGATGGTCACCACGGTGACGTCCCAGCCCTGGGCGATGAACTGGTTTGCCGTCTCGGTCATCCGGTAGGCACAGCTTTTCGCGGCCGGCGGGAAGCCGATCGCAAGGTAGATCACATGCCTGCGTCCGCCGTCGTTCCGACGGACCTCTGTGCGCTGGGTAGCAGGGGTGGGAGACACCCCAGAACGCTAGCATGACGCAACCCTCAGCCCGGCTTTGGCCAGGGCCGCGGCGGCCCTGTCGGCCCCGCCCGGACACGCCTGCGGGCGCCCCCGGAGAGCCGGGGACGCCCACAGGTGTGAGGTGTTTCTCAGCCGCCGATGACGACGCGGCGGACGCCCTCCCAGCGGGCCGGGTCGGTGGTGCGGCGGCCGTCCACGAGGACGGTCACGTCCGGCAGGTCGGAGGCGGCCAGCTCGCGGTACTCGGCGTGGTCGGCCTGGAGGACCGCGGCGGTGACCTTCTCGCCCTGGTGCGGGGTGAGGCCGTGCGCGGCCAGCTCCTCGGCCGTGTACATCGGGTCCGAGACGAACGCCACAGCGCCGCGCGCCTTCAGCGACTCGACGACCCCGTAGACGCCGGAGAAGGCGGTCTCCTTGACGCCACCGCGGTAGGCGGCGCCCAGCACCAGCACGTTCACGTCCTGCAGGTCGCCGTAGGCGGCGGCCAGCAGGTCGACGGCGTACTCCGGCATGGCGGCGTTGGCCTCGCGGGCCGAGCGCACGACGGTCGCCTCCGGGTCGTTCCACAGGTACATCCGCGGGTAGATCGGGATGCAGTGGCCGCCGACGGCGATGCCGGGCTGGTGGATGTGGCTGTACGGCTGCGAGTTGCAGGCCTCGATGACCTTCTTGACGTCGATGCCGTTCTTGTCGGCGAAGCGCGCGAACTGGTTCGCCAGGCCGATGTTGACATCGCGGTACGTGGTCTCGGCGAGCTTGGCGAGCTCGGAGGCCTCGGCGGTGCCCAGGTCCCACACGCCGTTGGGCTGCGGCAGGTCGGTGCGCTCGTCGAAGTCGAGGACCTGCTCGTAGAACTCCACACCGCGCTGCGTCGAGGCCTCGTCGATGCCACCGACGAGCTTCGGGTAGCGGCGCAGGTCGGCGAAGACACGGCCGGTGAGGACGCGCTCCGGCGAGAAGACCAGGTGGAAGTCCTCGCCGGCGGTCAGGCCGGAGCCCTGCTCCAGCATCGGCGCCCAGCGGGTGCGGGTGGTACCGACCGGCAGAGTCGTCTCGTACGAGACGAGGGTGCCGGGCTTGAGGCCCTTGACGATGGCCTGGGTGGCGGCGTCCATCCAGCCGAAGTCCGGGGTGCCCTCGGCGTCCACGAACAGCGGGACGACGACCACGACGGCCTCGGACTGCGCGACGGCCGTGGCGGTGTCGGTGGTGGCGGACAGCAGCCCGGCGTCGACGGCCTGCTTCAGCTTGACGTCCAGGTCGTGCTCGCCGGGGAAGGGCTCGGTGCCGGCGTTGACCAGCTCGACGACCTTCTCGTTGACGTCGGCGCCGATGACCTTGTGGCCCTTGGCGGCGAACTGCACGGCGAGCGGAAGCCCGATCTTGCCGAGCGCGACTACACAGATATTCATCGGGTCAGTTTCCTCTTCACACGGGACATCAAGTGGCGCAGCCGGCCGCCCTCGCCGGACGAGGACTCCCAGAGCGGAGCGGTGGTGATCACCAGCCGTCCCTTGGCGTTCGCGTTGGCGGAGACACGGTACGGGACCGCCTCGCGCCAGCGCCGTGCCAGGGGCAGCGGCAGGCCCAGGGTCTTCACCGGGACCTCGTACGTCGAGCCTGCCACGTCCAGATAGGCGCGGACGCCGAGCTTGGCCCGCACGGGCTTGACCGGGATCCGGGCACTCAGCACCGTCCCCATGCCGTCGGCGGTCGCGGTACGGCTCAACTCCCCGGCCGAGGAAGGGAGTTCGGTGCCGACGGGCAGCCGGCGGGCACCCGGCTTGTCGGCACTCTTCGGCATGGCCTTGGCGGCCAGCCTGATGACGGCGGAGTCCGTCTCTCCGGCGACCGGGACGCGGACCGCGAGGGCCAGCGACAGGTCCTGGCCGGACTGCTGCCACTCGGCGGAGACCAGTCCGGTGCCGTCGGCGAGCTGCTTGGGCACGGACTCGCCGATGACCTCGAAGAGCCGGTCGGGCAGGCCCAGGGCGGGGTCGCGGAAGCCGGGGTAGCGGACATACGCGCGGCCGTCCTCCAGCAGCATCGGGGGCGCTCCTCCCCCTACGCCCTGCGGCCGTGGGGGGACCCCCACGGCCTCGTCACTGATGGCACGGACGAGCTCGCCGACGGCGCCGCGCTGGGCCAGCGCGATCCGTACCCGCCGCTTGACGTCCATCGAGTCGCGCAGCGGCTCGGTGAAGTACTCGTCGGCGAGGGCCGCGATCCCGGCGCAGACCTCGACCTGGGTCTGCCGGTCGAGGGCCGGGAAGTCGTCCTGGACCAGCTTGGCGAGCTCCCAGGTGAAGTGGCGCTTGAACACCGCGTCTCGCTGCGGGCCCGCCTCGATGAGACCGGCCGTGAACTTCATGATCTCGGCGGTGCAGCGCAGCCGTGCCAGATGGTTGGCGCGGTACGTGATGTTGCTCGCGTCACCGCGCTTCACCGCGTAGTAGTACGTGTAGTCGGCGAGGACCGAGATCTTCTTCGCCCGGACGCACGCCTCGATGGTGAACGGCTGGTCGCTGCCGACCGGCAGGTCCTCGGGGAAGCGCAGCCTGTGCCGCTCCACGAGCTCCCGCCGGAACAGCTTCGTGTTGGCCAGCGTGAACGGCAGCGCCGAGTCGTACAGGCTGATGTCCGGGTCGCTCTGCCGGTAGAGCGCCTGGTGGACGTAGCGGCCGTTCGTGCCGACCATCTTGCCGACGACGACGTCGGAGCCGTGTTCGTCGGCGCAGGCCACCATCCGCTCCAGCGCCTCCTCGCCGAGGTAGTCGTCGGAGCCGATGAAGTACACGTAACGGCCGGTGGCCAGTTCCAGGGCCCGGTTGCTGGGTGCGGCCGGGCCGCCGGAATTGGCCTGGTGGAGCACCTTCACGGTGCCGGGGTAGCGCTCGGCGAAGCGGTCGAGCTCCCGGCCGCTGTCGTCGGTCGAGCCGTCGTCGACGGCCACGACCTCCAGCCGGTCCACCCCGATGCTCTGCCCCACCAGCGAGTTCAGGCAGTCGGTGAGGTACGGCATCGTGTTGTAGACGGCGACGACGACGGTGACGTCAGGGGTTCTGGTCATCCCCCGCCCCCTGCAGAAGTCTCGTGTAGACGCCGTCGAGAACCTTGGCCTGGGCCTCCCAGGTCCAGCCTTCGAGCAGGCCTTCCTTCTCGTACGCCTTGGTGTACTTCTTCGGGTCGGCGAGCACGGCCTCTACCGCGCGGACGTAGTCGTCGGTGTCCTGTGCGGTGAACACCTCGCCCTGACCGGTCTCGCGGGTGACCTCCGCCATCGTCTTCACATCGCTCACCACGAGCGGCAGGCCCGCGTGCGAGTACTCGAAGAACTTGGTGATCAGCGCGATCTCGTGGTTCGGCCAGTGGTGGATCGGGATGACGCCGACATCGGCGCCCGACAGGAACGGCACGACCTGCCAGTGCGGCACGTACGGCACGGCGTGGACGCGGTCGCCCACACCGAGCTCTTCGGCGCGCTTCAGCAGTCCGCGGACGTACGCGGCCTGCGGGTCCCCGCAGACGAACACCGCGTGGGCGTCCGGGATCTGCGGAAGGCCCTCGACCATGATGCCGAGGCCGCGCTGGGCGGCGGCCAGGCCGCTGTAGACGAGAAGCGGGACGTCGGGACCGATGCCGCACAGCTCACGGATGTCCGGCACCGGCTCGTCGACGACCTTCTGGGTGGCCTCTGCGTCCGGTGCGTTGAGGACGACGGCCGGGCGCTCGGCCAGTCCGTGCGTCTTCTGCAGCAGGTCGGCGAGTCCGCCGGAGACGGTCATGACCGCATCCGCGTACTTGGCGTGCTCACGCTCGTACCCCACCATCGCGGGGAGCTTGCGCTGGTTCGCCCAGGAGCGCACGCCGGGCAGGAACTCGTGGGCGTCCCAGACCAGCTCGGTCTTCCGGCCCGCGGCGCGGGCGCGCAGCGTGGCGCGCGCGCCGACGCCGAGCATCCGGAAGTCGTTGGCGTGGATCAGGTCGGGCTTCAGCGCGTCGATCACGGGGCCGAAGTTCAGCTCGAAGTCCCACACGCCCGGGTCGAGACGCCGCCAGGCCCGGTCGCCCATGGTGGTGAGCCAGAACCGGGTGGTGAGCTTGTCGAGCGGCGCGGAGCGGGTCCGCCTGATCTTCGCGAGCCTCTTGGTCTCGCGGCCGCGCAGCGTCACCCACTTGGAGGTGGCCCTGGAGGCGGCCTTGGGGACCGTCAGCCAGCCCTTGGTGAGCGTGGCGCCGAGCCCGGCACTGCCCGTCGCCTTCAGCTCGTCGGTGCGCACCCGCAGATCCGCGCGCCAGGCCTTGACCTGCTGCACCCGGAAGGCGTGGATCCGGTCCGAGGAGTACGCGAGCGGCCGCCGCAGCGGCGCACCCCGCAGGTCCTTCGGCTTGACGGACAGCTTGGCGTTCATCCGGATCAACCGGACCTCGGCGTCACCGAGCTTCCAGGTGTCCTCGCCCTTGCCCGAGTACTTGCCGAGCAGGATCACGTCCCAGCCGGCCGCGGCGGCGGACGCCGCGGCCTTCTGGACCCGAGAGTCACCGTGGACGCTGTTGTCGACGAGCATCACGATCCGCCCGCGGGTACCGCGGCCGGGCCATGCGGTGTGGTCGGCGGTCATGAGCTCGCGCGGTCCCCGCTCTCGAGCTTCACCGTGAGGCCGGTGTTGGCGGAGTCGATGACGGCCGCGGCGACCTCGACGGTGCGCAGACCCTGGCGCAGCGTGCAGATGTCCTGCGACTTGCCGAGAACGGCGTCGCGGAACAGCTCGTGCTCGACGAGGAGCGGCTCGCGCTTCGGGATGGCGTACCGGATCATGTCGCCCTCGGCGACACCGCGGAACGCGCTCAGCGCCTCCCACTCCGTGGTCACGGCCGCGTTCGAGTAGAACGTCAGGTCGGCGGTGAGGGTGTCGGCGATGAAGCAGCCGCGCTCGCCGGTGACGGAGGTGAAGCGCTCCTTGAGCGGGCTCAGCCAGTTGACGAGGTGGCTGACCATCGTGCCGTCGCTGAGCTTGCCGACGGCGGAGACCATGTCCTCGTGCGGGCGGCCGGACTTGGAGACCGTGTGCGCAGCGATCGAGGTGTACTCGCGGCCGGTGACCCAGGCCGTGAGGTCGATGTCGTGGGTGGCGAGGTCCTTGACCACGCCGACATCGGCGATGCGGTGCGGGAAGGGGCCCTGGCGGCGGGTGACGACCTGGTAGACGTCACCGAGCTCGCCCGATTCCAGCCGTGCGCGCAGGGAGCGCAGCGCCGGGTTGCAGCGCTCGATGTGGCCGACGCCGGCGACCAGGCCGCGCGACTCGAAGGCCTCGACGAGACGGCGGGCACCGTCGACGGTGTCCGCGACCGGCTTCTCGACGAGCGCGCCGACCCCGGCCTCGGCCAGCTTGAGGCCGACTTCCTCGTGCAGACCGGTGGGGGTGGCCACGACGGCGTAGTCGATGCCGAGGGCGATCAGCTCCTCGACGGTGGACAGCACGGGGGCGCCCTGCGCCCAGCCGTTCTTGTCCCCCATCGGGTCGACGACGGCGACCAGCTCGACACCGTCGAGACCGGCCAGGACGCGCGCGTGGTGGCGTCCCATGGAGCCGAGGCCGATCAGCCCGGCTCGCAGTGCAGCGGCAGTCACAGATTCTCTCCCAGCGCGTTCACAGCGGTGACGATGCGCTCAAGGTCGTTCTCGGACAGCGAGGGGTGGACGGGGAGCGAGACGACCTCGGCGGCCGCACGCTCGGTCTCGGGCAGGTCCCAGTTGCGGCCGGCCTTCTGGTCCGGCTCCCAGTACGGCCTCAGCCGGTGGATCGGGGTCGGGTAGTAGACGGCGTTGCCGACGCCCGCCTCGGTGAGCCCGGCCATGACGGCGTCGCGGTCACCGCGGACCCGGACCGTGTACTGGTGGTAGATGTGGCGGGCACCCTCGGCGACGACCGGCGTCACGATGTTCGGCGTCGTGATGTTCTCCGAGAGGTACGCGGCGTTCGCGATGCGCTGCTCGGTCCAGCCGCCCAGCTTCGACAGCTGGACACGGCCGACGGCCGCGGCGACGTCCGTCATGCGCATGTTGGCGCCGACGATCTCGTTCGCGTACCGCTGCTCCATGCCCTGGTTGCGCAGCAGGCGGAGGGTCCGGGCGATCTCGGCGTCGGCCGTCGAGATCATGCCGCCCTCGAGGCTGTGCATGTTCTTGGTCGGGTAGAAGCTGAACGTGCCGCCGGAGCCGAAGGCGCCGACCGGGGTTCCGTTGAGCGCGGCCGCGTGCGCCTGGCAGGCGTCCTCGACGACGGCCAGCTTGTGCTTGTCGGCGATGGCCATGATCTTGTCCATCGCGGCCGGGTGGCCGTACAGGTGCACCGGCATGATCGCGGCGGTGCGCGGGGTGATGGCGGCCTCGACGGCGGCCGGGTCGAGACAGTACGTGTCCGCCTCGATGTCGGCGAAGACGACGTCGGCGCCGACCAGACGCACGGCGTTGGCCGAGGCGGCGAACGAGAACGACGGGACGATCACCTCGTCACCCGGACCGATACCCAAAGCCATCAGAAGGAGGTGCAGCGCGGAGGTACCGGAGTTGACCGCCACACAGTGTCGGCCCTCCACGAGCTCCGAGAAGCCCTCCTCGAACGCGGCCACCTCGGGGCCCTGCACGACCCGGCCGCTGCGCAGAACGCGTACGGCGGCTTCGATCTCTTCTTCACCGATGACCGGGCGGGCAGCGGGGATGGGCTGCTCGTTGCTGCTCGGCATTGGACGTCCTCCTTGAACACCGCAAGAGCTCTATGTGGCAGAGGTCAGGGGCTGCGGGGCGTCCTGTGGGCCGCGCGTACCCCTCCGGCGCAAAGGCCGACGCCCTACCGAGGAATTGCTGGGACCGGTCTGTCCCGTTAACCGGGCCGGTCACCGACCGTAGTCTCCGGGCGGGGCCCCGACACGGCAGCGACCGCCGTCACATTATCAGGAATTTCGTAGTCAATTTCTGGGGCGTTAACGGGGCCAGGCATCGATTGCGCTACAAACGCCGCGTCCCGTCCCTCAATCATGAGGGACGGGACGCGAACGTTCAGACACCGGCCACCGATTGTTCAGCTCTCGACGGCCGGGGGCGCGGCCGCCGTCACGGAGGGCAGCGTCTGCTGCTCCGCGGCGGCGGTCTTCTTGGCGGCCGCCTTGGTGGCCTTCTTGGCGGTCGTCTTCTTCGCCGCGGTCTTCTTGGCCGCCGTCTTCTTGGTGGCGGCCTTCTTCGCCGTGGCCTTCTTGGCGGTCGTGCGGGTCGCCTTCTTGACCGGCGCCCCCGCGACGTCCGCCGCGGCGTCCGCGGCCGTCTCCGATGCCTGCGGCGCGGTGGCGACCACGACGACCGCGGCCTCGTCCGCGCCCGACGGCGAACCGGCCGGGGCGGTGACCTTGCGGGTCACCCGCCGGCGGGCGCGCGGCGGAGCGGCGACGGCCGCCTCCCCCTCGGCGGACGGGGCCTCGGCCACGGGGGCCTCGGGCTCGGGCGCCTGCACCTCGGCAACGAGCGCCGGCGCCTCGGCCACGATCTCGACGGGGGCCTCGGTCCCTTTCGGCGAGCCGGCCGGGGCCGTCACCTTGCGGGTGGCACGGCGGCGGGTACGGCCTGTGGGGGCCGGCTCCTCCTCGACCGGGCGGACGGGCTCGGCGGCGGGGGCCTCGACGGCCTCCTGCACCGGCTCCGGCTGCGTCGGCTCGGCCTCCTTCGGCGCGCCCGCCGGAGCGGTCGCCTTGCGGGTCGCCCGGCGGCGGCCACGGCCCCGGGTCGCCGCCGCCTCGGCCTCGGCGGCGCTGCCGTACAGCTCCTCGTCCGGGGCGAAGGCGGGCTCGGGCAGCGCGACCGGCGCCGCGACCTCCGCCGCGACCTCGGCCTCGGTCTCGATCTCCTCGTCTGCGGGAGGAGCCTCGCCACCCGGCGCCTCGAGAACGACCTCGTGCTCGTGGACGTGCTCGGCGCCGCCGCGGCCGCGCTTCCTCGCACGCTTGCCGCCGCCCCCGCCACCGGCGGTGGTCGGCTGCTCCATGTGCACGATCACGCCGCGGCCGTTGCAGTGGACGCAGGTCTCCGAGAACGACTCCAGCAGACCCTGGCCGACCCGCTTACGGGTCATCTGGACCAGGCCCAGCGACGTGACCTCGGCGACCTGGTGCTTCGTACGGTCGCGGCCCAGGCACTCCAGCAGGCGCCGCAGCACCAGGTCCCGGTTGGACTCCAGCACCATGTCGATGAAGTCGATGACGACGATGCCGCCCAGGTCGCGCAGCCGCAGCTGACGCACGATCTCCTCGGCCGCCTCCAGGTTGTTCCTGGTGACGGTCTCCTCGAGGTTGCCGCCCTGGCCGGTGAACTTGCCGGTGTTGACGTCGACGACGACCATCGCCTCGGTCTTGTCGATCACCAGCGAGCCGCCGGACGGCAGCCAGACCTTGCGGTCCAGTGCCTTCATCAGCTGCTCGTCGATCCGGTACGTCGCGAAGACGTCGACCTCGGAGGTCCAGCGGTTCAGCCGGTCCGTGAGGTCGGGTGCGACATGCACGACGTAGCCGTGGATGGTCTCCCACGCCTCGTCACCGCTGACGATGACCTTGGAGAAGTCCTCGTTGAAGATGTCGCGGACGACACGGACGGTCATGTCCGGCTCGCCGTAGAGAAGGGTCGGAGCGTTGCCGTTCTTCGCCTTCTTCTGGATCTCCTCCCACTGCGCCTGAAGCCGCTCGACATCGCGGGCCAGCTCATCCTCGCTGGCGCCCTCCGCGGCGGTACGGACGATGACGCCGGCGTCCTCGGGAACGATCTTCTTGAGGATGGTCTTCAGCCGGGCGCGCTCGGTGTCGGGCAGCTTGCGGCTGATGCCGGTCATCGAGCCCTCGGGCACATAGACCAGGTAGCGGCCGGGCAGGGAGACCTGGCTGGTGAGCCGGGCGCCCTTGTGACCGATCGGGTCCTTGGTGACCTGGACGAGGACGGACTGGCCGGACTTGAGCGCGGACTCGATACGGCGCGGGCCGTTGGCGAGCCCGAGCGCCTCGAAGTTGACCTCACCCGCGTACAGGACGGCGTTGCGGCCCTTGCCGATGTCGACGAAGGCGGCCTCCATGGACGGCAGGACGTTCTGCACCTTGCCCAGGTAGACGTTGCCGACGTACGAGCTCGACTGCTCCTTGTTGACGTAGTGCTCGACGAGCACGTTGTCCTCGAGAACGCCGATCTGGGTGCGGTCGCCGTTCTGGCGGACGACCATCACGCGCTCGACGGCCTCGCGGCGCGCCAGGAACTCCGCCTCGGTGATGATCGGGACGCGGCGGCGGCCCTGCTCGCGGCCCTCGCGGCGGCGCTGCTTCTTCGCCTCGAGACGGGTCGAGCCCTTGATGGACTGCACCTCGTCGGACGGCTCGGCCTTGGCACGGGGCTCACGGATCTTGACGACCGTGCGCTCCGGCTCGTCGGTGCCCGGCTCGACCTCGGCCGGCTCACCGCTGCGACGACGACGGCGACGACGACGACGGCTGCTGCTGGTGCCGGCGGCGGACGGCGTGAGGCCCTCGGACTCGTCCTCGTCCTCGTCCTCGGTCTCCTCCTCCGCCTCTTCCTCGGCCTGCTCGGCCTCGTCGGCGGCCTCGGGGCCCTCTGCCTCCACGGCCTCGCCACGGCGCCGGCGCCGGCCACCGCGGCGGCGGCGGCGCGAAGGCCGGTCCTCGTACTCGTCGGCCTCCTCGGGCTCCTCGGCCTCCTCGGCCTCAGCCTCGGCCTCGGCCTCAGCCTCGGCCTCCGGCTCCTCGACGGCCTCGGTCTCGGGCTCCTCGGCGACCTCGGCGACCTCGACGGACTCGCCACGGCGGCGACGGCGACGGCGCGAGGCGGTCTCGGCGACCGGGGCGGGCTCGACGGCCTCTTCCTCCTCGGCCACCTCGGCGGCCTCGGCGGCGGCCGCGGCAGCGGCGGTCTCCGGCGTCTGGAACATCGGCTCGGTGAACACCGGGGCCTGGAACACGGCCACGGCGGGCCGCGCGGCACGGCGCCCGCGCGCGGGCTCCTCGGCCTTCTCCGGCTCGGGGGTGGCGGTGAACTTCGGCGCGGCGGCACGACGCTGCGTACGTCCGCGCGAAGCGGCCCGCTCGGCCGCCTCGACCTCGGCCTCGTCGGCGGCGATCTGCGCGACGGTGTCCGCGGGCAGGCCCTCGCCTCCGGCCGCGGCCTCGTCCTCCTGGACGGCCGCGCCGACCCGGCGGGTGGCACGGCGACGCGTGCGGCCGCTCGGAGCCTCCTCGGCTTCCTCGGCCCCGGGCTCGGTCTCTACGGCCTCAGGCACAGCGCCTTCCGCCGTCTCCGGCGCACCGGCCGGGGCGGTCGCCCGGCGGCCGGCACGCCGGCGCGTGCGGCCACGCGGGGCTTCCTCGGCCCCGGGCTCGGTCTCGGTCTCCACGGCCTCGGGGGCAGCGGCTTCCGCCGCCTCCGGCGCACCGGCCGGGGCGGTCGCCCGGCGGCGGGTGCGGCGCGCGGGCGCCTTCGCGGCGCCCTCGGTCTCCGCGGCGTTCTCGCTCACGGCACCTTCCTCAATGTCTTCGACGGCGCCGGCGGCCACGGCCGCCTCCACCGGGGCGGGCGAGCCAGCGGGGGCGGCCGTCCTGCGCGTGGCCCGACGGCGGGTACGCGGCTCGGGCGCCTCGGCGGCGGGCTCGGCGGCGGCAGGCGCCGCAGTGGGCTCGGCAACGATCTCGGCGGCGGCAGGCGCGGTCGCCTCGCGCGTCGCACGGCGCCGCGTACGCGGCGCGGTCGCCTCAGCAGCGGGCTCGGCAGCGGCAGGTGCCTCCGCGGCAGGTTCCGACGCGGCCGTGGGCTCGACGACGGCCTCGGCAGCCGCGGGCGCGTCGGCCGGAGCGGTCGCCTTACGGGTCGCACGGCGACGCGTGCCGGCAGGCGCCGGGGCGGTCTCCTCGGCAGCGGCGGCCTCGGATGCGGCGGCGGCCTCGAGGGCGCCGGTCGCAGCGGCGGTTTCGGCAACGGCCTCGCCGGTGGCGGGCGCACCCTCGGGCGCGGTCGCCTTGCGCGTGGCCCTACGGCGCGTACGCGGCTCCGCCGCCTCGGCGGCGGGCTCGGCGGCGGGCGCCTCCGTGGACGGTGCAGGTATGGGTGCCGAGACGGACGCGGTCACGTCCGTCACCGTCTGCACCGCGGCTGCCGTCGGCGGACCCGCCGGGCGGGACGCCGCACGGCGACGGCGGCGCGGGGGCAGCGTGTCGCTGGGTGTGGAGTTCTCGTTGTCCTGGGTGTTGTCGTCCCCGGTCACGCCGGGGTCGTTCGGCTCGAGCATGCGGGCGGTTCTCCCGTCACGCTCCCGGGCGCCGCGTCTGGTTCCGGTCCGGCGGCACGTCCGCGTGATGAGCGCGAAAGCCGCTGTCCGGGGCGCGGGCGCCGCACGGGAGCTGTATGTCTGGCTCGCCGGTTCCGTACGCGATGTACGCACGGCCTGGCGAAAGTCTCCTGGTCTGTGCGCTGCCCGACCCAGGTGGCTCCCGAGTACGAGGGCGGCGCTACGACGACTGCCCTTGCGCGGGACCGGCACCTTCCGGCGCCGTCGTCGGAGCCCCAGCGGAGCTAGGGGGAGGCGAGCCCGGCGGCCATGGGTGGGGCGGCCGTGACTGCCTCGCGATCGGGCGCGAGCGGGTCGGTCACCGTGCCGGACTCCTCGTCGAAGAGCCCCTGCGCCAGCCTGGTCACCGCTGCGGGGACCGGCGGCGCCAGGTCGGCCACAGCTCGGAGACCGGACAGGACGTCGTCGGGTCGCACGGCAGGTGTCACGTGCCGCACAACCAGCCGCAGTATCGCACAGGGCCCCTCTCCGGGCCTATCAGGCTGTGGAGAGTCCACCTGCAGCCCGGCCACGGCAGCGCGTGCGTCGAAGGTCCGCATGCCGTTCTTCGTCCGGCGCTGGACCTCCACGGTCTCGGCCGCGAGGAAGGCATCGACGGCCTTCTGCGCGTCCTCGACCGTGACGCCGTCGAGCCGCAGCTCCCACACGGACGCGGTCAGCCGGTCCGCCAGACCCGACGTGCGCGCCTCGACCGCGTCCGTGATGTCGAGCCCGTCCGGCAGCGACTCGTCGAGCAGGACCCGCAGCCTCTCGGGGTCCCTGACCTCGGTGAGCGCGATCTCCAGGTACTCGGCCTCGGAGCCCGTGCCGGTGGGCGCGGCGTTCGCGTACGACACCTTCGGGTGCGGAGTGAAGCCCGCCGAGTACGCCATCGGCACCTCGGCGCGGCGCAGCGCACGCTCGAAGGCGCGCTGGAAGTCGCGGTGGCTCGTGAACCGGAGGCGGCCGCGCTTGGTGTAGCGCAGTCGGATGCGCTGCACCGCGGGTGCGGGCGGCGGGCCTTCGGGCTGTCGCTTGCCCAGTGGATCTTCTCCTCGGTGCGGGGCGGGCGCGTTCGTGCGCCGCCCTGTGTGGCCTGCGGTTCCCCCCGGAGGACGTCCCGCCCGGCTCACGCCCGCTTGTGCAGGGAGATCCCGGGTCCGGGCGCCACGCCGGGGACAGTCGGTATGTGTTGTGTCCCCTCCAGGTTACGCGCCCGGGCCGGTACCGGTTCCACGGCCCGCGGCTCGCGCGGCCCGCCGACGAGCGCGCGCCAGGCGTCCCGGCGCGCCTGCCGCACGGTCTCCCGGGCCGAGGCGAGCGCACCTCGGACGGCCCGTCCGGCCTCGACGGACGCCTGCCTGACCGGGGCCCAGACCTGGTCGCGGACGAAGTGCCCCACCGGGGTGCAGACGGTGCGGTAGAACCAGCTCGCCGGTCGCCCGAGCAGATTCCACGCCAGCCACTTCAGTGCGCGCCCGACGGCACGGGACACGTAGCCGGCGACACGCCAGGCGACCACGAACGCGTCGCCGATCTCCCGCCCGACGACGGCGAGGGCGCGGCCGACGGGCGTCAGGAGCCGGCGGTACACGAAGACGGCGGGCGCGACGACCAGCACGCCGATCAGCCGGACGACGGCGGTCCACAGGCCGCGGCCGGCCGGGGCGAGGACGTGCGCGCACAGCCAGATCACGCCGTGGCCCAACGGGGTCAGCACCCAGTGGTACAGCGCGGTCCACGGTCGGACGAGGACCGCCCACAGGAGCCACCCGATGCCGTGGCCGAGCGGAGTCAGCAGACGGGCGTACACCCAGGCCAGTCCGTGACCGACCGGAGTCAGGACGGCCCGGTACAGCCAGGACAGCGGAGCCACGACGCCGAGGGCGACGACCGGCACGATCACGTACCGCCACAGTCCCAGCCACGGCCGGTAGAAGACGGCCCTGGCCAGCCACCATGCCCCCATGGCGACCGCTGCGGCGATCCAGGCGGTCCCTCGGCCCAACGGGGCGAGCACCGTCTCGTACAGCCATTCCAGCGCGCGGCCGGCCGGGTGCAGCAGCACCCGGTACAGCGCCCGGCCGCACACGACGAGAGCGTCCCAGACCATGCGTACGGGCACGACGACGAGAAGCACCACGATCCGTACGGGGATCCTGATGGCCTCCGCCAGACAGCCCTCGGGCGAAGGCGACTGCTCCCGCTTCTCCAGGTCCATGATCGGGGAGACGCGACGGCCCGGCGCGGGGTTCCCCCCGGGCCGGGCCGTCGCAGGAGTGTTACGTGACGACCGTCACTTCACGACCGTCAGCGGAAGCAGCTTCTTGCCCGTGGGCCCGATCTGGATGTCCAGATCGAGCTGAGGGCAGACACCGCAGTCGAAGCACGGCGTCCAGCGGCAGTCCTCGACCTCGGTCTCGTCGAGCGCGTCCTGCCAGTCCTCCCAGAGCCACTCCTTGTCGAGGCCGGAGTCCAGGTGGTCCCAGGGCAGGACCTCCTCGTACGTACGCTCACGGGTCGTGTACCAGTCGACGTCCACGCCGACCTCGGGCAGCGTCTTCTCCGCGCACGCCATCCACCGGTCGTACGAGAAGTGCTCACGCCAGCCGTCGAAGCGGCCGCCGTCCTCGTAGACGGCGCGGATGACGGCGCCGATGCGGCGGTCACCGCGGGAGAGCAGGCCCTCGACGATGCCGGGCTTGCCGTCGTGGTAGCGGAAGCCGATGGAGCGGCCGTACTTCTTGTCGCCGCGGATCTTGTCGCGGAGCTTCTCGAGACGGGCGTCGGTGCCCTCGGCGGAGAGCTGCGGGGCCCACTGGAAGGGAGTGTGCGGCTTGGGCACGAAGCCGCCGATCGACACCGTGCAGCGGATGTCGTTCGAGCCGGAGACCTCGCGGCCCTTCTGGATCACCTTGGTCGCCATGTCGGCGATCTGCAGCACGTCGTCGTCGGTCTCGGTCGGCAGGCCGCACATGAAGTACAGCTTCACCTGACGCCAGCCGTTGCCGTATGCGGTGGCGACGGTCCGGATCAGGTCCTCCTCCGAGACCATCTTGTTGATGACCTTGCGGATGCGCTCGGATCCGCCCTCGGGGGCGAAGGTGAGACCGGAGCGGCGGCCGTTGCGGGTCAGCTCGTTCGCCAGGTCGATGTTGAACGCGTCGACGCGGGTGGACGGGAGGGACAGGCCGATCTTGTCCTCCTCGTACCGGTCGGCGAGACCCTTGGCGATGTCGCCGATCTCGCTGTGGTCCGCTGAGGACAGCGACAGCAGGCCGACCTCCTCGAAGCCGGTCGCCTTGAGGCCCTTGTCGACCATCTCGCCGATGCCGGTGATGCTGCGCTCCCGCACGGGGCGCGTGATCATGCCGGCCTGGCAGAAGCGGCAGCCGCGGGTGCAGCCGCGGAAGATCTCGACGGACATGCGCTCGTGGACGGTCTCGGCGAGCGGGACGAGGGGCTGCTTGGGGTAGGGCCACTCGTCGAGGTCCATGACGGTGTGCTTGGACACGCGCCACGGCACACCGGACTTGTTCGGTACGACGCGGCCGATGCGGCCGTCGGGCAGGTACTCGACGTCGTAGAAGCGCGGAACGTACACGCCGCCGGTCTTCGCGAGGCGGAAGAGCAGCTCCTCGCGGCCGCCGGGGCGGTCCTCGGCCTTCCAGGCGCGGATGATCTCGGTGATCTCCAGGACGGCCTGCTCGCCGTCACCGATGACCGCGCAGTCGATGAAGTCCGCGATCGGCTCGGGGTTGAAGGCCGCGTGGCCGCCGGCGAGGACGACCGGGTCGTCGACGGTGCGGTCCTTGGCCTCCAGCGGGATGCCGGCGAGGTCGAGGGCCGTGAGCATGTTGGTGTACCCGAGCTCCGTGGAGAAGCTCAGGCCCAGCACGTCGAAGGCCTTGACGGGGCGGTGGCTGTCCACGGTGAACTGCGGCACGCCGTGCTCGCGCATCAGCTCCTCGAGGTCCGGCCACACGCTGTACGTGCGCTCGGCGAGGACGCCCTCGCGCTCGTTCAGTACCTCGTAGAGGATCATGACGCCCTGGTTGGGCAGTCCGACCTCGTACGCGTCCGGGTACATGAGCGCCCAGCGCACGTCGCAGCTCTCCCACGGCTTGACCGTGGAGTTCAGTTCACCACCGACGTACTGGATGGGCTTCTGCACATGCGGGAGCAGAGCTTCGAGCTGTGGGAAGACCGACTCGGCAGACATCAGGAAACCTTCGTGGGCTGGCAAAGGGCGATTCTCAAGCGTAACCCGATCGAGAGGTGCCCTTTGCCCGCCCCTGAGGCACGGAAGCACCTGGGTCAGCTCGCCAGTGCCACGCGCAGCCGGGGCCGGGACGCCTTGTGCCATACGGCGGGGAGCTCGCGCTCCCGTTCGGCGGCCGAGGCCTCTTCGTGGCCGTGGAGAAGTCCCCAGGTGAACGTCGATTCGCCGGCGGCGTGGGCCTGGATCGCGAGGTCGCGGAGGGTGTCGCGGGCGACGACGCTGTCCTGGTGGTCACCGAGGACGGTCTGGACCGCCTTCATACGCGTGGCGAACTTCCTGGCCGGCTTGCCGAGTGCGGGCGTGGCGGCCTCCGCGGCGTAGCGGGCGCGCTTGGCCGCCTTGCGCGCCTCGTGCATGGCGAGGTCGCGGTCCTGGCCGGCGGGGAGGCAGAGGGCGTGTGCGACCCGGTCGGCCAGGCGGCCGTAGTCCTTGATCACGGCCTTGGGGAGGGCGTCGGTGGGCTTCGCGGTGGCCGCTTCGAGGAGGGGCGGCTCGTCGAGGAGCGCGTCGAGGGCGTCCAGGAGGGCGAGGTACCGCTGGGTGTCGAGTACGGCGACGGAACGGCGCCGCGAGTCCGCGCGGTGCGCGTTCCCCCAGATCCGCAGCCGCCCCCGGACGGGGCCGAGCAGCAGCGTCCTCGGCAGCGCGTCGATCCGGTCGCGGAACCGTTCGGCGAGCACTTCCTGGTCGCGGGCGGCGCCCAGCTCTCCGGCGAGCCACTGGAGTTCGTCGCCGAGCGGGTCGGTCACCTCCCGGTCGACGATCTTCCGGTACGTCTTGAAAGCGCTGCGCATCCGGCGTGTGGCGACCCGCATCTGGTGCACGGCGTCGGGGAGGTCCCGCCGCACGGCGGGGTCGAGCGCGACGATGGCGTCCCGCTGCTCCCGTAGATAGGCGAGGACGAACTCTCCGGCGTCCTTGGGGCCGAGCCGCGCCCCGCGGTCCCTGACGGCCTTGGCGGCCTTCGGGGCCTTCGGGGCCTTGGTCTTCTTGCCGGGGCGCGCCGAGGCGTCGGCCTCGCCCGGCGCGGCGGCGGCCCCGGCGGCGGTCTCGGCTTCGGCGGAGCCGGGCGCGGTCTCCTCCAGCGCCCGCGCCAGCTTCGACGTCGCCGGTGACGGGAGGACACCCGCCGTACGGAGCCGCTTCTCGACCGCGTCCAGCAGCGTGGGGTCGGCGTCGTCGGCCAGTTCGACCTCGATCTCGGCCCAGGACGTCGCGCCGCCGCCCTCCGTGAGGCGTTCCGCGCGCACGGAGTCGACGGACAGCTCGGCGAGGAGTTCGCCCTGGTCGTCGGCCAGGTGGCGGACGTCCCTCGATGAGCGCAGCCGGACGACGGGAACGAGTTCGACGTCGCGCGTACGCGAGCGGACGAGGCCCGCGAGCGCGCCCGGCAGCGTGTCCGCGAGGGGAGCGCGGATCTCGTCGCGGATGCCGACGGAGACGGGGAACTTCAGGTGCCAGCCCTCGTCGTCGCCGCCCGTGCGCCGCCGCAGCGTGATCCCGTCCGCGACGAGGCGGAGCTCCGGGGTGTCGTAGTAGACGGCGTCGAGTTCGGTCACGCCTTGGTCGACGACGGCCGTCACCCCGGCGACGCCGGTCAGGTCCGGGAGCTCGGCCCCGGCACTGGCTTCGTACTTGCGCTCGATTTCCCGCTTCGTGTCCGCCATGAACAAAATCTAGTCGCCCTGGCGCCCCCGCGTCAGTACGAACCGAGCCGTTCTCGGTCCGGGGCGTGCTGCTCCTAGGCCGTTATCGGCCGCTGGACACGGATCGACTGGAGCAGTCCGACGGCCACCCACACGGCGAACATGGACGAGCCGCCGTACGACACGAACGGCAGCGGGAGCCCGGCGACCGGCATGATGCCGAGCGTCATCCCGATGTTCTCGAAGGACTGGAAGGCGAACCAGGCGATGATCCCGGCAGCGACGATCGTGCCGTACAGCTCGGTCGTCTCGCGGGCGATCCGGCAGGCCCGCCAGAGCACCACGGCCAGCAGGAAGAGGATGAAGCCCGCTCCCAGGAAGCCGAGTTCCTCGCCCGCCACCGTGAAGACGAAGTCGGTCTGCTGCTCGGGCACGAACTGGCCCGTCGTCTGCGAGCCCTTGAAGAGCCCGGTGCCGACCAGTCCGCCGGAGCCGATCGCGATGCGCGCCTGGTTGGTGTTGTAGCCGACGCCCGCCGGGTCGAGCTCGGGGTTGGCGAAGGCGGCGAAGCGGTTGATCTGGTACTCGTCCAGCAGGCCGAGCGCGGTGACCAGCACGCCGCCCGCCACGCCCGCGCCGATCAGCCCGAGGACCCAGCGGTTGGAGGCGCCGGAGGCGAGCAGCACGCCGAGCACGATCACGACCATCACCATGACCGAGCCGAGGTCCGGCATCATCATGACGATCGCCATGGGGACGGCCGCCAGGCCGAGGCACTTGGCGACGGTGCCGTGGTCGGGGTGGACCTGGTCGCCCGCGTCGACCTGGCCCGCCAGCAGCATCGCCATGCCCAGGATGATCGTGATCTTCACGAACTCGGAGGGCTGCAGGGAGAATCCGCCGCCGACCTGGATCCAGGCGTGCGCGCCGTTGATCGTCGCGCCGAGCGGTGTGAGCACGAGCAGGACCAGCAGCACGGAGATCCCGTACAGCACCGGAACGGCACCGCGCAGCGTCCGGTGCCCGAGCCAGATCGTGCCGACCATCAGGGTGATGCCGATGCCGGTGTTCAGCAGATGACGGAAGAAGAAGTAGTACTGGTCGCCCTGGTTGAGCTCGGTGCGGTTGCGGGTGGCCGACCACACGAGCAGCGAGCCGATGAGCGAGAGCGCGATCGCGGACAGCAGCATCGGCCAGTCGAGCCGCCGCAGCATCGAGTCCCGGGCGGTGAGCCGGGCCCAGGGCCCGCGTTCGGGGGCGTACCGGGCGACCGAGAAGCCGTGGGTACCGGCCATGGGTCAGTCCCTCCGCCCGGTCGCGGCCGGCGGGCCCGCCAGCGTGCTGTCCTCTTCCGGCTTCGGCTTCTGCGGCGCGTACGGCTTGATCTGCGGGGCGTCGATCGTGCCGTCGGGGTTGATCTTCGGCAGGGTCTTCTGAGGCTGCGGCAGGAGGGCCTTCTTGAGGTCCTGGTTGCCTTCCATGTCCAGCCCGTAGAGCGCGTTGTAGATGTTGCGCACGGCGGGGCCCGAGGCACCGGAGCCCGTACCACCCTGAGAGATCGTCATCACGATCGAGTAGTCCTTGGTGTACGTGGCGAACCATGAGGTCGTCTGCTTACCGTGGACCTCGGCCGTGCCGGTCTTGGCGTGCATCGGGATCTTGTCCTGCGGCCAGCCGCCGAATCGCCAGGCGGCCGTACCGCGGGTGGCGACGCCCGCCAGGGCTTCGTTCATCAGGTTGCGTGTCTTGGCGTCCATCGGCAGCTTGCCGTGGGACGTGGGCTTGATCTCCCGCACGCTCTTGCCGTCCGGGCTGAGGACCGCCTTGCCGACCGTGGGGTCGTAGAGGGTGCCGCCGTTGGAGATGGCGGCGTAGATGGTGGCCATCTGGATAGGGGTGACGAGCGTGTCGCCCTGCCCGATGGAGTAGTTGACGGAGTCACCGGCGCGCATCAGATTGCCTTCGAGGCAGTTCTCGTACGAGAGCTGCTGGACGTAGGTGCCGCCCTTCTTCCCGATCTTGCACCAGTAGTCCTTGTTCGCCTCCCAGAACTTCTGCTTCCAGCGGCGGTCGGGGACCCGGCCGGTCTCCTCGTTGGGCAGGTCGATCCCGGTCTCGGCGCCGAGGCCGAACTGGTGGGCGGTCTTGTAGAACCAGTCCGCCGCGTTCTTCTTCGGCTTGAGGCCGCCGTCCTTGAGCCACTGCTGGTGGGCGAGGGCGTAGTAGACCGTGTCGCAGGAGACCTCGAGGGCCTGGCCGAGGGTGATGCTGCCGTGGCCCTGGGACTCGAAGTTCTTGAAGACCTGGTTGCCGATGGAGTACGAGCTGGGGCAGGCGTAGCGGCCCTTGAAGTCGTAGCCGGCGTTGACCGCCGCGGTGGTCGGGACGACCTTGAAGATCGAGCCGGGTGCGGCCTGTCCCTGGATGGCCCGGTTCAGCAGCGGGAAGTTGGACTTCTTGCCGGTGAGCTTGGCGTAGTCCTTGGCGGAGATGCCGCCGACCCAGGCGTTGGGGTCATAGGTGGGCAGCGAGGCCATCGCCACCACACGGCCGGTCTTCGCCTCCATGACGACGACGGCGCCCGAGTCCGCCTTGTAGTTGCGGTTGGTGTTGTCGTCGAAGACCTTGCGGGCTTCCTTCATCGCGTTGTTGAGCTCCCACTCGGCGACCGCCTGGACGCGGGCGTCGATGGAAGTGACGACATTGGCGCCGGGCTCGGCCTTGTCGGCCTTCGCCTGACCCATGACGCGGCCGAGGTTGTCGACCTCGTAGCGGGTGACGCCGGCTTTGCCGCGCAGCTCCTTGTCGTACGTACGCTCGAGCCCGGAGCGGCCGACCTGGTCCGAACGGAGGAACGGCGAGTCCGTGTCCTTGGCCTTCTCGATCTCCTGGTCGGTGACGGGCGAGAGATAGCCGAGGACCTGCGAGGTGTTGGCCTTGCCGGGGGCGGGGTAGCGGCGTACGGCGGTGGGCTCGGCGGTGATGCCGGGGAAGTCCTCGGCGCGCTCGCGGATCTGGAGGGCCTGCTGGGTGGTGGCCTCGTCGGTGACCGGGATCGGCTGGTACGGGGAACCGTTCCAGCAGGGCTGCGGGGTCTCGGCGTCGCAGAGCCGGACCTTGTCCATGACGTCCTTCGGCGTCATGCCGAGGACCCCGGCCAGCCGGGTGAGGACGCCCTTGCCGTCGTCCTTCATCTTCATGAGGTCGGTGCGCGACGCGGAGACCACGAGGCGGGTCTCGTTGTCGGCGAGCGGCACCCCACGGGCGTCGAGGATCGCGCCGCGGACGGCGGGCTGGACGACCTGCTGGACGCCGTTGCCCGAGGCCTCCCTGGCGTACTCCTCGCCGTCGCGGATCTGGACGAACCAGAGGCGTCCGCCGAGGGTGGCGAAGAGGGAGAAGACGAGGACCTGGATGACGACGAGCCGGATCTGGACGCGAGGAGTCCGCCCGGTCTCGGGAATGTTGCTCACGCTGCCGTTGCCCCCTCGATCACAGTCGCTTGATTCCCTTGATGCGCCCGGCACGGGACGCCCGCGTCCTGGCCGCCTTCACACGCAGTCCACCGCTGCGCTGGCTGCCGATCCGCAGTCCGGTGCCGAAGGACGTCCAGGCGTTGGACACGTCGGACGCGCCGGCCTGGCCGTCGGCGAGCGGATCGTTCTCGGCGCGTCTGGCGAGCGCCATGATCAGCGGCACGGTGAACGGCGCGAGCAGCAGGTCGTACACGGCTGCGGTGAACAGCAGCGAACCCAGGCCGACATGGCGGGCGGCCGTGTCTCCGACGAGGGCGCCGACGCCCGCGTACAGCAGGGTGGAGCCGACGGCGGCGGCGACGACCACGAGCATCGGTCCCGTAGCCGAGGTGAGCCGGCGGGTCTCCGGCCTCACCAGGCCCGCGAGATAGCCGATGACGCACAGCACGAGCGCGTAGCGTCCCGCGGCGTGGTCGGCGGGCGGGGCGAGGTCGGCGAGCAGGCCCGCACCGAAGCCGATGAGGGCGCCGCTGACGTGCCCGTACACGAGCGCCAGGGCGAGGACGACGAGCAGCAGCAGGTCGGGGACGGCTCCGGGGAGATGGAGGCGGGCGAGGACGGAGACCTGGACGACGAGGGCGACCACCACGAGCGTGGTGGAGAGCAGCATCCGGTTGAAGCGCATGGTATTCAACTCCTCCTGCTACTCGTCGTCCCGGCCGGTGTCCGTGCCCGGGCCGGTATCCGCCCCGGTGTCCGTACCGGTGCCGTTGTCCGCAGCGGTGTCCGTACCGGTGCCGTTGTCCGTGGCGTTGCCGTTGTCCTCGCCCTCACCCTCGCCCTGTCCCTGCCCGTTGGGCGACGGGGTGACCGTCACCGTGACCGTGGGTGTGGGAGTCGGCTTCGGCTTCGCCGGGAGGACCGTGTCGCGCGGGTCGGTGCGGGGCGCCTGGACGACGACTCCGACGATGTCGAGCTTGGAGAAGGAGGCGAACGGACGAACGAAGAGGGTCCGCGTGAGGTCGCCGCCGGAGGGGTCGACGCGGACGACCTCGCCGACGGGGACTCCGGGTACGAACGGCTTGTCGGCCTGCGAGCCGAAGGTGACCAGCCGGTCGCCCTTCTTCACCTTCGCCTTGCCGTTGAGGAGCTGCACGGACAGCGGCTGGTCGCCCTGACCGGTCGCGAAGCCGAGCTCGTCGCTGCCCTCCATCCGCGTACCGACCGTGAAGTCCGGGTCGTTGGCGAGGAGTACGGTCGCGGTGTCCGGACCGACGGTGGTGACGCGGCCGACGAGCCCGTCGCCGTTGAGCACGGTCATGTCGCGGAGGATGCCGTCCCGGGAACCGACGTCGATGGTGACGGTCCAGGAGAAGCCCTGGGCGGCTCCTATGGCGATGACCTCCGCGGCCTTGATGCCGTACTGCCCGTTGGCCGCCTTCTTCAGCATGTCGTCGAGCTGGCGGAGCCGGCTCTGGTTGCGGGCGTCGCTGCCGAGCCTCGCCTTGAGCGCCGCGTTCTCCCGCTCCAGCACGGCGATCCGGTTGTGGCGCTCCCCCGAGTCCCGGATCGCTCCTATGGCGTTGCCGACCGGATCGACGGCGGCTGCCACGCCGTTCTCGACCGGTCCGAACACCGCGGCTGCGGCCTGCCGGGCGCCGTCCACCGGGGACTCCTGGCCGCCGCGGATGTCCACCGTGATCAGTGCGAACGCGATGGCGATCAGCAGGACCAGGAGCAGCCGGCTCTCTTTCGTGTCCCTCACGTGCGGCGGCCGTGCCTTCCTCATAGGAATGTGTGTGCTGCGTGCCGTTGTGCTCTGTGATGTTGCTTTGTGCCGTTATACCAACGATCCGCCGTATGGGTCCGGCAGCGCCCGCACAAGGGTCCCCCGGGCCGGACGGGCGACCGGGGAAGGCTTCGGTTGTGTCCGCTACCTGCGCGGCTGGGCGTCCAGCACCTGCTGGAGCGCCTCGAACTCCTCGACGCACTTGCCGGAGCCGAGCGCGACCGAGTCCAGGGGGTCCTCGGCGATGTGGATGGGCATCCCGGTCTCCTGGCGCAGCCGCTCGTCGAGGCCGCGCAGCAGGGCGCCTCCGCCGGTGAGGACGATGCCGCGGTCCATGACGTCGCCGGACAGCTCCGGCGGGCACTTGTCGAGCGTGGTCTTCACGGCGTCGACGATCGCGTTGACCGGCTCCTCGATGGCCTTGCGGACTTCGGCGGCGGAGATGACCACGGTCTTCGGCAGGCCGGACACCAGGTCGCGGCCGCGGATCTCGGTGTGCTCCTCCTTGTCCATGGCGTACGCCGAGCCGATGGTGATCTTGATGTTCTCTGCGGTGCGCTCGCCGAGAAGGAGGCTGTACTCCTTCTTGATGTGCTGGATGATCGCGTTGTCCAACTCGTCACCGGCGACCCGGATGGACTGTGCCGTGACGATTCCTCCGAGGGAGATCACGGCGACCTCGGTGGTGCCGCCGCCGATGTCCACCACCATGTTGCCGGTGGCCTCGTGGACCGGAAGACCCGCTCCGATGGCGGCGGCCATCGGCTCCTCGATGATGTGCACCTGGCGGGCGCCGGCCTGCGTCGAGGCCTCGATGACGGCGCGGCGCTCGACTCCGGTGATGCCGGAGGGCACACAGACCACGATGCGCGGACGGGCCGCCCAGCGGCGCTTGTGGATCTTGAGGATGAAGTAGCGGAGCATCCGCTCGGTGATCTCGAAGTCGGCGATCACGCCGTCCTTCAGGGGGCGCACCGCGACGATGTTGCCCGGCGTGCGGCCGATCATCTTCTTGGCTTCGGCGCCGACCGCGAGGATGCCGCCGGTGTTCGTGTTGATGGCGACGACGGACGGCTCGTTGAGGACGATCCCACGACCCCTCACGTACACCAGCGTGTTGGCGGTCCCGAGGTCGACAGCCATGTCACGGCCGATGAACGACATTGAGTTCCCCTTGTTTCCCATGAGGATGCGTCGGGCCTTCCCAAATCGAGCTTTGATGGCTTTTCAGGTAGGCAGGAGGTGTTGCACGGGCGCTGTGGCGTGAAGGCTTCCATCGTAGTGCCGCCTGCACGGACACCGCGCGCTGGACCGCCTCAGTAAGGGTGACGACGATTCGGAGCGATGCGTTCCCGGTATCGGGATTCGTATGCCGAAGGGCGACCGAAATTCCTTCGGTCGCCCCAGGCCAGGGCCCTGGATGGCTGACGAGCAATCAGGAAGGACCCGGGGAGGAAGAGCCGTCAGACCGCCGGGAAGAAGAGCTTCAGCTCCCGGATGGCGGACTCCTCGGAGTCCGAGGCGTGGATGAGGTTCTCCCGGACGATCGTGCCGTAGTCGCCGCGGATGGAACCGGGGGCGGCCGCGATCGGGTCGGTCGGGCCCGTCAGGGTGCGGATGCCCTCGATGACGCGCTCGCCCTCGACGACGAGGGCGACGACCGGGCCGGACAGCATGAACTCGACGAGCGGCTCGTAGAACGGCCGGCCCACGTGCTCGGCGTAGTGCTGCTCCAGGGTCGCGCGGTCGAGCGTGCGCAGCTCCAGCGCGGTGATCTGCCAGCCGGCCTTGCTCTCGATACGGCCGATGATCTCGCCGATCAGGCCGCGGCGTACGGCGTCGGGCTTGAGCAGGACGAGCGTGCGCTGGCTCACTGTGCGGGCTCCTTCGAGTGCGGGTCTCAGGTGTCCCGAGTCTCGGATGTCGAGTCTCGGATGTCGAGTCCGGGAGTCGGTCTCGGGGTGAGGGGTGCTGGACAGGCCGGCATGCAGAGGCTACAGGGCGCCCGACGCCACCCGTTACGCAGCGTCAGGCTCTGACGAAGGACTGACGGCCTGCTGCGCGGCCCATGCCGCCTTCGCCTCGTCCACCTTCCGTCCGTAGTGGACCGAGGCCCACCACAGGGCGGCGAACACCACGCCGAGGATGAACATCACCGGGACCACGAAACCGCTCGCGATCAGGCCGATCTGCAGGACCCAGCCGAGCTGCACCCCGCCGGGGCGGGTGATCATCCCGCACAACAGGACGGACAGCAGCATCGCGATGCCGCAGACCGTCCAGACCAGCGTCATGGACAGCCCGTCGGTCTTCATCGCCACCAGACCGGCGAAGCCGATCACGAAGAACTCGCCGATCAGCGTGGACGCACAGAGCGTACGCATGGAACTCAGCCCCTCCCCAACAGCAGGCGGGCCTCGCCGACCGTGATCACGGAGCCGGTCACCAGGACGCCTGCGCCCGCGTACTCCGCCTCCTCCTCGGCGAGCGTCACCGCCGCCTCCAGCGCGTCGTCGAGGCGCGGCTCGACGACCACCCGCTCGTCGCCGAAGACCTCCACGGCGACCGCGGCCAGTTCGTCGGCGCTCATCGCGCGATGGCTGGAGTTCTGCGTGACGACGATCTCCGTGAAGACCGGCTCGAAGGCTTCGAGGACCGCTTTCACGTCCTTGTCGCTGCTGGTGCCGACGACACCGATGAGCCGCGAGAAGCCGAATGCCTCCGTGATGCCGTCGGCGGCCGCCTGCGCCCCCGCGGGGTTGTGCGCGGCGTCCAGGACGACGGTCGGACTGCGGCGCACGACTTCGAGACGGCCGGGCGAGACGACGGACGCGAACGCCGAGCGGACCGCGTCCATGTCGAGCGTGCGCGCGTGCTGCTCGCCGATGCCGAAGAAGGCCTCGACCGCGGCGAGCGCCACCGCCGCGTTGTGCGCCTGGTGGGCACCGTAGAGCGGGAGGAAGATCTCCTCGTACTCCCCGCCGAGCCCGCGCAGCGTCAGCAGCTGCCCGCCGACGGCGACCTCACGGGACACGACCCCGAACTCCATGCCCTCGCGGGCCACCGTCGCGTCCACCTCGACGGCCTTCTTCAGCATGACCTGCGCGGCCTCCACGGGCTGCTGCGCCAGGATCACCGTCGCGCCCTGCTTGATGACGCCGGCCTTCTCGCCCGCGATCTCGGCCGTCGTGTCACCCAGCCGGTCGGTGTGGTCCAGCGCGATCGGGGTGACGACGGCGACCGACCCGTCGATGACATTGGTCGCGTCCCAGCTGCCGCCCATGCCGACCTCGACGACGGCCACGTCGACGGGCGCGTCCGCGAACGCGGCGTACGCCATGCCGGTCAGCACCTCGAAGAAGGAGAGCCGGAACTCCTGGGCCGCGTCGACCATCTCCACGTACGGCTTGATGTCGTGGTACGTGGCGACGAAGCGCTCGGGGGCGATCGGCACACCGTCCAGGCTGATCCGCTCGGTGATCGACTGGACGTGGGGCGAGGTGTACCGCCCGGTGCGCAGCTCGAAGGCGCCGAGCAGGGCCTCGATCATGCGGGCCGTGGACGTCTTGCCGTTGGTGCCGGTGATGTGGATCGACGGGTACGCGCGCTGGGGCTCGCCCAGCACGTCCATCAGCGCGGAGATCCGGCTGACCGACGGCTCAAGCTTCGTCTCGCCCCAGCGGGTCGCGAGGTCCGCCTCGACCTCGCGCAGCGCCTTGTCCACCTCCGGATCGGCGGGCCGCGCGGGCATCTGGTCTCCCTGGGGCGGCCCGGCCTGGGTGCGCAGGGTGCGGCTGCCGGCCTCGATCACCGCCAGGTCGGGGTCACGGTCGGTCTCTGCGTCGACGATCTCGTCGAACACGTCGGGCTCGTGGACGTTGCCGACGCCGTCGCTGTCTTCGGCGTCGTCGAAGGGATCCGGCTGCTGCTGCTCACTCACGTTGCCAGTCTACGGAGGCCCACCGACACGACGGCCGAGGCCCGCCTGCCCGTGCCCTCACAAGCCCGACGGGAGCAGGGCCAGCACGTGGTACGAGCCGTCCCGCGGCCCCGCGGTGAGCGTGCCGCCCATGCTCCACCCGCTCGCGCATCGAGAAGGTGCCGGTCCCGCTCGGCACGGGCCGCTCGCGGGCCGGGTTCTCGGCCGCCGGCGGATTGCCGACGTGCAGCCAGCCCAGACAGCCGAGAGCGGCCAGGTACGGCACCCAAGGCGCCCGGCGCCGCAGCAGCGTCGCCGCGCCGGCCGCCAGGACGACGGTCGCGCTCACCCGGCCCAGGGAGTTGTCCGCCTTGGCCAGGCCCGGCACGTCCAGCAGCATCAGCGCGAAGCAGCTGAGCGCCGTGACGGCGTCGACGGCACGCGGTGAGACCGCCCAGCGGTCCGCGTACCGGCGCCCCGCCCCGACGGCGCTGCGCAGCGCGAGGGCGGCAGGCATGTGCGGCATGCCTCCATCATCCGAGGTGCGAGGTGCGGCGCACGCGAGCGAGTGCCGATCCGGGCTCGGGTGCGGCCGGCACCGCCCCTCGACCCTCGTGTCCGTTCCGGAACGCCGGACAGGCTCGAAGGGCGAGAGGCCCGGACAGGCTCCGGAGGAGCCCGCCCGGGCAGGCGAGGGCCCGGCAGGCGGAGGCCGGACCCCGCCTGTCAGACCTGCGGCAGGGCGGCCAGTTGAGCGGTGATGCGCGCGATGTCGTCGTCGGCCTTCGCGAGCCGGCCGCGGATCTTGTCGACGACACTGTCCGGGGCCTTGGCCAGGAACGCCTCGTTGCCGAGCTTCGCCGTGGCCTGGGCCCTCTCCTTCTCGGCCGCCGCGAGGTCCTTCGCGAGCCGCTTGCGCTCCGCGGCGATGTCGATCGCCCCGGACAGGTCCAGCGCGACCTCCGCGCCCGCGACCGGCAGCGTCGCCGTCGCATGGAAGGACTCGCCCTCCGGCTGGAGGCGGAGCAGCTGCCGGATCGCGCCCTCGTGCGGCGCGAGCGCGGTGCCGTCCAGCGTCAGCCTGGCCGGGACCTTCTGGCCGGGCTGCAGACCCTGGTCGGAGCGGAACCGGCGGACCTCGGTGACGACCCGCTGGACCAGCTCGATCTCCCGCTCGGCGGCCTCGTCGCGGAAGCCGCTGTCCTTGGGCCATTCGGCGATGACGACGGACTCGCCGCCCGTGAGCGTGGTCCACAGCGTCTCCGTGACGAAGGGGACCACGGGGTGCAGCAGCCGCAGCGTGACGTCGAGGACCTCGCCCAGGACACGGGCGGAGACCTTCGCGGCCTCGCCGCCGCCCATGAACGTGGTCTTGGACAGCTCGACGTACCAGTCGAAGACCTCGTCCCACGCGAAGTGGAAGAGCGTGTCGGACAGCTTCGCGAACTGGTAGTCCTCGTAGTACGCGTCGACCTCGGCGACGACCGAGTTCAGGCGCGAGAGGATCCAGCGGTCGGTCGCCGACATGGCGGACGGGTCGGGCATCGGGCCCTCGACCGTCGCGCCGTTCATCAGCGCGAAGCGCGTCGCGTTCCAGATCTTGTTGGCGAAGTTGCGCGAGCCCTGGACCCAGTCCTCGCCGATCGGGACGTCGACGCCCGGGTTGGCGCCGCGTGCCAGCGTGAAGCGCAGCGCGTCGGAGCCGTACTTGTCCATCCAGTCCAGCGGATTGACCGCGTTGCCGAAGGACTTCGACATCTTCTTGCCGAACTGGTCGCGGACCATGCCGTGCAGGGCGATGGTGTGGAACGGCGGGGTGCCGTCCATCGCGTACAGGCCGAACATCATCATCCGGGCGACCCAGAAGAAGAGGATGTCGTAGCCGGTGACCAGGACGGAGTTCGGGTAGAACTTCGCGAGGCTCTCGGTCTGCTCCGGCCAGCCGAGCGTGGAGAACGGCCACAGGCCGGACGAGAACCAGGTGTCGAGGACATCGGTCTCCTGGGTCCAGCCCTCACCGCTCGGCGGCTCCTCGTCCGGTCCGACGCAGACGATCTCGCCGTTCGGGCCGTACCAGACGGGGATGCGGTGACCCCACCACAGCTGGCGCGAGATGCACCAGTCGTGGAGGTTGTCGACCCAGTCGAAGTACCGCTTCTCCATCTCCTGCGGGTGGATCGCGACCTTGCCGTCGCGGACCGCGTCGCCCGCGGCCTTCGCCAGCGGACCGACCTTGACCCACCACTGCATCGACAGCCGCGGCTCGATCGTGGTCTTGCAGCGCGAGCAGTGGCCGACGGAGTGGACGTAGGGACGCTTCTCGGCGACGATCCGGCCGTCGGCGCGCAGGGCGCCGACGATGGCGCTGCGGGCCTCCAGCCGGTCCAGGCCCTGGAAGGGGCCGTGGACGGTGATGATCGCGTGCTCGTCCATGACGGCGAGGCTCGGCAGGTTGTGCCGCTGGCCGATCTCGAAGTCGTTCGGGTCATGCGCGGGCGTGACCTTGACGGCGCCCGTGCCGAACTCGGGGTCGACGTGCTCGTCGGCGACGACGGGGATACGGCGGCCGGTGAGCGGCAGCTCGATCTCGCGGCCGATGAGGTGCTGGTAGCGCTCGTCGTCGGGGTGGACGGCGACGGCCGTGTCGCCGAGCATCGTCTCGGCGCGGGTCGTCGCGACGACGATGGAGTCTGCTTCCCCATCGCCTCCGCCGTACCGGATGGAGACGAGCTCACCGTCGTCGTCCTGGTACTCGACCTCGATGTCCGAGATCGCGGTGAGGCAGCGCGGGCACCAGTTGATGATGCGCTCGGCGCGGTAGATCAGCTCGTCGTCGTAGAGCCTCTTGAAGATGGTCTGGACGGCCTTGGAGAGGCCTTCGTCCATCGTGAAGCGCTCGCGCGACCAGGCGACACCGTCGCCCAGACGCTTCATCTGCCCGGAGATCTGGCCGCCGGACTCCGCCTTCCACTGCCAGACGCGCTCGACGAACGCCTCACGGCCGAGGTCGTGACGGGACTTGCCCTCCTTGGCGAGCTCACGCTCGACGACGTTCTGCGTGGCGATACCGGCGTGGTCCATGCCGGGCTGCCACAGCGTCTCGTAGCCCTGCATCCGCTTGCGGCGGGTGAGGGCGTCGATCAACGTGTGCTCGAAGGCGTGGCCCAGGTGGAGGCTGCCCGTGACGTTCGGCGGCGGGATGACGACCGTGTACGGAGGCTTCTCGCTGTTCGCGTCGGCCTCGAAGTAACCGCGTTCTACCCAGCGCTCGTACAGCTTCCCCTCTACCTCGGCCGGCGCGTACTGGGTCGGCAGTTCGGGGTTGCTGGCTGGCTGCTGCTGAGTGTTCTCGGTCACGGGCCACAGTTTAGAGGTGTCACGGTCCGGTTCTGAAACGGGAATGTTCCGTAACGGTGTGCGCCCCCGCACCCCTGGACGGTGCCCATTCCGACAGGATGTTCGGAACGCATAAGCATGTGGAGGGGAACCCAGTAATGAGCTACAACCAGCCGGGCCCGTACGACGGTCAGCCCCAGCAGCCCGGTCCGTACGGCCAGCCGGGTCCTTACGGCCAGCCGCCGCAGGCCCCGCAGCCCGGTTACGGCTACCCGCAGCAGGCTCCTCAGCCCGGCTACGGGTACCCCCAGCAGGCCCCCCAGGGCGTCCCGCCGCAGCAGCAGGGCTGGGGCCAGCCCCCGCAGCCCGCCCCCTACGGCCAGCCTCCCCAGCAGCCCCCGTACGGCGCGGGCCCCGGCGCCTACCCGCCCCCGCCGCCGGCCCAGGGCGGCGGCAAGAAGACGGGCCTGATCATCGGCGCGGTCGCGGTGGTCGCGGCGATCGGCGTCGGCGCGTACTTCGTGTTCGGCGGCGGCAGCAGCATTGTCGGCGGTGGTCTGTCCGACGACGGCCCGCACAAGCTGACCACGCCCGTGAAGGTCCTCTCCGACTACAACCGGGTGTCCAAGGACGGCGAGGCCGGCTCCAAGGACTCCTCCGTCGTCGGGGAGATGGAGAAGAGCGGGATCAAGAACGGCACGTCCGTCGTGGGCCAGTACACGACTGCGGACATCAGCAACTACGACCCGTCCGACCCCAGTTCCATTCCTGACCTGGCCACCGCCAAGGGAATCACCTACTTCGGCGCCTACGGCAAGATCGATGACCCGAAGAAGGCCCTGGACACCTTCTTCGCGCAGATCAACAAGGACTCGACCGCCAACAGCAGTACCCAGACCGGCAAGCTGGTCGGGTCGCCCGAGGAGGTCAGCCCGGACGGCTTCGACAACGGCATCATGAAGTGCCAGGCCGCCGAGGGAAAGAACCCGGTGACCAAGCAGCAGAAGACCGACTGGTTCTGCGCCTGGGCGGACTACAGCACGATCGCGATGGTCTCCCCCGGCGACGCCACCAAGGGCATGGACAAGGAGACGGCGATCAAGCTCACCGTCGACCTCCGCAAGGAGATCCGCGTCAAGGCGTGACGCCTCAGAACGCAGGGGCGCCCGGCCGGTTCGACGAACCGGCCGGGCGCCTCGGTCTTCGTACGTGTGTCGAGCGCTACGCGCTCTTCTCGTGCCGCCCGTCGTTCTTCACGATCCTCGGCACCAGCGTCGGGTTCACGTTGTTGTGGACCACGTCCGCCGTGATGACGACACGCGCCACGTCCTTGCGCGACGGCACCTCGTACATCACGGACATCAGGACTTCCTCCATGATGGCGCGCAGGCCGCGCGCGCCCGTGCCGCGGAGGATCGCCTGGTCGGCGATGGCCTCGAGCGCCGGGCGGTCGAAGTCCAGCTCGACGCCGTCGAGTTCGAACAGCCGCTGGTACTGCTTGACCAGGGCGTTGCGCGGCTCGACCAGGATCTTCAGCAGCGCCTCGCGGTCCAGGTTGTGGACCGAGGTGATCACCGGGAGCCGGCCGATGAACTCGGGGATCATGCCGAACTTCACCAGGTCCTCGGGCATGACCTCCTGGAACTGGTCGCTCGCCTCGATCTCCCGCTTGGAGCGGATCGTGGCGCCGAAGCCGATGCCCTTCGCTCCCGCTCGCGACTCGATGATCTTCTCCAGGCCGGCGAAGGCGCCGCCCACGATGAAGAGCACGTTGGTCGTGTCGATCTGGATGAACTCCTGGTGGGGGTGCTTCCGGCCACCCTGCGGGGGCACGGAGGCGGTCGTGCCCTCCAGGATCTTCAGCAGCGCCTGCTGGACCCCTTCACCGCTCACATCCCGTGTGATCGACGGGTTCTCGCTCTTGCGGGCGACCTTGTCGATCTCGTCGATGTAGATGATCCCGGTCTCGGCCTTCTTGACGTCGTAGTCGGCGGCCTGGATCAGCTTGAGCAGGATGTTCTCGACGTCCTCGCCGACATAGCCCGCCTCCGTCAGCGCCGTCGCGTCGGCGATGGCGAACGGGACGTTGAGCATGCGGGCCAGCGTCTGGGCCAGCAGCGTCTTGCCGGAGCCGGTGGGGCCGAGCAGCAGGATGTTGGACTTGGCGAGCTCGATCGCGTCGTCCCGCCCCTGCGCGCCGCCGTTCTCGCCGGCCTGGACGCGCTTGTAGTGGTTGTACACCGCGACCGAGAGTGCCTTCTTCGCGGGCTCCTGCCCGACGACGTACCCCTCGAGGAACTCGTAGATCTCGCGCGGCTTGGGGAGTTCCTCCCACCGCACCTCGGAGGTCTCGGCGAGCTCCTCCTCGATGATCTCGTTGCAGAGGTCGATGCACTCGTCGCAGATGTACACCCCGGGGCCTGCGATGAGCTTCTTCACCTGCTTCTGGCTCTTTCCGCAGAACGAGCACTTGAGCAGATCGCCGCCATCACCAATGCGTGCCACGAGGTGCTTCCCCTTCGCCTGGGAGCGCTTGGTTCAGCGGCTCCTGGTGCCTCATATCCGACGGTACCTTGCCGGGCCCCTCGTTCGGGCCCCCCTTGGCGCGGTTCACATTGACGTGTACCGCGCCAAGAGAAGGTCGGGCGTCAGGCGGCCGCTGCGGCCGTGCTCTTGCGGGTCGAGACGATCTGGTCGACCAGGCCGTACGAGAGGGCCTCTTCGGCGGTCAGGATCTTGTCGCGCTCGATGTCGTCGCGGACCTTCTCGATCGGCGTCGACGAGTGCTTGGCGAGCATCTCCTCGAGCTGCTCACGCATGCGCAGGATCTCGTTGGCCGCGATCTCCAGGTCGGAGAGCTGCTCCCGGCCCGTCTGGGTCGAGGGCTGGTGGATCAGGACACGGGCGTGCGGCAGGGCCATCCGCTTGCCGGGGGTGCCTGCGGCGAGCAGGACGGCGGCGGCGGAGGCCGCCTGGCCCATGCAGACCGTCTGGATGTCCGGCTTCACGAACTGCATCGTGTCGTAGATGGCGGTCAGCGCGGTGAAGGAGCCACCGGGGCTGTTGATGTAGATCGAGATGTCGCGGTCCGGGTCCATCGACTCCAGGCACAGCAGCTGCGCCATGACGTCGTTGGCGGAGGCGTCGTCGATCTGGACGCCGAGGAAGATCACGCGCTCCTCGAAGAGCTTCGCGTACGGGTCGTACTCGCGCACACCCTGCGAGGTGCGCTCGACGAAGCGGGGAACGACGTAGCGGTTGTCCACCTGCGGGCCCGTGTAGAGGCCGCTCGCGGAGAGATTGTTCTGCATGTGCATGTCGGTGTTCACCATCCTGGTGGCGTTCGGCGGGCTGAGGGTCTGGGTGGGTGGGCGCGGAGTCCGGGGCCCGGTGCCGGGGATCAGGCCCCGGCGGCCCCGGTCCCGGGGATCAGGCCCCGGCGGCCCCGGTGCCGGGGATCAGGCCCCGGTGCCACCACCGCCCGGAACGCCCGAAGCGAGGGAGATGATCTCGTCGATGAGCCCGTAGTCCTTGGCTTCCCCGGCGGTGAACCAGCGGTCGCGGTCGCCGTCGCGGATGATCGTCTCGACGGTCTGGCCGGAGTGGTGGGCGGTGATCTCCGCCATGCGCTTCTTGGTGCGCAGCAGGTACTCGGCCTGGATCTTGATGTCCGATGCGGTGCCGCCGATACCGGCGGAGCCCTGGTGCATCAGGATGTCGGTGTGCGGGAGCGCGAAGCGCTTGCCCGCGGTGCCGCCGGTGAGCAGGAACTGGCCCATGGAAGCGGCCATGCCCATGCCGATGGTGACGACGTCGTTCGGGATGTACTGCATGGTGTCGTAGATCGCCATGCCGGCCGTCACCGAGCCACCGGGGCTGTTGATGTAGAGGTAGATGTCCTTCTCGGGGTCTGCGGCCAGAAGAAGGAGCTGCGCCGTGATCCTGTTGGCGATGTCGTCGTCGACCTGCTGACCCAGGAAGATGATGCGCTCGCCGAGCAGCCGGCTGTAGACCTGGTCGCCGAGGCCTCCACCGATGGACGGCTCACCGGCGGCGTTAGGCATCAGATTCGTCACGTAATCCACCTGCTCGTCTCTGACGGCTGCGGCCGTCTCAGCGTCTTCGTACTACCGGGGGCTGGAAGATCCCCTGGGCGGGTAGTCCCCTGCCCTCGTATTCATGGACCCTAACGCGCTGGTGGGCGGGCGCCATCCCGCTTCCCGAACTGTTCGCTGGGAGCGCAAGGTGCGGGGGCGTGCCGGCGTCGCGCACGCCCACGTCAGCGCCCCGCGTACGCCCACCTGAGCAGGCTCCGACGCGACCCGCGGCGATTCGGCCGGGAGGCCGGTGCGCGCGGCTCCGGTACGGCGACGGGCCCGGACGCGCACAGGGCGCGTCCGGGCCCGTCGTACGGGATCAGCGCGAGGCTCAGGCCTCGGTCTCGTCCTCGGCGTCCTTCGCGGCGGCGGCGTCGGCGTCGGCCCCACCGGTGGCCGCGGCGGCGACTCCGGCGGCCTCCTCGACCTCGTCCTCGTCGTCGCTCAGGTCGACGACCTCGCCGTTGGTGTCGGTGACCGTCGCGGCCTCGACGACCACGGCGAGCGCCTTGCCGCGGGCGACCTCGCCGACGAGCATCGGCACCTGGCCGCCCTCGACGACCGCCTGGGCGAACTGGTCGGGGGACATGCCGGAGGAGGCTGCGCGGCGCATGAGGTGCTCGGTGAGCTCCTCCTGGCTGACGTTCAGCTTCTCCTTGGAGACCAGCTCGTCGAGGACGAACTGGGTCTTGATGCCCTTGACCGCCTGCTCCTTGGTCTCGGTTTCGAACTCCTCGGCGGTCTTGCCCTGGATCTCCAGGTACTTGTCGAGGGTCAGACCCATCTGACCGAGCTGGTGGTGCTCCAGGTTGTGCTTGCGGGTGTTGATCTCCTCCTCGAGGAGCTTCTCGGGCATCGGGACCTCGACCAGCTCCAGGAGCTTGTCCAGGACGCGCTCCTGGGCCTGGGTGGCCTGGTCGTACTCCTTCATGCTCTCGAGGCGCTTGCGGCTGTCGGCCGTCAGCTCCTCGAGGGTGTCGAACTCGCTCGCCATCTGCGCGAACTCGTCGTCGAGCTCGGGGAGCTCACGGGCCGCGACCTGGGTGACCTTGACGGTGACCTCGGCGTCCTTGCCCTCGGCGGAGCCGCCCTTGAGCTGCGAGGTGAAGGTGCCCTCGCCGCCGGCCTCCAGGCCGGTCACGGCCTCGTCGATGCCGTCGAGGAGCTCACCGGAGCCGATCGTGTACTGCACGCCGTCCGCGACGCCGTCCGCGAGGACCTCGCCGTCGACCTTGGCCTCCAGGTCGATCGTCACGACGTCGCCCTCGGCGGCGGCGCGCTCGACCGGGGAGGTGGACGCGAAGCGCGAGCGCAGCTGCTCGACGGACTTCTCCACGTCCTCGTCGCTGACCTCGATGGCGTCGACCTCGACGGAGATGCCGGAGTAGTCCGGGATCTCGATCGTGGGGCGGATGTCCACCTCGGCGGTGAAGGCCAGCGTCTCGCCGTCCTTCAGCTCCGTGATGTCCACCTCGGGCTGGCCGAGGACGTTGACCTCGGCCTCGTTGACCGCCTGCGTGTAGAACTTCGGGAGGGCGTCGTTGACGGCCTCCTCCAGCACCGCACCGCGGCCGAACCGCTGGTCGATGACCCGGGCCGGGATCTTGCCCTTACGGAAGCCCTTGACCGTGACCTGCTGGTTGATCTTCTTGTACGCCGCGTCGAGGCTGTCCTTGAGCTCCTCGAAGGGCACCTCGACAGTGAGCCGAACCCGGGTCGGGTTCAGGGTCTCCACGGCGCTCTTCACGGTTCGGTCTCCTTGGTGGCTGAATTCAGGGGTTCTGCTGTGGTCACCGCGGAGTGATGTCCGGCGGCGGCTCAGCGGATCGGGCCCGGCTCTTCAGACACTCGTCAGACACACGGGCACACAGCTTGCATAGTAACCGCAAGCGGGATGAGCCCCACAACGCGATCTTGAGCTGTGATCAGGACTGGTGGTCGGGGTGGCGGGATTTGAACCCACGGCCTTCCGCTCCCAAAGCGGACGCGCTACCAAGCTGCGCCACACCCCGTCGGTGCGACACGTAGGGTACATGCCCGCAGCCAGTGCTCCTGCCCCTTTGTTTCGCATGTACGCGCCCGGTACGGAATGGGTGTGCGGCGAACGGCAGGGACCCGCTACGATGCTCTTCGTGCCGTGGCCTTCATGACCTGCGGCGCGATCCTCGCGGGCGTAGCTCAATGGTAGAGCCCTAGTCTTCCAAACTAGCTACGCGGGTTCGATTCCCGTCGCCCGCTCCATACGGCTCAGGGCCGGGCCGGAGGTTCGTCCTCCGGCCCGGCCCTGAACCGTTGTCGTACTGCGGTGCGCGCCGGCGTCAGAACTGGATCGCGTTGATCGAGTCGGCCAGCGAGTTCAGGAAGTTGTTGATCGACGGCGCCATGCCGGTCGACGCGAGGAAGAAGCCGAAAAGCGCCGCGACTATCGCGGGTCCGGCCTTGATCGACCCGCCGCGGATCATCACCACGAGGATGATCGCCAACAGCAGCACCACAGACAGCGAAATGGCCACAACTGATCACACCCTCGGTCGGTCCACCCTTGCCCGCCCGGGAGCATGCGGCCCAGCACACCCCCGTCATGTCCATCGTGCCACCAACCCCCGCATGCTGGCTGCCGGCTGACACATCGTCGGCGAATGGATCACGTCACACCGGGCCGGGCCGGCAGGCCCGGCAATGGCGCACCGACACACGGCACCTACCCGCCGGGCGCGAAATACACACAGCCCGGCCACAGGAAATTCAGGCAATAGCGGTGAGGAAATTCACCCTCGCATTCGGCGTGTCGATTTGCACCGTTTAAGCGGTATTAACTAGGGCATATTGCGCGTTTGACGGTAGTTTCAGTGGCGAATGGACGCGCCCTCCAGCGGGTTTTACGTAATCCATTCCGCAGGGCTAGGGTGCCTCGAATGTTCCACGCTCCGAATGGATTGCAGAGGGACCGACTCCCCGAGGCCTCCCGGGAGCCGGAGCCCGTCCCCGAGACGACGGCGAAGGCGAAGGAACCGGCGTCACCGGCACCGGCGGCACGCCCGCACGTGCCGCCCGCGGCGGCATCGGCCGGGAGACGCGACCCCTACTTCGACAACGCCAAGTACCTGGCCATCGTGCTGGTGGCGGTGGCGCACGCGTGGGAACCGGTGATGGAGGGCAGCCGCGCCACCCGAGCGCTGTACATGCTCGTCTACACCTTCCACATGCCGGCGTTCATCATCATCTCCGGCTACTTCTCGCGGAACTTCGACGCCCGGCCCGGCCAGCTGAAGCGGCTGGTGAGCGGGGTGGTCGTGCCGTACGTCGTCTTCGAGGTGGCGTACACGCTCCACAAGCGGTGGGGCGACGGCGACCCCGGACACCCGTTCAGCCTGACCGACCCCTTCTATCTCACCTGGTTCCTGCTGGCGTTGTTCGTCTGGCGGCTGTCCACTCCCCTGTGGCGCGCGATCCGATGGCCACTGCCGGTCGCGCTGGTCATCGCCGCGCTCGGCTCGCTCACGACGGGCATCGGCGGGGACCTCGAGCTGCAGCGCGTGATGCAGTTCCTGCCGTTCTTCGTGCTCGGGCTCTCGCTCAAGCCGGTCCACTTCCAGCTGGTGCGGCGGCGTGAGGTGCGGCTGCTGGCACTGCCGGTCGTCGCGGGCGCGGCGGTGTTCACCTACTGGATCGCGCCGGACCTGAGGATGGGCTGGTTCTACCGCTCGGCCGGGGCCGGGGACCTGGGCGCGCCCTGGTGGGCGGGGCCGCTCATGACGTTCGGGCTGTTCGCCTGCGCGCTCCTGCTCACGGCGGCCTTCCTGGCCTGGGTGCCACGCGGGCGGACCTGGTTCACCGTGCTGGGTGCGGGCACCATCTGCGGCTATCTGCTGCACGGCTTCCTGGTGAAGACCTTCGACTACATGGGCCTGGCGGCGGAGCATCCGTGGCTCGCCACACCGGGCGGGGAGCTCGTGGTGACGCTGACCATGGCCGCGGCGGTGACGCTGCTCTGCACGCCTCCGGTGCGGCGGGCGCTGCGCTTCGCGACGGAGCCGGAGCTGTCCTGGGCGTTCCGGCGGGACGTCACTCGGCTGTCGGACCCAGCAGTCGGCGCACCGTCGCGTACTTCGCGGTGAGCCGGGCCCGGGTCGCCTCGTCGAGAACGGCGAGGCGGTCCGGGTTTGCGTTGTGGGCGAGGTCGGACTCCTTGACGAGGAGTGCTCCGGGGGTGGCGAGGATGCGGCGGGTGTAGTCGGCGAGGTCCTCGCCCCTGCGCTTGGTCAGCGCGAGGACCATCTCCTTGACGGACTGCGGGAGTTCGGCGGCCTCCAGCCAGTCGCGGGAGAGGGCGTCGTCCTCGATGGCGTCGTGCAGCCATGCGGCGGCGATCTGCTCGTCGCTGCCGCCACGGGCGCGGACGCCGTCGGCGACGGCCTGCAGATGCTCGGTGTACGGGCGTCCCGCCTTGTCCGTCTGCGCCGCGTGGGCCTCGCGGGCGATGGCCTCGACTTCGGTCAGGGTGAGGAAGGGCATGGGGGGACTGTACGGGGCGCGGATCGACCCGGGTGTCCGTCCTCAGAACCCGGACGGGCTCATGTCACGGCTCGCGGCGGAGCAGAAGCAGGGCGCGGTCGTCGTTGACGTCCTTGGCCACGGCCTCGATGAGGTGCCAGGCCGCGCCCTCGAAGCCGGTCGCGACATAGCGGTCGGCCTCGCCGGTGAGGCGGTCCATGCCCTCGGCGATCTCGCGGTCGGACGCCTCCACCAGGCCGTCCGTGAAGAGCATCAGCACGTCGCCCGGCCGCAGCGTCCCCTTGACCGGGTCGAACTGGGCGCCGGCGTACACGCCGAGCAGTGGCCCCTCCGCGGACTTCTCCTCCCATCGGCCCGAGCCCGCGTGGAGCTGGAGGGCGGGGAGATGGCCGGCGGAGAGGAGTTCATAGTCGCCGGAGTCCAGGTCGAGGACGAGATGGATGGAGGTCGCGAAGCCCTCGTCCCAGTCCTGGCGCAGCAGATAGCCGTTGGCGGCGGGCAGGAAGCCGTGCGGCGGCAGCGAGCCGAGGAGTCCGCCGAACGCGCCCGACAGGAGCAGGGCGCGCGACCCCGCGTCCATGCCCTTGCCGGAGACGTCGGTCAGGACGGCTTCGAGTGTGCGACCGCCGTTGGTCCGGGCCGCGACCACGAAATCGCCGGAGAAGGACTGTCCGCCGGCCGGGCGCAGCGCCATCTCGCGGTGCCAGCCCCTGGGCAGCCGGGGCAGCGCGCTCTGCACCCGGAGGCGTTCGCGCAGGTCGAAGAGCATCGTGCCGCCGCGCCGCCAGGGCACGCCGACCCGGGCCCGGAACTGCGCGATGAGCAGTCCGAAGGAGCCGCAGGCCGCCACGACCAGCACCGTTCCGGGGGTGACCCGCGCCGGGCCCTCCATGTACGGGCCCAGCGTGAGCGACTCGACGATGAGCGCTGCGGCCGCCGCCGCGTACAGCCCGAGGAGACTGGCGGGCCGCAGCAGCAGACCGCCCGCCACGATCGGGAGGACGAGCGCCGCCGGCGAGAACCAGACGGGCAGGGCTATGGTGCCGCACGCGATCGCCGGGACGGTCAGCAGCAGTCCGGCCAGGGCGATCCAGTCCGAGCCGTCACCGCGGAAGTAGTCGACGCCGGACTTGCGCAGCGCGGTGCGGGCCCGGTGTGCGGACTTCCGCAGCCGGGCCGTGAGTGAGTCTGCTGCGCCACGTGCCATCGTCGTGGACCCTATCCACCCGCTCGGGTGGCGTGCAGGGCGACCCCTGTGACATTGCGTTCGAAATCGGGTCGCGACGGGTCGGACACCCCTGGTAGGGATGGCACATGACGACTGAACTGCGGGTGCTCCAGCGGGCACAGTGGGACGAGTGGTACGGAAAGCTGGAGCGCGCCTTCGGCGGAGTGCCCGAGGCCCCGGAGGAGCGCGAGTTGTTTCGCACGCTGACCGAGTTCGACCGTTCGATCGCCGCGTGGGACGGCGACGAGTGCGTCGGTACGGCCGGGGCGTTCAGTTACCAGGTGTCGGTGCCCGGCGGCGCGTTCGTCCCCGCCGCCGGCGTGACGATGGTGAGCGTCGCGGCGACGCACCGGCGGCGCGGAGTGCTGACCTCGATGATGCGGCGTCAGCTGGACGACGTACACATGTGGGGAGAACCGCTCGCCGTGCTGACGGCGTCCGAGCCGGAGATCTACGGACGGTTCGGGTACGGCGTCGGGACGCATCAGCTGAATCTGGAGATCGACACGTCCCGGGTGCGGATCGTCGCGCCGCCCGGGACGGACGACGTACGGCTGCGCTTCGTTCCGGTCGCGGAGGCGGCCGAGGCGTGCGAGGCCGTGTATACGCGCACGATCGGCTCGCGGCCCGGCATGATCGCCCGGACGCCCGGCTGGGAGCGGCTGCCGCTGCTCGACCCCCCGGGCGAGCGGGAGGGCGCGTCTCCCATGCAGTGCGTGCTCGCCGAGCGGGACGACGAAGTGGTGGGATATGTCCGCTTCCACAACAAGCCGGAGTGGCAGGCGTCGGGAGCGAAAGGCTCGATCATGCTCCGGCACATCGACGCGCTGGACCCGGCGGCGTACGCGGCGCTGTGGCGGTTCCTCTTCGACATCGACCTGACCTCGACGGTCCGTGCGCGGATGCGGCCCGTGGACGACCCGCTGCTGCAGCTGGTGACCGACATCCGCCGGTGCGGTGTTCTCGTGCGCGACTCGATGCACGTACGGCTGGTGGATCTGGGCGCGGCGCTGGCGGCACGGACCTACCAGGCGCCGGTGGACGTGGTGTTCGAGGTCGAGGACGCCTTCTGCCCCTGGAACGAGGGTCGCTGGCGGCTCACCGGTGACATGAAGGGCGCGTCCTGCGAACGCACCGCGGACGAGGCCGATCTGGCGCTGTCCGCAAGGGAATTGGGCTCGGCGTACCTGGGCGGGGTGACGCTCTCATCGCTGGCGGGCGCGGGGCGGGTGCGCGAACTGCGCGGCGGGGCGCTGGCCGAGGCGTCGCTCGCCTTCGGCTCGGACCTCGCGCCGTGGCTGCCGCACGGGTTCTAGCGTGCGTGAGGCGTCCTCACGTCCCGGACGGGCCCGGCCTCTGACAGGTCGGACACCAGAAGAGGTTGCGGGCGGCGAGATCGGCGGTGCGGATCTCGCCGCCACAGATGTGGCAGGGCCGGCCGGCCCGGCGGTAGACGTAGACCTCGCCGCCGTGGTCGTCGACGCGCGGCGGGCGGCCCATGGCCTCGGGGGTGTGCTCGGGTCGGACGGTGTCGATGCGGTTGTTCCGCACGCCTTCACGCATGAGCGCGACCAGGTCCGCCCAGACGGCGTGCCACTCGCGCTCGGTGAGGTCCTTCCCCAGGCGGTACGGATCGATGCCATGGCGGAAGAGGACTTCCGCGCGGTAGACGTTGCCGACGCCCGCGACGACCTTCTGGTCCATGAGCAGGGCCGCGACGGTCGTACGGGAGCGGGAGATCCGGGCCCAGGCGCGCTCGAAGCCGTCGTCCGGGCGGAGTGGATCGGGGCCGAGGCGCTCGTGTATCGCGCGCTTCTCGGGGTCCGTGATCAGGGCACACGTGGTGGGGCCGCGCAGGTCGACGTACGCCCGCGCGTCGGCGAGCCGCAGCCGCACGGTGTCGGTGGGCGGGGGCGCCGGGGCGTCGCCGAAGTTCACCTTGCCGAACAGGCCGAGGTGGATGTGGACCCATTCCTCGCCGCCGAAGCCGAGGAAGAGGTGCTTGCCGTGAGCCTCGGTGCGCTCCAGCACCGTGCCGTCGAGCAGCGCCGCGGAGTCGGCGAACTTCCCCTGCGGGCTCGTCACCCTCACGGACCGGCCGCCGAACCGTTCCCGGTAGTCGGCGGCCAGTCGGTGGATCGTGTGCCCCTCGGGCATCAGGCGGTGGGCTCCTGCGGGTGGTGGGCCGGGATCGGGGGGAGCTCGCCGGTGGTCTCGTACGCCGAGAGCATCTCGATGCGGCGGGTGTGACGCTCCTCACCCGAGTAGGGCGTCTTCAGGAAGACCTCGACGAAGGTCGTCGCCTCGTCGGTGGTGTGCATGCGGGCGCCGACGGCCACGACATTGGCGTTGTTGTGCTCACGGCCCAGCGTGGCCGTCTGCACGCTCCAGGCCAGTGCCGCGCGCACGCCCTCGACCTTGTTCGCGGCGATCTGCTCGCCATTGCCGGAGCCGCCGATGACGACGCCGAGGCTGTCCGGGTCCGCGGCGGTCCGCTCGGCGGCACGCAGGCAGAACGGCGGGTAGTCGTCCTGGGCGTCGTAGATGTGGGGGCCGCAGTCGACGGGCTCGTGGCCGTGGGCCGTGAGCCACTCGACGAGGTGGTTCTTGAGTTCGAAGCCGGCATGGTCGGAGCCGAGGTACACGCGCATGATCCGAGTGTGGCACGCGGGAGGCCGGGTAGCGGTCAGCGGGGTCGGTACGGGTTTCGGTCGCACGACCGGACGAAGGGTGCGCAATATCACGAATCGGGATCAGGCCTTCCGTACCGGCGAGTCACCGGTTTGAATGCACGGGCTCGTAACCCGAGCGAACCGCACACGTAAGGAATCGTCCATGACCTCGCAGTCGACCCTTACGAAGGCAGGCGGAAGCACCGGAGAACCCGGCATTCCCCAGCCTTCGGACGGTCTCAAGGCCGGACTGAAGAACCGCCATCTTTCCATGATCGCCATCGGCGGCGTCATCGGCGCCGGCCTGTTCGTCGGCTCCTCCGGCGGTATCGCCGCGGCCGGTCCGGCCATCCTCGTGTCGTACCTCCTCGTCGGCGCGATGGTGGTCTTCGTCATGCGGATGCTGGGTGAGATGGCGGCCGCGAGCCCGAACTCCGGCTCCTTCTCCGCGTACGCCGACCGCGCGCTCGGCCGCTGGGCGGGCTTCTCCATCGGCTGGCTGTACTGGTTCTTCTGGGTCGTGGTGCTGGCGGTCGAGGCGACCGCGGGTGCCGTGATCCTCGAGGGCTGGATCCCGGCCCTGCCGCAGTGGGCCTGGGCGCTGATCGTCATGGTCGTGCTGACCGCGACCAACCTCGCCTCGGTGTCGTCGTACGGCGAGTTCGAGTTCTGGTTCGCCGGCATCAAGGTCGTCGCCATCGGCGCGTTCGTGGTCATCGGCCTGCTGGCCGTCTTCGGCATCCTGCCGGGCTCCGACAACCCGGGCGCGGGCTTCGCGCACCTGACCGACGCCGGCGGCTTCCTGCCCAACGGCGCGGGCGCCATCCTCACCGGTGTGCTGATGGTCGTCTTCTCCTTCATGGGCAGCGAGATCGTCACGCTGGCCGCAGGTGAGTCCGAGGACCCGCGCCGCGCGGTCACCAAGGCCACCAACAGCGTGATCTGGCGGATCGGCGTCTTCTACCTGGGCTCGATCTTCGTGGTCCTGACGCTGCTGCCGTGGAACGACAAGTCGATCGTCGAGAAGGGCTCGTACGTCGCGGCCCTGGACTCCATCGGCATCCCGGCCGCCGGCCAGATCATGAACGTCATCGTCCTGACTGCCGTGCTGTCCTGCCTGAACTCCGGCCTGTACACCGCCTCCCGCATGGCGTTCTCGCTGGGCGAGCGCGGTGACGCCCCCAAGGCCTTCGCCAAGGTCAACGCCAACGGCGTGCCGATGTGGGCGATCCTGGGCTCCGTGGTCTTCGGCTTCCTCGCCGTCTACTTCAACTACGCGTTCAAGGACACGGTCTTCCTGTTCCTGCTGAACTCGTCGGGTGCCGTCGCGCTCTTCGTCTGGCTGGTGATCTGCTTCACCCAGCTGCGGATGCGCGGGATCCTGATGCGTGAGGCCCCGGAGAAGGTGACGGTGAAGATGTGGCTCTTCCCGTACCTGACCTGGGCGACCGCCGCGATGATCGTCCTCGTGCTGGGCTACATGCTCTTCGACGACGCCAACCGCGAGGTCGTGCTGCTGTCGCTGGCGGTCGCGGCCGTCGTGCTGATCATCGGTTTCGTGCTCCAGTCCAAGGACAGGAGCAGGCGCAAGGCCGAGGTCGACGCCTAGTCCGCCCCGGTCAGCCGCGCACGTATGCGAAAGCCCCGGTCCGCCGTCGAGCGGACCGGGGCTTTCGCATACGTGTCAGCCGCGGCGGCCGAGCAGCTTCCAGGCGGCCGGCAGCACGCCCATCGCCAGCGCGGCCTTGAGCGCGTCACCGATGAGGAACGGGGTGAGGCCCGCGGCCACGGCCTGGGAAAGCGTCATGCCGGTGGCGAGGGCCAGGTACGGCACGCCGACCGCGTAGATGATCGCGGAGCCGAGCGCCATGCTGCCGGCGGTGCGCAGGACGGAGCGGTCCGCGCCACGGCGGGCGAGGGCTCCGACCACGGTCGCGGCGAGCAGCATGCCGAGGATGTAGCCGAACGACGGCATCGCGTACCCGGAGGACGCCTCGGCGAACCACGGCATGCCCGCCACACCGGCGAGTGCGTACAGCGCGAGAGCGAGGAAGCCACGGCGGGCGCCGAGCGCCGTGCCGACGAGGAGCGCGGCGAAGGTCTGGCCCGTGACCGGCACCGGGGAGCCGGGGACCGGGACAGCGATCTGGGCCGCGATGCCGGTGAGCGCGGCGCCGCCGACGACCAGGGCCGCGTCCACCGCGGACTTCGTACGGCTGGTGGGCAGCAGGTCGGCGAGAACCAGTCCGGATCGGACAGGGGCGGCAGCAGTGCTCATCGGGACTCCGCGAGGGTGTGGAGAGTGGGTACTCACATCGGTGTGGACATGGCGACGTTAACCCAGGAGTGAACGACCGATCACCGTCAGCCGATGACAAAGGGCCGGTCGACGCGTTGGTGGGTTCCTCACAAAGAGCACAGGGCAACCGCACGGGGTGCGTGACACTCGTCACTGAGGTGGCGGGCCAAGGAGCCCGTTTTGGTGATCGGTGCAGGACTCGGGGAGACTGTGGATTCTTGCCAAATTCCCGAGAGTGACGAGCACCATGCACGACGCACCGCCCAACCCGTTGGCCACCGAGGCCGAGCCTCTCTCGCACGGGCTGAAGCAGCGTCATCTCACGATGCTCGGCCTCGGCGGGGTGATCGGAGCCGGTCTCTTCGTCGGCTCCGGAGCCGGGATCGCGGTCGCCGGGCCCGGGATCGTCGTGTCGTATCTGCTCGCCGGCACGCTGGCGATGCTCGTGATGCGGATGCTCGGCGAGATGTCGTCGGCGATGCCCGCCTCCGGTGCGTTCTCGGTGCACGCGGAGCGGGCGCTCGGCCGCTGGGCCGGTTTCAGCGTGGGCTGGTTGTACTGGTTCCTGCTGGTGGTCGTGCTCGCAGTGGAGGCGACCGGGGCGGCGACCATCGCCAACGGCTGGGTGCCGGGCGTGCCGCAGTGGGCCTGGGTGCTGATCTTCATGGTGGTCTTCACCGCCGCCAATCTCGCGGCCGTCAGGAACTTCGGCGAGTTCGAGTTCTGGTTCGCCGCGCTGAAGGTCGGCGCGATCGTGCTGTTCCTGCTGCTGGGCACGCTGGCGATCTTCGGTGTCCTGCCCGACACGAAGCCGGTCGGGCTCGGCAATCTGACCGGGCAGGGCGGTTTCCTGCCGAACGGCTGGGAGGGCGTCGTCTCCGGAGTCCTCGCGGTCGTCTTCGCCTTCGGCGGTCTGGAGGTCGTCACGATCGCGGCCGCCGAGTCCGAGGACCCGGCCCGCGCGGTCGGGCGCGCTGTGCGCAGCGCGGTGTGGCGCATCCTCCTCTTCTACGTCGGCTCGATGCTGGTCATCGTGACCGTGCTGCCGTGGACCGCGATGAAGCCGGGACAGAGCCCGTACGTCGCCGTACTCGACGCGATCGGCGTGCCGGCGGCCGGGCAGATCATGAACATCGTGGTGTTCGTGGCGCTGCTGTCCGCCCTCAACGCCAATCTGTACGGCTCCTCGCGGATGGTCTTCTCGCTCGCCGAGCGCGGCGAGGCGCCCGCCGGCCTGCTGAAGGTCTCCGGGGGCGGGGTGCCCCGGCGGGCCGTGTTCGCCTCGGTGGCCTTCGGCTTCGTCTCCGTCCTGCTCAACCTGAAGTGGCCGGACTCCGTCTTCCTCTACATGCTCAACGCCGTCGGCGCGGTGCTGCTGTTCGTGTGGGCCCTGATCGCGGTGTCGCAGCTGCGGCTGCGGCGGCGCATCGAGCGGGAGGCACCGGAGAAGCTGGTCCTGAAGATGTGGGGCTTCCCGTGGCTGACCTGGGTGGCGCTGGCGGGGATGGCGGCCGTGGTGGTGCTGATGCTGTTCGACGACGGTGCGCGGCCGCAGGTGCTCTGGTCGGCGGCGGCGACGGCTGCGGTGCTGGTCGTGGCGGGCGTACGGGAGTGGCGCGAGGCTCGGGCCGACCGTTTCTGACCCTTCACATTGTGTGAGCATCTTGTCCGTATAGCGGTCATCCGAGCCCTGTGAGCGGGACGGGCCTCAGACTGTGGGCCAATCCCCTCGTCCCCCACGAACAGGGCATGCCCATGTCTCGGACCTCGGCGCCCGCGCCCGTCGACCACAAGGTCGACTCCGCGCTCGCGCACGGCCTCAAGCAGCGCCATCTCTCGATGATCGCCCTCGGCGGGGTGATCGGAGCCGGTCTCTTCGTCGGCTCCGGAGCCGGTATCGCCGCCGCCGGACCGTCGATCGTCGTCGCCTATGCGATATCCGGCCTGCTCGTCATGCTGGTGATGCGCATGCTCGGTGAGATGTCGGCCGCGAATCCGGCCTCCGGCTCGTTCTCGGTCCACGCCGAGCGGGCGATCGGACCCTGGGCGGGCTTCACGGCCGGCTGGTCCTTCTGGGTGCTGCTGTCCGTCGCCGTCGGCCTGGAGGGCATCGGCGCGGCGAAGATCGTCAGTGGCTGGCTGCCCGGCACGCCCGAGTGGGCCTGGGTCGCTCTGTTCATGCTGGTGTTCTGCGGGACGAACCTCGCGGCCGTGAAGAACTTCGGCGAGTTCGAGTTCTGGTTCGCCGCCCTCAAGGTCGGCGCGATCACGCTGTTCCTGATCCTCGGCGGCCTCGCGATCCTCGGCTTCCTGCCCGGCACGGAGGCCCCCGGCACCGCCAACCTCACCGGCGACGGCGGCTTCCTGCCGAACGGCTCGGAGGGCCTCGTCATCGGTCTGCTGGCGTCCGTCTTCGCGTACGGCGGCCTGGAGACGGTCACCATCGCGGCCGCCGAGTCCGAGCACCCCGTCCAGGGCGTCGCCAAGGCCGTGCGTACGGCGATGTGGCGCATCGCGGTGTTCTACATCGGCTCGATGGCGGTCATCGTCACGCTGGTGCCGTGGGACGACCCGGACGTCGCCAACCCCGACAAGGGCCCGTACGTCACCGCCCTGAACCACCTCGACATCCCGGGCGCCGGCACCGTGATGCAGATCGTGGTGCTGGTCGCCCTGCTCTCCGCGATGAACGCCAACATCTACGGCGCCTCGCGCATGGCGTACTCGCTGGTCGCCCGGGGCCAGGGCCCGAAGGCGATCGGCCGGATCTCCGGGGGTGTGCCGCGGATCGCCGTACTGGTCTCCTCCGTCTTCGGCTTCCTGTGCGTGCTGCTCAGCCACTGGCGTCCTGACGACGTCTTCCCCTGGCTGCTGAACATGATCGGCGCGGTGATCCTCGTCGTCTGGCTCTTCATCGCCGTCTCCCAGCTGGTGCTGCGGCGACGGGTGGAGCGCGAGGCTCCGGAGAAGCTCGTGGTGCGGATGTGGCTGTTCCCGGTGCTCACCTGGGTCGCGATCGCGGGCATGCTCGGGATCTTCGTGCTGATGCTCCGCCAGCCCGACACCCGCGACCAGCTCCTCGCGACCGGCCTGATGACGCTGGCGCTGGCCGCCTGCGGCCTCTTCCTGCAGCAGCGCCGCGCGTCGGCGGAGCCGACGAAGCAGACCTCGACGGACTGACGGCGCCGGCAGCCGCTGCGCACACGGGACCCCCGGGCCGAGGACGGCCCGGGGGTCCTTCGCGTGTCCGGCTACGGCCCTGCCCGCGTGGCCGGGCCGTCGCGCCGAGCGCCGCCACCCGGTACGCCCTCGGCGTCGACGCCATGGTCACCGACTTCCCCGGTCTCGCCGCGATCGCCCGCGACGCCTTGTCCCAGGACGAAGGGCTGATCAACTTCCCGGCCTTCCTGCTGCTAACCTGCAGTTGCGAATGACTTGCAAGAAGCAGCTCGGAGGGCTCGGACATGGCCATGTACACGCTTCCTGAACTTCCGTACGACTACGCGGCGCTGGAGCCGGTGATCAATCCGGAGATCATCGAGCTGCACCACGACAAGCACCACGCCGCGTACGTCAAGGGCGCCAACGACACGCTGGAGCAGCTGGAGGAAGCCCGCGACAAGGAGCAGTGGGGAGCGATCAACGGGCTGGAGAAGAATCTCGCGTTCCATCTGTCCGGGCACATCCTGCACAGCATCTACTGGCACAACATGACCGGCGACGGTGGCGGTGAGCCGCTGGCCGCGGACGGTGTGGGCGAGCTCGCGGACGCGATCGCCGAGTCGTTCGGCTCCTTCCAGAAGTTCAGGACGCAGCTCTCCAAGGCCGCCGCGACCACGCAGGGCTCGGGCTGGGGTGTCCTCGCGTACGAGCCGGTCAGCGGGCGGCTCATCGTCGAGCAGGTGTACGACCATCAGGGCAATGTCGGCCAGGGGTCGGTGCCGATCCTGGTCTTCGACGCCTGGGAGCACGCGTTCTACCTTCAGTACAAGAACCAGAAGGTGGACTTCATCGACGCCATGTGGCAGGTCGTCAACTGGCAGGACGTGGCGAAGCGTTACGCCGAGGCCAAGGAGCGCACCCCGCTCATCACCCCGTGACGGGGCGAGCACAGTCGTCCTGCTCGTGATCGTCTTCTCAACCTTCACCTGCAGGCGGAATGAAGAAGGGCCCCCGCGAGTGGGGCACCTCCCAGGTGCAGCTCTGGGGGAGTGACTCGCGGGGGCCCTTCCGTGCGGGGCACGGGCGGGACGATCAGAGGTTGGAGAAGTCGGGACCGTTCGTGCGCGTCCGCTTGATCTCGTAGAAGCCCGGGACCGACGCCACCAGCAGCGTGCCGTCCCACAGCTTTGCCGCCTCCTCGCCCTTGGGCGCCGGGGTGACGACCGGGCCGAAGAAGGCGATCTGCTCGCCGTCCGCGCCCGGCACCGCGATGACCGGCGTGCCGACGTCCTGGCCGACCTTGGAGATGCCCTCCTTGTGGGAGGCGCGCAGCTCGACGTCGTACGCGTCCGACTCGGCGTACTCCGCGAGCTCGGCGGGGAGGCCCACCGCGGCCAGGGCCTCCAGGATCACCTCGGGGGTCGCTCCGCGGCCGTCGTTGTGGATGCGGGTGCCGAGCTCGGTGTAGAGCGGGCCGACGACGTCGTCACCGTGCTTCTGCTGGGCGGCGATGACGACACGGACCGGGCCCCAGCCCGTCCTGAGCAGCTCGCGGTACTGCTCGGGCAGCTCGTCCAGCCTGTCCTCGTTGAGCACGGCCAGGCTCATGACGTGCCAGCGGACGTCCACCGGCCGGACCTTCTCCACCTCGAGCATCCAGCGGGAGGTCATCCAGGCCCAGGGGCACAGGGGGTCGAACCAGAAGTCGGCAGGGGTCCTGCTCTCGGACATGTCTCTCCTCGTGTGGGATGCACAGCTCGCCGGTGCAACACCGCCGGTTGCCGTGGGCATTCCCCGATATCGGCGGTCAGGCGCACATGCGAGGATCGGTGCTGTTCAAACGAGACACGAAGGAGTGGACGTGCCCGGAGAGAATCTGTCCCGCGACGAGGCCCGCGAGCGGGCCGCACTGCTGGCCGTCGACGGGTACGAGGTCTTCCTCGATCTGCGGTCCGCGATCGCGGAGGGCGGTCCGGAGCCGCGGACGTTCCGCTCCGTGACGACGATCCGCTTCCGTGCGGCCGAACCGGGCGCCGGCACCTTCGCCGATCTGGTCGCCCCGTCCGTGACCGCCGTCACCCTCAACGGGGAGGAGCTGGACCCGGCCGCCGTCTTCGACGGCTCCCGGATCGCGCTCCCCACGCTCCGCGCCGAGAACGTCCTGGTCGTCGACGCGCAGTGCGCGTACAGCCGGACCGGCGAGGGCCTGCACCGGTTCGTCGACCCGGAGGACGGCGAGGTCTACGTCTACACGCAGTACGAGCCGGCCGACGCCCGCCGTGTCTTCGCGAACTTCGAGCAGCCCGACCTCAAGGCCCCCTTCCGATTCGAGGTGGCCGCGCCCGAGGGCTGGACGGTCTGGAGCAACGGGGCCGAGGAGTCGCGGGACGGCGGGACCTGGCGCTTCGCGGAGACCAAGCCGATCTCCACCTACATCACGGCCGTCGTCGCCGGTCCGTACCACTACGAGACCGATCTCTACACGCGCACCTTCGACGACGGCACGACGCTGGAGATCCCGCTCGGCGCGATGTGCCGCAAGGGGCTGGCCAAGCACTTCGACGCGGACGACATCTTCCTGGTCACCAAGCAGGGTCTGGACTTCTTCCACGACCACTTCGACTGTCCGTACCCGTTCGGGAAGTACGACCAGGCCTTCGTGCCCGAGTACAACATCGGCGCGATGGAGAACCCGGGGTGTGTGACCTTCCGGGAGGAGTTCGTCTTCCGGGGGAAGGTGACGCAGGCGTCGTACGAGCGGCGGGCGAACGTCATCCTGCACGAGATGGCGCACATGTGGTTCGGCGACCTGGTCACCATGCAGTGGTGGGACGACCTGTGGCTGAAGGAGTCCTTCGCGGACTTCATGGGGTCCCTCTCGATGGTGGAGGCGACCCGCTTCCGCAACGGGTGGGTGACCTTCGCGAACAACCGCAAGGCGTGGGCGTACCGCGCGGACCAGCTGCCGTCGACGCACCCGATCACGGCCGACATCCGTGACCTGGAGGACGCGAAGCTCAACTTCGACGGGATCACGTACGCCAAGGGCGCGTCGGTGCTGAAGCAGCTCGTCGCGTACGCGGGGCGGGACGCGTTCCTGGAGGGCGCGCGGCGCTACTTCAAGCGGCACGCGTACGGGAACACGCAGCTCGGCGACCTGCTGTCCGTCCTGGAGGAGACGTCCGGGCGGGACATGGCGGCGTGGTCGCGGTCCTGGCTGGAGACGGCGGGCGTCAACTCCCTCACCCCCGTCGTGACGTACGACGCCGGGGACCGCATCACCGAGCTGGCCGTGGTCCAGGACGGCGACCACCTGAGGCCGCACCTGGTGGCGGTCGGACTGTACCGGCACGAGGGCACGGACCTGGTGCGCTACGCGCGCGCCGAGGTGGACGTCGTCGGGGCACGGACGGTGGTCGGGGAGCTGACGGGCGCGGAGAGGCCGGCGCTGGTCCTGGTCAACGACGACGACCTGACCTACTGCAAGATCCGCTTCGACGAGGGCTCGCTGGAGACGCTGCGGTCGCACCTGGGTGCCGTGACGGATCCGCTCGCGCGGGCGCTGTGCTGGTCGGCGCTGTGGAACCTGACGCGGGACGCGCTGATGCCGGCACGGGACTTCGTGGCGCTGGTCCTCGACTTCGCCGGCCGCGAGTCGGACATCGGTGTGCTGCAGATGGTGCACGCGTGGGCGCGTACGGCCCTCGTCCACTACGCGGCGCCCGAGTGGCGCGAGGAGGGTGCGCGGCTGCTGTCCGCGTGCGCGCTGCGGGAGCTCCGGCAGGCGGAGCCGGGGAGCCAGCACCAGCTGACGTGGGCGCGGTTCTTCGCGTCGGCGGCGACGACGGACGCGGATCTGCAGTTGCTGCAGGGGCTGCTGGACGGTACGGCGAAGATCGACGGCCTGGACGTCGACCAGGAGCTGCGCTGGGCCTTCCTGGAGCCGCTCGCCTCGCACGGGGTCGCCGACGAGGCGGCGATCGGCGCGGAACTGGCACGGGACGACACCGCGTCCGGCAAGCGCTACCAGGTGCGGTGCCTTGCCGCGCGGCCGTCCGCGGCGGTCAAGGACCAGGCGTGGGCTCAGGTCGTGGAGTCCGACGCGCTCTCCAACGCGCTGGTGACGGCGACGATCTCGGGGTTTGTGCAGGCCTCGCAGCGGGAGCTCATCGCGCCGTACGCGGAGAAGTACTTCGAGGCGATCGAGCGGGTGTGGGCCGAACGGTCGATCCAGATCGGGATGGACGTGGTGCAGGGGCTGTTCCCCGGGCTCCAGGACAACGAGGCGACGCTCGCGGCGGCCGATGCGTGGCTGGCCGCGCACGCCTCCGCCGCGCCGGCCCTCCGGCGCCTCGTCCTCGAGTCCCGCGACGACCTCGCCCGCGCGTTGCGCGCGCAGGCGCGGGACGCGGCGCGGACTGCCTGAGGGGGGAGGGGGCGCCGGCCCCCTCCCCCGGCGTCCCGCCCGCGGCAAGGCTGCCCCGCGCCTGACCGGCGGGGTCCGCGGGCCCGACCACGCCCGGACCGCGCGGTGGGCCCGGGTGTCCGTCCTCGAACCCCGGACAGGCTCGGCACACGCCCGGACCGCGCAGCAGACCCGCATCTCCGCCCTCGAACCCCGGACAGGCCTGGTCCGCGCCCGGACCGCGCAGCAGACCCGCATCTCCGTCCCCGAACCCCGGACAGGCCTGGTCCGCGCCCGGACCGCGCAGCAGACCCGCATCTCCGTCCCCGAACCCCGGACAGGCTCGGCACACGCCCGGACCGCGCAGCAGACCCGCATCTCCGTCC
>NZ_JBSFDW010000030.1:0-61402 GCF_053594115.1 Streptomyces sp. NPDC001970 | reverse complement strand
GTCCGCGCCCGGACCGCGCAGCAGACCCGCATCTCCGTCCCCGAACCCCGGACAGGCTCGGCACACGCCCGGACCGCGCAGCAGACCCGCATCTCCGTCCCCGAACCCCGGACAGGCTCGGCACACGCCCGGACCGCGCAGCAGACCCGCATCTCCGTCCCCGAACCCCGGACAGGCTCGGCACACGCCCGGACCGCGCAGCAGACCCTGGGCGGGGTGGGGAAGGGCCCCGCGCGGCGGCACCTGGAGCCGGGGGGCTGATCGGCAGTCGAACGTCCGTACTTTAGGACGGTGTTGTCCAGAATTGTCGACGGCTGTGTAACAGCGGTTAGGAGTCGCCGGGAGCGCGGGAATTGGCGGGTCATGAACCACAACACCCCGCTCTCCCCCCGCCCCTTGAGCCACCTCTCCGACGCCCGCAGCCGCGTCCTGACCACCGCGCAGCTGCGCGAGCACGGCGTGCCGGCGGCCAAGGCCGCCGAGCAGTGCAGGCCGGGCGGCCCCTGGCAGCAGGTGCTGCCGGGCGTGTACGTGCTGCACCCCGGGCCGCCGACCAGCGAGGAGCGGCTGCACGCCGTGCTGCTGTACGCCGACCGGCCCGGCGTACCGCGAGAGGCCATGATCACCGGGCTCGCCGCCCTCGCGCTGCACGGGTTCGCCTCGGCGCCGCCGCTGCCGTCGCTCGACCGGATCGACGTCCTGGTGCCGCGGACCCGCCGGCTGCGGTCGGCGGGCTGCGCCCGGCTCATCCGGACGCTCACACCGCCGAGACCGGAGGAAGTGACGGGGCTGCCCGTCGCCCCGGTGGCCCGCGCGCTCGCGGACTCCGTCGCACGGCTCTCGGACGCCGTGTCCGTGCGCCGGTTGCTCACGGAGGCCGTCCGCAACGGACACTGCGAACCCGCTGCGGTGGTAAGGGAGTTGACCCGCGCCCGGCTGCTGTCGCGGCCCCACGTCGTGGGCGCCGTGGACTCGCTGCTCGCCGAGGGGCGGACACGGGCCGAGGACCGGCTGTACCGGCTCGTACGGGCGTACGACCTCCCCGAGCCGGTGTGGAACGTGGATCTGCGTCTGCCCGGCGGCCCCCACCTCGGCGGCGTCGACGCCTATTGGCCCGAGCAGGCCGTCGCCGTGGAGCTCGACACCCGCGCCCCGCGCCACGGCGCCGCCCCCGACCCGGAGTGGGACGAGTGCACCCGTAAGCGCGAGCACCTGGAGCGGCTCGGCATCACCGTCGTACACATCACCCCGAAGAAACTGCGGGAGACCCCCGACCAGCAGGCGACGGTGCTCCGTACCGCCCTGATGGCAGCGCCGGAACGGGATCCCGCCGCCTACGTGGTCGTGCTGCCCCGCTAGCGGGGCAGACAGACGGGGCGGCCGGGCGTCAGCAGAACTCGGCCTCGACGGTCGCCGCCGTGTCCCCCGTCCAGTCGGCGTCGAGATTCAGCGCGAGGGAGTGGCGGGCGTCCCGGGTGGTGACCGCCTCGGAGAGGGAGCCGTGAATGCCGCCGCCATGGCCCCGGACCTCCTTGCCGCAGGACAGCTCGGTGCCCATCAGGCCGAGCCCGTAGCCGTATCGGTGAGTCTCCGGCGACAGCGGCACCGTGTCCGTCATCTCCTTCAACTGCTCTGCGGGCAGGAGCTTTCCGCCCAGCAGCGCACGGTAGAAGCGCGGGAGGTCCGAGGTGTCGGAGATCATCTCGCCGGCGGCGCCGGCGACCGAAGGATTCAGTTCCGTGACGTCGTGGACCTTGTCCGCGGCCGGGTCGTCGGACAGCTTCGCGTACGCACGGCCGCTGGGCCGGGGCATCCCGGCGGCGGCGCCGGGCACGCTGGTCGCGTGCAGCGGGAGGGGCGCAGGATGCGGCGCTCGACCTCCTTCCCGTACGGCCGGCCCGTCACCTTCTCGATCACCGTTCCGGCGAGGACCTAGTTGGTGTTCGAGTAGCTCCAGCCGGTGCCGGGCGCGAACTCCGGCTTGTGCGCCATGGCGGCGGTGACGAGTTCACGGTCCTTCCAGGTGTCGTAGCGGTGCTCGAAGAAACCGGGCCCGAAGACCTTCGCCCCGAAGTCGGGGTCGGCGGTGTCGTGGTAGACCCCGCTGGTGTGGTTGAGGAGCTGCCGCACGGTGATCCTCCGCCCGTCGTGGCCGTTGCCGCGGACGACGCCGGGCAGCCACTTCTCGACGCGGTCGTCGAGGCTCAGTCTGCCCTCCGCCTCCACTTGCAGCAGGACGGTGGCGACGAACGTCTTGGTGAGCGAGCCGACGCGGAAGCGGTCCTGCGGGAGCCGCTCGCGGCCGGTGGCGGTGTTCCCGAGGCCGGTGGTGCCGTCCCAGGCGCCGCCCGGTTCCTGGGCGTGGGCCACGACACCGGGCACTCCGGCGCGCACGGCCGCCTCGATCGCGGCGCGGGTGCCGTCGTGGCCGCCGCCGGTTCCCGGCCCTGCGGCGGTCGCCGCGGGGGCGACGAAGGCGGTGGCGGCGACCGCTGCCGCCACCACCGCTCCGGTCTGGGCCGTCCGGACGGTACGCACTGTCCTACGAACTCTCCTGTCTGCGAGCGACTGTGCGTGGGCTCGACCGGCAGGACTCCGCCGGGACGGCGCGCGTTGCCCGCCCTGTCGGCAGTTGGTCGTGTTTCAGCCGTTCACCGAAGGGTGCTCCGGATGGTGCCCGTCCACCCGGCCCACCGCGGGCCGGTCGCGCCAGAGGCCCAGGCCGATGTCGACGAGCCCGACCCGTTCGAGGCCGGGGACGGCGTCCAGCGGGTGCCAGGCGGCGAGGTCGGTGGAGCCGTCCGCCTCGGGGCGCAGCTCGCCGCCGGCGATCCGGCCCTCGTAGACGATGCGCAGACTGTGGAAGTCCGAGCCCGCGCCGACCCTGCCTCTGCGCGGGCGGCGCACCCGCATCGAGTCGAGCCCGAGGAGCGCGGTCACCTCGGCCTCGTACCCGGTCTCCTCGGCGACTTCGCGGACGACCGTGTCGAGCGGGTCCTCGCCGTGGTCCATCCCGCCGCCGGGCAGGGTCCATCGCTTCGCGCCGTCGCGCGCCACCCAGCGGGCGAGCAGGATCTGTCCGTCCCGTACGCACACGGCGTAGGCCGCCACCCTCAACTCCTGGCTCATGCGGCGAGATTAAAGGCCCGGCGAGGCTCGACGACGACCGAAATCGTCCACAGCTCAAATCGTCAGACGCTAAACGATCCTCGCCGCCGGAATGCCGGTTATCGAGCCCTCTGTCCGCACAGGACGCGCTCCGCCAGTGGCGGATGTGCGCCATGACCGCATCCCGCCACCGGCAACTCTCCACAAACCCCTGTCTCTTACGACAGGGTGAGCGGTCATCCGGCACCGAAATCCGGACCCGATTTCACCTCACAGGGATGCTGATGACCTCCGAGTCCCAGAGCTCCATATCCGGGCCGAGACGCGTGGCCCGAGTGGCGGCGGCCGCCTCCTTGGTGGCCGCACTGGTCGCCACCGGCGCCACGCCCGCGTTCTCGGCAGCCTCCGCCGACGATCCGGCCGGCTCCGCACCGGTCAAGACCGCGCCCGCCGACAAGCTCGGCGCAGCCGACGCCGAACTGCTCGCCGAGGCCGAGGCCAAGGGCGACAAGTCCGTCACACTGATGGTCGCCACCGCGCCCGGCCAGACCGAGCAGGTCGCCGCTCAGCTGGACGCCGTCGAGGGCGGCTCGGTCGGCAGGACGTACGACAAGCTCGGCTACGTACGCGCCACACTGCCGACGGCCAAGGCCGAGGCCGCCATCAAGGCGGCCGCCAAGCTGACCACCGTCCACGGCATCGACCTCAAGCACGAGATCGAGCTGGACGACCCCACCCCGGCAGCCGACCGCAGCAAGGACGCGGCCACCGCTCCGACCGCGGGCGGCTACCCGGCACCGGGCAGGAACACCCCCGCGATGAACCCGTACAACCCGTCGTTCGAGACGGGCGCGGTGGAGTTCGTCCAGGACAACCCGAAGTACGACGGCCGTGGCGTGACCATCGGCATCATGGACTCCGGTGTCGACCTCGGTCACCCGGCGCTCCAGAAGACCACCACCGGCGAACGCAAGATCGCCGACTGGGTGACCGCGACCGACCCGATCACCGACGGCGACGGCACCTGGCGCGCCCAGATCACGCCCGTCGACGGCCCGGTGTTCACGGCCGTGGGCAGCACCTGGAAGGCCCCTGAGGGCAGCTTCCAGTGGAGCCGGTTCCGTGAGTCGATCACCGCCAACGGCGACATGCAGGGCGACGTCAACCGCGACGGCGACACCACCGACGAGTTCGGCCTGCTCTACGACCCGGCCACCGGCACCGTCCGCGTCGACACCGACCAGGACTTCGACTTCACGGACAACGCCCCGATGAAGCCGTACAAGGACGGCTACCAGACCGGGTACTTCGGCACGGACAACCCGGCGACCGAGGTCGTCGAGCGGATCCCCTTCGTGATCGAGATCCGCAAGGACGTCCCGATGGACCCGCTGGGCGGCGACTGGGTCGGCAAGAAGGCCGACTTCGTCAACGTCGGCATCATCGAGGGCTCGCACGGCACCCACGTGGCCGGTATCACCGCCGCCAACGGCCTGTTCGGCGGCCGGATGAACGGCGCGGCCCCCGGCGCGAAGCTGGTCTCCTCGCGGGCCTGCTCCTGGAGCGGCGGCTGCACCAACGTGGCGCTCACCGAGGGCATGGCCGACCTGGTCATCAACCGCGGTGTGGACATCGTCAACATGTCCATCGGCGGTCTGCCGGCGCTGAACGACGGCAACAACGCCCGCGCCGAGCTCTACACGCGTCTCATCGACGAGTACGGCGTCCAGCTGGTCATCTCGGCCGGCAACGAGGGCCCCGGCATCAACACCATCGGCGACCCCGGTCTGGCCGACAAGGTGCTCTCCGTCGGCGCGGCGATCTCCAAGGAGACGTGGGCCGCCAACTACGGCTCGGCCGTGGAGAAGAAGTACGCCATGTTCCCCTTCTCCTCGCGCGGCCCGCGTGAGGACGGCGGCTTCACCCCGACCATCACCGCCCCCGGCGCGGCCATCAACACCATCCAGACCTGGGTGCCCGGCTCGCCGGTGGCGGAGGCCGGCTACGCGCTGCCTGCCGGTTACGGCATGCTCCAGGGCACCTCGATGTCCTCGCCGCAGGCCGCCGGCGCGAGCGCGCTGCTGATCTCCGCCGCCAAGCAGCGGAGGATCGACCTCACCCCGGCGACGCTGCGCACCGCGCTGACCAGCACCGCGAACCGGATCAGCGGGGTGGCGGCGCACGAGCAGGGCTCCGGCCTGATCGACATCGTGGACGCGTGGAAGGCCATCAAGGACGGCGCCACCGCCCACGAGTACGCGGTGAAGGCCCCGGTCGACACCGCGATCGACCAGTTCCTGAAGACCCCGGGCTTCGGCACCGGCCTCTACGACCGCGAGGGCGGCCTCAAGACCGGCAAGAAGAAGTCGTACGAGGTCACCATCACCCGGAAGACGGGACCGTCCTGGCCGATCCGGCACGAGCTGGACTGGAAGTACAACGACGGCACCTTCGACCTGCCGGGCTCCGGCTCCGGCTCCGTCATGCTGCCGCTGAACAAGCCGGTCACCGTCAAGGTCGACGCGAGGGCCGTCACCGCAGGTGTCCACAGCGCGATCCTCGAGGTGGACGACGTCCGCAGCGAGGGCGTGGACAAGCAGATCCTCGCCACCGTGGTCGCCTCGCAGGAGCTGGCCAAGCCGTCGTACTCCTTCTCGGCGTCCGGTTCGGTGCAGCGCAACAGCCACAAGTCGTACTTCGTGACGGTTCCCGAGGGCGCCAAGACCCTCGAGGTCGCGCTCGGCGGTCTGGCCGACAAGAGCCAGACGCGCTTCATCTCGATCCACCCGTACGGTGTGGCCGTCGAGGACAGCTCGACGATCTTCTGCTACCCGAACTACGTGAGCCCGGCCAACACCTGCCGCCCCGACCTGCGGTCGTACGCCGACCCGCAGCCGGGTGTCTGGGAGATCGAGGTCGAGTCCCGCCGTACGTCGCCACTGCTGAACAACCCGTACAAGCTGGACGTCTCGGTGCTCGGTGCCGCGTTCGACCCGGCTGTGAAGACCCTCCCCGAGGCCAAGGTCGGCACCCCGGCCGCGGTCGACTGGAAGGTCACCAACGGCTTCGCCGCCCTCGACGGCAAGCTGAAGGGCGGCTCGCTCGGCTCGGCGAAGGTGACCCGTCCGACGATCGCCAACCACGAGACGCAGGAGACCAGCGTCACCATCGGTGAGGGCGTCGAGCGTCTCGACGTCGCCATCGGCGGCGTCTCGGACGCCGCGGCCGACCTCGACCTGGAGGTCTGGCTGGGCGACGAGCAGGTCGGCCAGTCGGCGGACGGCGACTCGGAGGAGGCGGTCAGCCTCGTCAAGCCCGCCGCCGGCACGTACACGATCAAGATCGTCGGCTACGCGGTCCCGGCCGGCACCACCGAGTACAACTACCGGGACGTGTTCTTCGCGTCCTCGCTCGGCACCGTCAAGGTCGACGAGACCCAGTCGGTGACTCTCGCCAACGGCGCGTCGGCGCAGGTCGCCGCCGAGGTCGTGGTGGGCAGCGCGGCCCCCGAGGGCCGGCAGTTCTTCGGCGAGGTACAGCTGCTGAACGCGCGCGGCACGGCTGCGGGCACCGGCAGTGTCGTGATCGAGAAGGTCGTTCCGTAGCCCTACCGGTACGGAATGTGAGGGCGGGCGTCCGGCAGGGCGCCCGCCCTTCTCATACCCCGGACAATGGATTGGACAAGGCGGCCGGGGACACACGCATCATGGAGAGCCATCCAGGCCACCCAGCTGGCAGCAACGTACGGAGGAGTCCCCGTGAAGGTCGGAATCGTCGGAGCCACCGGGCAGGTCGGCACGGTCATGCGCAAGATCCTCGCCGAGCGGAAGTTCCCGGTCGACCATCTCCGACTGTTCGCGTCGGCCAGGTCCGCGGGCTCCACGATCGACTGGCAGGGCCAGGAGATCACTGTCGAGGACGCCGCCACCGCCGACTACTCCGGCCTGGACATCGTGCTCTTCTCGGCCGGTGGCGCCACCTCCAGGGCGCTCGCCGAGAAGGTCGCCTCCCAGGGCGCCGTCGTGATCGACAACTCCTCCGCCTGGCGCCGCGACCCCGAGGTCCCGCTCGTCGTCTCCGAGGTCAACCCGCACGCGGTCAAGGACCGCCCCAAGGGGATCATCGCCAACCCGAACTGCACGACGATGGCCGCCATGCCCGTGCTGAAGCCGCTGCACCAGGAGGCCGGTCTCGTCGCGCTGGTCGCCACCACGTACCAGGCCGTTTCCGGGTCGGGCCTGGCCGGTGTCGCCGAGCTCGACGGCCAGATCAGGCAGGTCGCGGACCGCGCGACCGAGCTGACCCACGACGGCGAGGCGGTGGAGTACCCCGAGCCCGGCGTCTACAAGCGCCCCATCGCCTTCAATGTGCTCCCGCTGGCCGGATCGATCGTCGACGACGGCTCCTTCGAGACCGACGAGGAGCAGAAGCTCCGCAACGAGTCGCGCAAGATCCTGGAGATCCCGGAGCTCAAGGTCTCCGGCACGTGCGTGCGCGTCCCGGTCTTCTCCGGGCACTCGCTCCAGGTCAACGCCCGCTTCGAGCGCCCAATCGGTGTGGAGCGCGCCTACGAGCTGCTGAAGGACGCGGAGGGCGTCGAGCTCTCCGAGATCCCGACCCCGCTGCAGGCCGCCGGCAAGGACGCCTCGTACGTGGGCCGCATCCGGGTGGACGAGACCGTCGACAACGGCCTCGCCCTCTTCCTCTCCAACGACAACCTCCGCAAGGGCGCCGCACTGAACGCGGTGCAGATCGCGGAACTGGTCGCGGAGGAGCTCAGCGCCTGACCTCGAAATGGAAGCAGCCGTGCTCGACGGCCCTGACGTGCACCAGGGCGACCGCCGGGTCGGCGAAGGCCTCCGCGAAGGCCTGATCGAACCCCTCGGTGGCCGCCTCCGGGATCTCCAGGAGGCGGCCACCGACGATCCGGCCGTCCGCGTCGTAGCGCCGCAGGGTGCGCAGGGCGCCAGGGCGTGAGAAGGGGTACGCCTCCGAGGGCCCGGGCCCGCCGCAGTCGCCGGCGTGGATGAAGACCGGCCCCTGCTCGTCGTACGCCCCGGGCTCGGCCCCGCTCTGCGCCGCCCACCGCCGCAGCGGCGCGTACGAGACGAGCGCGATCCGCTCCCCCACCCGGCTCGCGCGCAGACAGCACCGCAGCGGCGCGCCGCCGTCGGTGGCGGTGTACGGGACGCACGGCCGTCCCGCGTCGTCGGTGGCGCGCAGTTCCTCGAGGGCGGTGGGGACGATGGGGCGGGCCTGGTACTTCGTGGCGGTCGTCATGGGTCCAGGCTCCGCACGGGCGCGCAGCCGCGCTGGCGGAAATCGGTCAATGCGTTCGGTTCCGGGGCCAGGAGCGACAAGATCGCGCCAGGACCCGGATCGCCGCGGGTGCCGACCGGACCGTGCCGCAGGAACCGCCCCATGTCGCCGTCAGCCGGCATGCGGACCCCGGTCTGCCGCACATCGATGTGCCGGCGCGCCTCCGGGACGCGACGAACGAGACGGCCTTCGCCTTCGGGGAGTTCCGCCGGAGGGTGGGAGCCCGGAAGTTCCGCGCGGTGGGCCAGGGCCGGGCGACGGGCCCGGCGGGCGTCAGAGAGCGAGGTGGCGCCGGAGCGCCACGTCGATCTCGGCCATGCGCTGTCGCGGCACCGAGCCGACCCTCTGCAGGATGCGATCCGCGGCAACGGCCCGCACTTGCTCGCACTGGACTTTGGAGTCCTTGGGCAGACGGCTTTCGTCGGCGCGAAGAAGGACCTGGAAGGTGAGGACGCGGGACGTGTTCGACGTCAGTGGAGCCACGGTGACCACCCCTCTGCCGTTCCGCTCGACCGACTGATTGGCGCCGTCGTTCGACACGATCACGGCCGGCCTGACCTTGTTGGCCTCGCTTCCGCGCGCCGGTTCCAGATCGACGAGGTAGATGTCACCCCGTCTCATCGGTGATCCCGTCCGCGCTCGTCCGGTTCCACAGAGCAGCGTCCTCGCTCGCGTCCCACTCCTCGAAGGCCTCCGTGTACTCCGCCTCCAGTTGCGCGGCGCGCAGTAGCTCGATCGCGGCGTGTATCACGGCAGACCGGGACTCGGCCTCGGTTCTCATCGCGTATTCGTCGACGAAGGCGACATCCTCCTGCGGCAGGCTCACACTAATCTTCATACCATCGATGCTACCCAGGTGCGCACCTTAATGCCACCGCACTGCCGGACCGCCACGTGGAAGGATGACCGGAAACGTCACATACCGAGGAGATGACCGGGTGCCTGGCACAAACCTGACCCGTGAAGAGGCGCAAGCGCGGGCGCGCCTGCTCACCGTTGACTCGTACGAGATCGACCTCGATCTCACCGGGGCGCAGGAGGGCGGCACCTACCGGTCCGTGACCACTGTGCGCTTCGACTCCGCCGAGGACGGCGCGGAGACCTTCATCGACCTGGTCGCCCCCGCCGTGCACGAGGTCGTCCTGAACGGGAAGTCGCTCGACGTCGCCGCGATCTTCCGGGACTCGCGGATCGCGCTGAGCCATCTGCACGCGGGACCGAACGAGCTGAAGGTCGTCGCGGACTGTTCGTACACGAACACCGGTGAGGGTCTGCACCGGTTCATCGATCCAGTCGACCAGCAGGCCTATCTCTACACCCAGTTCGAGGTGCCGGACGCCCGCCGGGTGTTCGCCTCCTTCGAGCAGCCCGACCTGAAGGCCACCTTCCAGTTCACGGTCAGGGCGCCCGAGGGCTGGACCGTGATCTCCAATTCGCCGACCCCGGAGCCCAAGGACAACGTCTGGGCCTTCGAGCCTACGCCGCGGATCTCCACGTACATCACGGCGCTGATCGTCGGTCCTTACCACTCCGTGCACAGCTCGTACGAGAAGGACGGGCAGAGCGTCCCGCTCGGCATCTACTGCCGTCCGTCGCTCGCCGAGTACCTGGACGCGGACGCGATCTTCGAGGTCACCCGGCAGGGCTTCGACTGGTTCCAGGAGAAGTTCGACTACGCGTACCCCTTCGCGAAGTACGACCAGCTCTTCGTTCCGGAGTTCAACGCGGGCGCGATGGAGAACGCGGGCGCGGTGACCATCCGCGACCAGTACGTCTTCCGCTCGAAGGTGACCGACGCGGCGTACGAGCGGCGGGCCGAGACCATCCTGCACGAGCTGGCGCACATGTGGTTCGGCGACCTGGTCACCATGGAGTGGTGGAACGACCTGTGGCTGAACGAGTCGTTCGCCACGTACACCTCGGTCGCCTGCCAGGCGTACGCGCCGGGCACCCGGTGGCCGAACGCGTGGACGACGTTCGCGAACTCGGAGAAGACCTGGGCGTACCGCCAGGACCAGCTGCCGTCCACGCACCCGATCATGGCCCAGATCCGCGATCTCGACGACGTTCTCGTGAACTTCGACGGCATCACGTACGCCAAGGGCGCGTCGGTGCTGAAGCAGCTCGTCGCATATGTCGGCATGGACGAGTTCTTCCGGGGCGTGCAGGCGTACTTCAAGCGGCACGCGTTCGGGAACACGCGGCTGACGGATCTGCTCGGCGCGCTGGAGGAGACCAGCGGCCGCGATCTGAAGACCTGGTCGAAGGCCTGGCTGGAAACCGCCGGTATCAACATCCTGCGCCCGGTGATCGACACCGACGCGTCCGGCGTGATCACCTCCTTCGCGGTCAAGCAGGAGGCCCCCGCGCTGCCCGCGGGCGCGAAGGGCGAGCCGCTGCTGCGGCCGCACCGGATCGCGATCGGCTTCTACGACCTGCGCGACGGCGCTCTCGTACGGACCGAGCGGGTGGAGCTGGACGTCGACGGTGAACTCACCGCCGTCCCGGAGCTGGTGGGCAAGCAGCGCCCGGCGGTGGCCCTGCTCAACGACGACGACCTGTCCTACGCGAAGGTGCGTCTCGACGACGAGTCGCTGAGGACGGTCACCGAGCACCTGGGCGACTTCACCGAGTCGCTGCCGCGCGCGTTGTGCTGGGCGTCGGCCTGGGACATGACCCGCGACGGCGAGCTGGCGACCCGCGACTATCTTTCGCTGGTGCTGTCGGGCATCGGGAAGGAGTCGGACATCGGCGTCGTCCAGTCGCTGCATCGGCAGGTGAAGCTGGCGATCGACCTGTACGCGGCGCCGGAGTGGCGCGAGGCGGGCCTGACGCAGTGGACGGACGCGACGCTGGCGCATCTGCGCGCGGCGGAGCCCGGCAGCGACCACCAGCTGGCGTGGGCGCGGGCGTTCGCGGCGACCGCGCGCACCCCGCAGCAGCTGGAGCTGCTGGCGGCGCTGCTGGAGGGCCGGGAGACGATCGAGGGCCTGGTCGTGGACACCGAGCTGCGCTGGGCGTTCGTGGAGCGCCTGGCGGCGACCGGCGACTTCGACGAGGAGGAGATCGCCGCCGAGCTGGAGCGCGACAAGACGGCAGCCGGTGAGCGCCACGCGGCGACCGCCCGGGCCGCCCGTCCGACCGCCGATGCCAAGGCCGAGGCGTGGGCGTCGGTCGTCGAGTCCGACAAGCTGCCGAACGCCGTGCAGGAGGCGGTCATCGCCGGCTTCGTCCAGACCGACCAGCGCGAGCTGCTCGCCGCGTACACGGAGAGGTTCTTCGCGGCGGTCAAGGGCGTGTGGGAGTCCCGCTCCCACGAGATCGCCCAGCAGATCGCGATCGGCCTCTACCCCTCGCTCCAGGTGTCGCAGGAGACACTGGACGCGACGGAGGCATGGCTGGAATCCGCCGCTCCGAACGCGGCGCTGCGCCGGCTGATCTCGGAGTCGCGTGCGGGCATCGAGCGTGCCCTGAAGGCTCAGGCGGCGGACGCGGCCGCGGCCTGATTTCCCGGCACGACCGGAACCCTTCGCCCGCCCAATGCCCCGCATTGGGCGGGCGAAGGCGCTTTGGGGTCGCTCGCATCGGTGAATCACATGCCCTCGTGTCAACTCCCACTGGCACGAGCCGTTATGCTCCCGGCCATTGTCGTAAGATCTTTCTTTCAATGGTTTGAGGGTGCTGATGATCCGAGAGGATTCGCCGCCCGGAACGGCCCGGCCCATGTCGTCGTACATGTGGCTGCTGCCTGCCGTTGCGACCGCGGCAGCCACCGTGCTGGTCATGGTTCTGGTCTCCTCGTCGGTGCGTGTCCCGGTGGCCTGGATCGGCGGAGCAGCCGTCCTCGCCGTCGCCGTGACCTCCGGTGAGACCGCACGCAGGGGTCGGCTCGTCACGGAGCTGCGCCACAAGATCGCGGAGCAGCAGAACGCGCTGGTCCGCCAGGAGGTCGAGACCGTACGGCTGGCCCACGAGGCCCTGCCGGAGATGATGGAGCGCCTGCGCCGGGGCGACTTCCCCGAGGACGTCCTCGCCTGGCTCGACTCGGCGGACAAGGTCGGCGCGCACGTGGAAGGGCTGACCCCCGAGTTCCGGGCGGCGCACCGGGAGGTACTGAAGTCGGTCGTCGACGCGGTCGTCGCCGAGGAGGACCTGCGCGAGTCGGCGCAGCGCGCCTTCGTGAACATCGCCCGGCGCGTGCAGGCGATCGTCCACCAACAGGCGCAGGAGCTGCGGGAGATGGAGGACCGGCACGGCCGGACTCCGGACGTCTTCGGTGATCTGCTGCGGCTCGACCACGGCACCGCGCTGATCGGCCGTCTCGCCGACTCCATCGCCGTGCTCGGCGGGGCGCGGCCGGGCCGCACCTGGAGCCGGGCCGTTCCGCTGTACAGCGTGCTGCGCGGCGCGATGTCACGGATCATCGACTACCAGCGTGTGGAACTCCACTCGGTCTCCGAGGTCGCCGTCGTCGGCCTGGCCGTCGAACCGCTCATCCACGCGCTGGCCGAGCTGCTCGACAACGCCACCCGCTACTCGCCCCCGCACACGCGGGTCCATCTGACCGCGGTCGAGGTGCAGTCGGGCATCGCCGTCGAGATCGAGGACGGTGGCGTCAACATGAGCGAGGAGGCCCGCAAGCGGGCCGAGCGCATGCTCCGCCAGGCGCAGCAGGGCATCGACCTGAACGACCTGGGCGAGACCCCACGGCTCGGTCTGGCCGTGGTCGGCCGGCTGTCACAGGCGTACAACTTCCAGGTTTCGCTGCGCTCCTCGGCATACGGAGGAGTCCGGGCCGTGCTCGTCGTCCCGCAGGCGCTGATCACGAGCGCATCGGCCGCGACCGGCCTGGCGCACGGCATCGGAACCGCATCGGGGCCCAGGGCAGCCACACAGCTGCCGCAGCAGCAGTCCAGCCGGCCGGTCACGGGACCGCAGCCGGCGCAAGAGCGGGAGGAAGAGCTGCCTCTCGTGACGGAGCGCACCGAGAACGGCCTGCCGCAGCGGCGCCGCAAGCACCGGGTCACTGCGCCGCCCACCCCCGCCCCGACCGCACCCGAACCGGGGGCGGCACCGCAGGTGCAGCCAGGTATCTGGCTGACTGCCTTCCAGAGCGGCCTGTCCGGTGACACCACACAGGACGGCGACGGCGACGCCTCCTCGGCATCGGCAAACAAGGGGAACCAGCAGTGATTCAGCAGCGGGCCAACATGGACTGGATGCTCAAGGACCTCGCAGAGGGAGTTCCGCAGACCCGTAACGTGGTCGTGCTGTCGTCGGACGGGCTGCGCATGGCCCAGCACGGCTCGGACAACGACACCGCGGACCGGCTGGCCGCCGCCTGCGCGGGACTGCAGAGCCTCGCCGGCGCCGTGGGTGCCGAACTTCCGCACAGCGAAGGGAAGATGCGCCTCGTCGTCATCGAGATGGACGGCGGCTTCTTCTATCTGATGGCGGCGGGTGCCGGGGCCTTCCTCGCGGTGCTCGCCGACGAGGGAGTGGACGCCGGCCTGATGGGGCAGCGGATGCGGGACCTGGTCATCCGCATCGGAGCGCACCTCAGCAGTCCACCGCGTCATGACGGACAGGCCAGGTGAGCAACGAGGACCGGGGCTGGGAGGATGCCAGTCCCGAGCGCCTCTACGTCATCACGGGCGGGCGCAGTGGTTCCTCCGCCCCCACCCCTCTCGACCTGGTCACGCTGATCGTGGCCAGGTCCGGGCCCAGGCCCGGCATGCAGCCGGAACAGGCCGCGATCGTACGGATGTGCCACTCACCGCTCTCGGTGGCGGAGATCTCCGCCTACTCCGGGCTGCCGGTGAGCGTCGTCACCGTACTGGTCAGCGACCTGCTGGCCGAGAAGCAGGTGCTGGCACGTGCGCCCGTGGCGCCCTCCCAACTCCCCGACCGCGCTTTGATTGAGGCAGTGATCGATGGACTTCAGAAGCTCTGAGCAGCCCGCGGGGCCCCGGCGCGAGGACATACTGCCGGACACCGCCGTCGCCGCCGTCAAAGTGGTGATCGTGGGCGGGTTCGGAGTCGGCAAGACGACCCTCGTCGGCTCGGTGAGCGAGATCCGGCCGCTGACCACCGAGGAGACGATGACCCAGGCCGGGGTCGGCGTCGACGACACGGTGGGCGTGGAGCGCAAGACCGCGACCACCGTGGCGATGGACTTCGGCCGGATCAGCATCAACAAGGAACTGGTGCTCTACCTCTTCGGCACACCGGGGCAGGAACGGTTCTGGTTCCTGTGGCGCGGTCTGTTCGAAGGGGCGCTGGGTGCGGTGGTGCTGGTCGACACCCGCCGTCTGGAGGTCAGCTTCGACGTGATCGGCCGGCTGGAGGAACGCGGCGTTCCCTTCGTGGTGGCCGTCAACTCGTTCCCCGGCGCGCCCGAGCACTCCCTCGAGGAGCTTCGCGGAGCCCTCGATCTGCACGTGTCCGTACCGATACTCGTCTGCGACGCACGGCGGCGCGACTCCAGCAGAGACGTCCTGATGGCGCTGATGCGCTATCTGCACTCCCTAGCCGTAACTCCGGAGGCATCGTGACCACTCCCCCCACCCCGCCGCCGGGCTGCCCGGCGCACGGCCTCGGACCCGACGGGCTGCACCGCCTGTACGGCCCCGAGGCCGAGGCCGACCCGATGGCCCTGTACGAGAAGCTGCGTGCCGAGCACGGCGCGGTCGCCCCGGTCCTGGTGCACGGCGACCTCCCGGCCTGGCTGGTCCTCGGACACCGCGAGAACCTGGACGTGGCGCGCACGCCGTCCCGCTTCGCCCGTGACCCTCGCACCTGGCGCGACATGCGCGAGGGGCGGGTCGCCCCCGACCATCCGCTGGGGCCCATGGTCACGTGGGGGCCGGTGTGCAACTTCACCGACGGTCCGGTGCACGAGCGGCTGCGCGACGCGGTCATGGAATCGCTGGAGCGATTCGACCGGCGAGGCATCCGCCGCTATGTGACCCGGTTCGCCAACCAACTGGTCGACGCGTTCGTGGCGGACGGTCACGCCGATCTGGTCGAGGACTTCTCCGCCCAGCTGCCGATGCTGGTGATGACCCAGCTCATCGGCGCGCCCGAGGAGCACGGGCCTCGGCTCGTCCGCGCGGCCCGGGACATGCTGCGTGGCACCGAGACGGCCCTGGAGAGCGACCAGTACGTCACCACCACCCTGCAGCAGCTCCTGGAGACCAAGAAGGCCACCCCCGGCCGGGATCTCACCTCCTGGCTGCTGGAGCACTCCTCGGACCTGACGGACGCGGAGGTCCTCGCGCACGTCCGGGTCGTCCTGATCGCGGCCTTCGAGACCACCGCCAACCTGATCGCCAACACCGTGCGGATGGTGCTCACCGACCGCCGGTTCCGGGCCAGCCTGTCCGGCGGACACATGACCCTGCCCGACGCACTGGAGCAGGTGCTGTGGGACGAGCCGCCGATCAACACCGTGCTGGGCCGCTGGGCGACCGGCGACACGGTGCTGGGCGGGCAGCAGATCAAGAGCGGAGACATGCTGCTGCTGGGTCTGGCCGCCGGAAACGTCGATCCGGAGATCCGTCCCGACCTGTCGGTGCCGGTGCACGGGAACCGCTCGCACCTGGCGTTCAGCGGCGGTCCGCACGAGTGCCCTGGCCAGGACATCGGCCGGGCCATCGCGGACACCGGTATCGAGGTTCTGCTGGCGCGGCTGCCCGATCTGGAAATGGCCGTCCCCGACCACGAGTTGCAGCGACGCGGCTCACTCATGTTCCAGCACCTGGTGGCCCTTCCGGTGAAGTTCACGCCCCGTCCGGTGGCGGCCGGGGCCGCCCCGGCCGAGCCGGCGCCGTCCGCGTCGGCGCCACTGCCGGAGGCCGTGCCCCCGGCGCCCGCGCCGGCCGTGACCGCTCCGTCGGCCGGGATCCCGCGCCAACAGCGCCGACGGCCCTGGTGGGCCCGCTGGTTCAGCCGCCGGTGAGCCGACGGCCGAGGTAACCGGGCGAGGGCCCGCGCTCAGGCGCGGGCCCTCGCCGTGTTCGCGCTGCTGCGCTCACTCCTCCAGCTGCCGCCACCACCAGGCGAGTGCGGGCAGCGGCAGCGGCTCGGTGCTCGGGTCGCTGGGCGTGTCGCGGTAGGTGATGCCGAAGGAGGCTCCCTCGACGGGGAGCCCATTGCGGTTGCGCGGACTGGCGTAGCGCGGCGCCAGGTTCTGCCACTCGACACTGCCGGCGATGTAGTGGCCCAGGGCGTCGAGATAGCGGCCGAGCTGCTCGTCCGCGTCCCGGGCCAGCTGGGCGCGCAGCCGGATGAAGAGCGTCATCACCCGGTCCCGCAGGGCCACGGCCGCAGGCAGCGCCTCCCGCGGCGGACAGCTGTGGTGGTGGGCGAGGACGTTGATCAAATTCTGTTCCCAGGGCTCCTGGTCGTCGTCCTTGTTGTACGAGAACAGGTCGTTGTCCGCGCTGACGATGAAGCCCGCGGCATCGGTGACGGCCTGCACCGGCGGCGAGTACAGCACGTCCGGCGGAAGTCCGATGCCGTTCGCCACGTCGGACCAGGTGAGCGAGAACCGGGTTCCGTTCGCCAACGCTCCCACCGCGGCGAAGTCGTTCAGGCTGGGCATGACACCGCGCTCGGCGTTGGCTGCCTGCCAGCCGGCGCCGAAGAGCCAGTCCCGGGCACCCTCGGTGAATCTGCGGAGCTGGAAGGGGGTGAGCATGGCCCGCGTACGGGTCACCAGGTCGTCCAGCGCGGCGGTCAGCGGACCCGGCGGGAGCATGGCGGAGCCGGGCGCCTCGATGGCCCTGGCCAGCCGGACGCTGTGGTCGGTGATGTCGGCCGTACTGATCATGGAGGATCCGGAGTCCTGCCAGTCGTCGACGGCGTTGGCCCAGTAGTTCCACTGCATGAACAGCAGCAGCGGCTCAACGTCTCCGTACGGGATGATGCGGCAGGAGAAGTCGGCGCTGTGGGTGGCCAGCCCCCAGGCCCGCTCGACGGCGTCGGGATAGATCCCGAACGTGTCGGTCCACTCGACGGCCCGCTGCTCCAGTTCCGCAACCTTGGGGTGGACGAGTCCCTCGTTGAACGGGCAGTAGAACGACGGGAGTTCCCAGCCTATCCGGGAGGAGTGGCCATGCTCGGCGATCACGGTCAGCGCCCTCCCAGTCGGAAGAGCAGCAGCCGGGTCTCCATGGCGTGGTCGCGCCAGATCCGGAAGAGCTTGCCATGGGTGAGGGCCGACTCGGTGAGCCGGTCGCGGGACCATGCGCTGTCCCACGGCTCCCCGCCACGCTCGGCACGCTCCAGCTCCGCGGTGTTCCAGGCCATGGACTGCACCCAGAACTCGGCGACGCGGTCGGTGACGTCCTCGTCCTGCTCCAACTCGAAACCGGCCGCCTCGCCCGCGGATATGTACTCGGTGAGGGTGCCGAGCCGGGTCTTGTAGTACCCGTCGATGAAATCGGTCCATTCCGGGCGGCAGATGAAGTGCTCCTGGATTCCGAACCAGCCACCGGGCCGCAGTGCTTTCGCGACGACCTGGAAGAGCCGCTCGCGGTCCATGTATCCGGAGCTCTCGTTGGCGTATGCCGCGTCGTACGCGCGCTCGGCGGCGTAGTCGTGGACATCGGCGAGAAGCGGTGTGACCCGGTCGCCGACACCGGCCCGGCGGGCGAAGTCCTGGATGACAGGTACGTGATCGGCCGCCACGGTGAGGCCCGTGACTCTGGAGCCGTGCTCCTGCGCCCAGTAGAGCGAGCCACCGCCCACCCCGCAGCCGATGTCGAGGACGTCGGCGGGCGGGGTGGCGTACGCCCCCCACGTACGTGCGGCATGCTCGACGATGGCTTCCTGCGATGCGACGATGCGCCGTTTCAGGACACGCTGAGACACGGTGGTGTTGAGGGCACCGGGGGCGAAGAGCCCCATGTGGAAGTGGACCCGCGGTCCGGGGCCGTACTTGTACAGGATGTCGGCAGTCTTCCGCGTGTAGTACAACGGCACCTGTGTGTCGTCGAACGTGACGAGGCCGTTCTTCATCGTGCTCTCCAGTCTGCGTCCTGGTGGGGGGGGTGACCGCGGATCAACTCTGCCCGAAAATGATCGCCCCAGTCATCCCACGCCAGCATTCGTTGCCCCGTCAAATTCTTGTATGGACGGCGCAGTTCAGCTGCCCGGTGCTCGGTGTCCGCCCCGTCCAGCCGCGTCCGCATGGCGCCCCTGCGCGGCGAGCCGGGACCGTGGTACGGGTTCAGGAAATTTGAGAAGTTTGCGACCGGGCGGCGGCCGCCGCGCGCAGCGCCTCCAGCACGTGAGCCACGCCAGCGCCCACCTCCGCGCCCCTGCGCACCGCCGCGATCACATGCCGCCGGGGCTGGTCCGCGCCGAGCACCCGCATCGCGACACCGCTGCGGCGCTCCGCGGCCGCCATGCGCGGCACGAGGGCCACGCCCATGCCCGCCTCCACCATGGCCAGGATCGCGGTCCAGCCGGCGGCGGAGTGAGCCTGCTCGGGGACGAAGCCCGCAGCCTCGCACGCGGCGCGGGTGATCTCGGACCACGGGCCGCTGCCGCCGAAGATCCACGGCTCCCCCGACAGATCGGCCAGCCGCAGCGTAGAGGCTCTGGCCGCCGAGATCGGGGTGACGAAGGGCGGCTTCTACGGGTACTTCGACGGCCGCCCCGCGTTGCTCGCCGAGATGCTGGACGAGTGGGAACACCGTTGCACCGGCGACATCCTCGAGCGGGTCGAGTCCGAAGGCGGGGACCCCGCCGAACGGATCCGGCGTGCCGGCCAACTGACCTTCTCGGACGACCTCCACCGGATTGATCTCGCGGTCCGTGAGTGGGCTCGGCATGACCCATCGGTCGCGACGCGACTGCGGCGGATCGACAACGCTCGGACGGAGTTCCTTCGCACCATGTTCGGGAGCTTCATCGCCGACCTCGACGAAGTCGAGGCACGAAGCACTCTGACCTTCGCGCTCGCGATCGGCCGCCACTTCATCGCCGCGGACCATCCCGGACGCACCAAACGCGAAGTCATCCACCTAGCGGGAGAACTTCTCCTGCGCCCCCACCTGTGAACACCCGAGGTTGCAGACCAAGCGCAGAATGCACGTGTGAACAGGCCGCCGCGAAGGCGTCGGTTCGATCAACGCGGCACCGGCCGCGCCGCTCACTTCGCGGCGGTCCCCAGCACCCGCTCCGGTGTGATCAGGATGACCACGCGGACCACCTCCGGCGGCAGCTCCAGATACTCGGCCCCCGCGTCCGGCCCCTCGTACTGCTCCGCCAGCGCGAAGGCCAACTCGCGGCCCACATCCTCCGTGACGCTGGCCCGGCCGCGTATCTCGACGTACCGGAGCGGGTCGGCCGGGTCGTACAGGGTCACACTGACCCTCGGCTCACGGATCACGTTCCGCTCCTTGCGGCGGCCGGCCTGCGAGGAGATCAGCAGGACGTCACCGTCACGGCCCACCCAGACCACCGAAGTCTGCGGACTGCCGTCCGGATTGACGGTGGCGAGCACGGCGGGTACGGGGGCGTCGAGGAGCTTCTGCACGGACGCGCTCAGCGGTATCGGCATGCGGCCGAGCCTAGGCCGTCTCGTGGCGGTGCAGGTGCGCGATGAAGGCGGCCCAGGCGGGGGCGGGGAAGAGGAGGACGGGGCCGGCGGGGTTCTTGGAGTCGCGGACGGGGACGGTGTGGGGGAGGTGGTCGGCGACTTCTAGGCATTCGGCGCCGTTGGCGTTGCTGTAAGTCGACTTGCGCCAGGAAGCATTGCTCAGGTCGTGTCCGTCGATGATGCGCATTGCCGGTACTCCTCGGTTGCCTGCTGGAGGAAGGCGACTGACGCCTCGGGTGATAGTGCCTTGGCGCGGATCAGGTCGAGGCGGAGGGAGTGCTCCGCGACGTCCTCCCTCGACTCTACGAGCTTCCCAATGTGGCTGCCTTCGAGATAGGCCACATCTGGGTCATGCGCGAAGGACAGCAAGGTAAGCGAACCTCCTGGCGAGGCATGTGCGCCCGCGCTGAACGGCAACACCTGGATGACGACGCGGGGTTGCCCGGCAGCCTGGACAACGCGGGCGAGCTGGTCCGCCATCACGGAGGGGTTTCCGACGGGGCGCCGGATCGCAGACTCGTCCAGCACCGCCCAGTACAGCGGAGGCTTCTCCTGACGCAGTCGCTGTTGCCTCGCCAGCCGGGCAACGACCAGTCCTTCGATGCGCTCCTCGGACAGGCTCGGCATGCCCTCGCCGATCAGCCTGCGCGCGTAGTCCTCCGTCTGGAGCAGACCGGGCACCGTGTCGCACAGGAACTGGTGCATCTTCGTGGCCCGGACTTCCAGTTGCATGAAGCGCCGGACGTAGTCGATCACGCTCCCACTGGTCGCCAGGTACCAGAGCCGGTTCAGGAGCCCTCCCGCCCCCACGGCATCGTCCAGCGCCTCGGCCACCGCCTCTTTCGGGAACTTCTCCGCACGCTCGATGCGACTCAGGTACGTCTTGTCGCAGTTGGCGATCTCCCCGAGCTGCGACAGCGAAAGTCCCGCCTGCTCCCGCAGCCTGCGTAGCTCCGTACCGAACATGCCTCTCGCCGTCGTGTACAGAATCGCGTCGTCCGGCTGAGTCGTCATCCGCGAACCCCCTGTTTGCCGACCCCTTTGGGCAACGATCAACCCCTGTCCACGCTAACTCCGCCCCGTCACGCTGCGAACACGAAACGTGAAATCCCCACCGGAGGCGGTACGCATGACGAACGACGACATCACGGAGGCTCAGCTCGTGTGCAACGAACTGCACGCGGCGCTGGAGGCAGCCGGGATCACCCTCCCCTCGCTGACCATCGACGTGGCGTCGGCCGTGCCGCTCGTCGCGCTCGGGAGGTGCAACGTGGCGACTGCCCGGCGTCTGGCCGAGGTCGTTCGGGGCGGGGACCGATGAGGCCGATGAGGCCGATGAAGGGGACGTACGTCGTCGACACCCGCACCGCCAGGCTCGGCGAGGTCATGGGGCACATGGGGCCGTACGTACAGCTGAGACCGCCTGCCGGGGGCGTCGAGTGGGACTGTCCGCCCGAGGTCCTGCGGGAGGCGAGCCCGCAGGAGCGGCTCAGTGCGGGGACCGCACGGGCGAATGCGCGCAGCCGGGGTGAGATCTGCCGTTGAAGCCGACGAAGCCACTGAAGCCGATGAAGGCGGACACGCGAACGGCTGACAGTGACTCAAGCGCGGCGGCGACCGGGTCGAAGAGAGCGGTGACATGATCATCGTTCCGATTGGAGTCTCCATGCGACTGTTCGCGCGCGGCGCGACCGCCGCCCTGCTCGCTGCTCTCCCTCTCGTCGCCCAGGGGACGGTCGCGGCCCAGGACCATGGGCCCGTCCACCTGCCCGCCCCCGGCCCCGCGCCCCTGCACCACGCGGCCGAGCCGATCAGGGGCAGCTACATCGTGTCGCTGAAGCCGGGTGCCGAGCCCGCCGAGGTGGCGCGGCAGGCGGGGGTGAAGGCGCGGTACACGTACAACCGGGCCATGCGCGGGTTCTCCGCCTCGCTGAGCGCGGATCAGCTGGCGGCGGTGCGGCTGGCGCCCGGGGTCGCCGCCGTTGAGGAGGACTCGAAGGTCTCCACCCACGACACCGGCCGCAGCCGCCGCGCCCACCGCACCGACACGCCCGGCCTGGCGGTCCCCGCCGCGAGCTGGGGACTCGACCGTTCGGACCAGCGCAGCCTCCCGCTGGACGGGCAGTACGGGGTGACGGGCACCGGCAAGGGGGCGACCATCTACGTCGTCGACACCGGCATCGAGTTCGGGCACAGCGAGTTCGGCGGGCGCGCCGTGTTCGGATTCGACGCGATCGGCGACGGCCGCCGGGGGCAGGACTGCGAGGGGCACGGCACCCATGTGGCGGGTACGGCGGCCGGGGCGACGTACGGTGTCGCGCCGCAGGCCACCCTGGTCAGCGTCCGTGTGCTGGACTGCAACGGCGAGGGAGCCTGGTCAGGGATCATCGCGGGTCTCGACTGGGTCGCCAGGAGCGCCCAGCAGCCCGCCGTCCTGAACGCCTCGATGGGCGGCGCCACCTCCCCCGCCGCGAACGCCGCCGCCGACGCGGTCTTCGCGGGCGGCGTCCTGCCGGTGATCGCGGCGGGCAACTCCGCCGAGGACGCCTGCGGCATTTCGCCCGCGAGCGCGCCGAGCGCCCTCACGGTCGGTGCGACCGACCGTGCGGACGCCGAGACCGACTTCAGCAACTACGGCACATGCCTTGATCTCTACGCCCCGGGTGACGAGATCGTCTCCGCGCTGATGGGCGGCGGCAGCACCGCCATGAGCGGTACGTCGATGGCGGCCCCGCATGTGGCCGGCGTCGCCGCGCTCTACCGGGCCGCAAACCCGGGCGCGGACGTCCGGGCGGTCTCGGACTGGGTCGTCGCGCAGAGCACCAAGAACGTGGTGAAGAGCATCTCCAAGGGCTCACCCAACCGGCTGCTGTTCACCGGCGGGCTGTGACGCCCGTCGAGCCCCCCCGGCCTGACACCGGCGTGGCGCGCACCCAGCGCCACGCCGCCCAGGATCAGCACCAGGCACAGGGCGTGCAGGGCACCGAAGGGCTCGTCGAGGACGGCGAAGGAGAGCAGGGCCACGCAGACCGGATGGAGGTAGTAGACAACTCCCGCGCGGGCTGCGCCGATCAGGGCGACGGCCTTGTTCCAGGCGAAGAAGGCGACGGCTGAGGAGAAGACGCCGACGTACAGGAGGGGCGACCCCGCCGTGGGCGAGAATCGGCCCTGCAGGGCTGATCCCGTACGCGGGAAGCAGCATCAGCGCGCCGAGCACAAAGGTGCTGAAGAGGAAGGTGAGTCCGCCGAGGTCCGCCGGGCGGTGCCTGAGGAGTGCGCTGTACGAACCGAAGCAGACCGCGCCGGCCATGACCCGGAGGTCACCGGCGCCGATGTCCCTCGTGAGCGAGCCCCTGCCGACGAGCAGCAGCACGCCGGTGCAGAGGGTCACGGGCGTCCCCTGCCTCTCTCCCCCGGCGGGGATCTTGGTCACGGGATCTACCGTCGCACCGCCCGAACAATCAGGTCCGTCGAATCTTTTCGATCGTTCCTGGGGCGCGAGCTGGTGGACGAGGCCGTGGCGGCCGGGCTCGCGGTGCAGCGCGGGGCTCGACACGGAGGAGGCGGAGCAGTTCACGAGGCTGCTGCGGAAGCTGCTGGGGTCGACGGGGGCGTAGGGCGCGCGGCGCCCGCGCCCCGAGGATGCGCGAAGGCGCCGTACGGTACGCGTCGTGCACGTACCGTACGGCGCCCTCGGGCGTCTTGCGGGGTCCGGCGTCAGGCTCTGGGCCTCAGGTGTCAGACCTGCTTCTTCGACTTGTCGAGGACCATCACCAGACCGGCGATGAGGAGGAACAGACCGATCGGCGCCGCGACGTACAGGCCGAGCGTCTCGGCCACGCTCAGGCCGGGGCCCGGGTCGTCGCCGTCGTCGGGGATCACCGCGTGCGCGGGGGCCGACATGAGCAGCATCATCAGCGTCGTACCGGCCGCGACGGCGCCGGCGCGCAGGGCGTTCTTCTTGTCCACGGTGCAAACGTAGCGAACGCTCCTGCACCCCGCGCGCCCGGGGTGCCCGTAGGGGGCCCGGGGTGCGCCTCCCACGGGCCCTTCTCCCCTCGCCGTGCAGCCCGCACCGCGGGGTGAGCCGGGGCGTCCGTCCTCACCTGCCGGACGGGCGTGACCTGTGCCCCGCACCGCCACCGAACGGGCTGATGTGTACCGCCGCCTACCCCCGCGCCCCCCGCGCCCGGAACACCTCCATGAGCGCGTGCAGCCGCGGGGACGCCGCCAGGTCCTCGAGGGTGAGGGGGCGGCCCTCGGAGTCGGCGACGGGCAGGCGCCAGTTCGGGTACTGGTCCCACGTGCCCGGAAGGTTCTGCGGGCGCCGGTCCCCCACCGCGTCCGGCAGCCAGACGCCGACCATGCGGGCCGGGGTGCGCAGCAGGAAGCGGTAGACCGCCCGGATCCCGCCCTCCTCCGCACCCGTGCCCTCCGGCAGCAGCCCGAGCCTGGTCAGATACGCGAGCCACTCGGCGACCTCCGCGGAGTCCTCCGTACGCTCCAGCTCCAGCGACCGCGTGAGCAGGCCGAGCCGGTGGCGCAGCGCGACGTGCTCGCCGGTGAGGCGGGCCGCGGTGGACGGCAGATCATGCGTGGTCGCGGTCGCCACACAACCATCGCGCCAGCTCTCCGGGGGCAGCGGGCGGCCCGTGCCGGCCCAGTCGCGCTCGAACCACAGCACGGACGTGCCGAGCACCCCGCGGCGCGAGAGGGCCTCGCGCACGCCGGGCTCGACGGTGCCGAGGTCCTCTCCTATGACGACGGCGCCCGCGCGGTGGGCCTCCAGGACGAGTACGGCGAGCATGGCCTCCGCGTCGTACCGGACGTACGTGCCCTCGGTCGGCTCGGCGCCGCTCGGCACCCACCAGAGGCGGAACAGCCCCATGACATGGTCGAGGCGCAGCGCGCCGGCGTGGCGGAGGAGACCGCGGAGCAGCCCGCGGTACGGGGCGTAGCCCGAGGCGGCGAGGACGTCCGGGCGCCACGGGGGCAGGCCCCAGTCCTGGCCTCGCGCGTTGAAGGCGTCCGGTGGCGCGCCGACCGACATGCCCGCGGCGAAGGCGTCCTGCTGCGCCCAGGCGTCCGCGCCGCCCGGGTGCACCCCGACGGCGAGGTCGTGGACGATGCCGACCCCCATTCCGGCGGCGCGGGCGGCGCTCGATGCGGCGGCCAGCTGCTCGTCGGTCAGCCAGGCGAGCCGGCAGTGGAAGTCGACCCGGTCCATCAGCTCGCCCCGGGCCCGCGAGGTCTCCGCGGAGCGCGGGTCGCGCAGCGCGGCGGGCCACGCGTGCCAGTCGGAGCCGTACACCTCGGCGAGGGCGCACCAGGTCGCGTGGTCGTCGAGCGCCTGGCCCTGCGCGGCGAGGAAATCGCAGTACTCGGCGCGCCGACCGGGCCCGGGCGCGACGCGCTGCACGAGCTCGAGTGCCTGGAGCTTGAGCTCCCACACGGCGTCACGGTCGATGAGCGCGCCCTTGTCGAGGACGGAGGTCCGCAGTCCGGCGGCCTTCTCCACGAGCGCGTCGAGCCGGACACGGTCCTGGCCGGTGACGTACGCGTACTCGGGGATGTCCTCGATCCGCAGATGGACGGGATCGGGGAAGCGGCGCGAGCTCGGCCGGTACGGGGACGGATCGGTCGGCGCGCCCGGCACCGCCGCGTGCAGCGGGTTCACCTGGACGAAGCCGGCCCCGAGCGCCCTGCCGGCCCAGGCGGCCAGCTCGGCGAGGTCCCCGAGGTCCCCCATGCCCCACGAACGCCCGGACAGCAGCGAGTAGAGCTGGACCAGGAACCCGTGCACCCGGCCCTCGGGCCGGGCCACGGCCTCGGGCGCGACGACGAGCGTGGCGCGCGCCTTCCGCTCGTCGGCCGTGCGCACGTCCAACCGGTGGACTCCGAAGGGCAGTTGGGCCCATCCGGCGGGCGCGGCCGGAAGCGACACGGTGCCGGAGGTCTTGGCGGCACCGGAGCGCTGCGACGCCGGCTCGCGCCACTCCCGGGTGCCGCCGCCCTCCAGACGCACCCGCACCCGCGTGCCGTGCGGGAGGGCCACGGGCGGCTTCGGCGCCGGGAGCCAGAGCACCACCGTCGCGGGGAGCAGCCGGTCCTCGGCGGCGCTCTCGGCAGCGGTGAGGGCCGACCGGACCGCCTCCGGGGTCGATGCGTCCACGTCCAGCGCGGCGAGGACCGAGACGACGGTGGTGTCGGGAACAGGAAGGGTGACGCCCGCCGACGGCGAGTGGGTGGTGGCGACACCGTGCAGCGCGGCCAGGCGGGCCAGGCCCATTCAGACTCCTGGGGACTCCGTGCCGCCGGCCGTGCCGGGGGCGGTGGGTTCGCTGGTGAGGGGGGCGGCGTCGGCGAGCGGCGGCTCGCTGGTCAGGGGTGCGGCGTCGGCGAGGGGCGGCTCGCTGGTCAGCGGGCCCGGCACCAGATCGGGGCCCGGCACCTGTTTGGACAGGGCGGAGAGCAGAAGCTGCGCGGAAGCGGCCACAGGTGGCCTCCTAAGGGTGGGCAACAGGACATAGCAGCCCTACCCAGCAGGCACGGCCGCAGACGTACGCCTCTCGTCAACGTGTTCCGTGTCACATTCTGCTCCACGTACGGGAGTTGAGCGGCCTTCGCGCGCCGATAGGCAAAGGGGACACAACAGGCGCTCGCATTGACACGTTCACCACACGGGTGGTGGGCTCGGTGCGTTTCGACGGGGCAGCGGGCGAGCGAGGGGAGCCGTACGTGCGGTTCGGACGCAGCAAGCAGACGGCGACCGCCGTCGCCGTCGCCGTCATCGGCGGGCTTCTCGGAACCGCTCCCGGCGCCGTCGCCGCGCCCGGCGAACCCGCCGCGCCCACCGCCACCACCGTGCCGGACCGCGAGGGCGTCGCGGCCCTGCCGCCCGTCTGGCCGCGGCCGCAGACGCTCAGGGCCGCCGGGCCCGCCGTGCCGCTCGGCGAGGAGGTGACTCTCCTCGTGGACCCCGACAGCGACCCGTACGCCGCCGAAGCGGCCCGCGCCGTGCTGCGCGCCGCCGGGGTGCGGACGGTCCACACCACGCTTCCCGGCCGCGGACCGCTGGTCCTTCTCGGCGGCACCGCCGCACAGGACGCCCTGCGCGCCCTGCGCGCGCCCGAGCGCGCCGATCTGCCCGCGGGCGGCTACCGCGCCGCCGTGGGCCGCGTCGCGGGCCGGGACACCGTCGCCCTGGACGGCGTCGGCGACGACGGGCTCTTCCACGGCGTGCAGACGCTCCGGCAGCTGACCAGGAACGGCGCGGTCGCCGGGGCCGTCGTGCGCGACTGGCCCGGCACGGCCGTGCGCGGCATGACGGAAGGCTTCTACGGACAGCCGTGGAGCCGGGAACAGCGGCTGGCGCAGATCGACTTCATGGGCCGCACCAAGCAGAACCGCTATCTCTACGCTCCCGGCGACGACCCGTTCCGGCAGGCCCGCTGGCGTGAGCCGTACCCCGCCGACCAGCGCGCCGAGTTCCGTGAGCTGGCCGACCGGGCCCGCCGCAACCATGTGACGCTCGCCTGGGCCGTCGCGCCCGCGCAGTCCATGTGTCTGGCGTCCGACGACGACATCAAGGCGCTCAAGCGCAAGGTCGACGCGATGTGGGCGCTCGGGGTGCGCGCCTTCCAGCTGCAGTTCCAGGACGTCAGCTACAGCGAGTGGCACTGCGACCGGGACGCGGACACCTTCGGCTCGGGCCCGGAGGCCGCCGCGGCCGCTCAGGCGCGGCTCGCCGGGGAGCTGGCCGTGCATCTCGCCGAGCGCCACCCCGGCGCCGCCCCGCTCACGCTCATGCCGACGGAGTACTACCAGGACGGCGCCACCGAGTACCGGCAGGAGCTCGCCGCGCGGCTCGACGCGCGGGTCCAGGTCGCCTGGACCGGTGTGGGCGTCGTACCGCGCACGATCACCGGGCGGGAACTGGCCGGGGCGCGCGCGGTCTTCTGGCACCCGCTGGTCACCATGGACAACTACCCGGTCAACGACTACGCCCAGGACCGTATCTTCCTCGGCCCCTACACGGGCCGTGAGCCGGCCGTCGCGACCGGCTCGGCGGCGCTGCTCGCCAACGCGATGGAGCAGGCGACGGCGTCGCGCATCCCCCTCTTCACCGCCGCCGACTACGCCTGGAACCCGAAGGGGTACCGACCGCAGGAGTCCTGGGAGGCGGCGATAGCGGACCTCGCGGGCGGTGTCGCGGGCGCGGACTCGGAGGGCGTCGCGGGCGGCGACTCGGGGGGTGTCACGGGCGGCGACGCGGACGACGCCGCGAAGACCCGGGAGGCGCTCGGCGCGCTCGCCGGGAACCACGCCTCGTCGATCCTCAGCCCGCACGAGTCCGCGTATCTGCGACCGCTGCTGGCCGGGTTCTGGCGGTCCCGGACCACGGCCGAAGCGCCCGCGCGTGACGAGGCCGCGCGGCGGCTGCGGGCGGCGTTCACGGTGATGCGCGAGGCGCCGCGGCGGCTCGCCGGCCTGGACGCCGAAGTGGGGCCGTGGCTGGACCAGTTGGCGCGGTACGGAGAGGCCGGCGAGCTCGCCGTCGACATGCTGCAGGCGCAGGCCCGTGGTGACGGCGAGGCGGCGTGGCGGGCCTCGCTGGCCATGGCGCCGCTGCGCGCGGCGATCGGCGGGCAGCAGGTCACGGTCGGCAAGGGCGTGCTCGACCCGTTCCTCGACCGGGCGGCGAAGGAGTCCGCGGCATGGACGGGCGCGGACCGCAAGGCCGGGTCGGTGAGCCGTACCGCCTCCGTGTACACGGTGCATCTGGACCGGGCCCGGCCCGTCGAGGCGGTCACCGCGATGACCGAGCCGGGCGCGGACGGCTCCGCCGGGGCGCTGGAGGCGCATGTGCCGGGCGAGGGGTGGCGGCACGTCGGCCCGCTCGCCGCGTCCGGCTGGACCCAGGCCCGCACGGCCGGGCTGCAGGCGGACGCGGTCCGGATCGTGTGGTCGGGCGCGGCGGCGCCGCCGGTGCGGGGACTCGTTCCGTGGTTCGCGGACGAGCCGCAGGCCCGGCTGGCACTCGTACGGGGCGAGCTGGACGCGCCGATCGGCGGCGGCCCGCAGCGGACCGAGGCGTACGTCGCGGCGCAGCGGCCCGACGAGGTGCGGGGCGCGCTCACCGCGAAGGCGCCCAAGGGCATCACGGTGGCGGTGCCGAAGGAGGTGCGGGTGCCACGGGGTACGCGCACGGCCGTGCCGGTCGAGGTCACCGTGCCGCCGGGGACGCCGGCGGGCGAGTACCAGGTGCCGTTCACCTTCGGCGGCGAGGAGCGCACCCTGACGGTACGGGCGTACCCGAAGACGGGCGGGCCGGATCTGCTCCGGACCGGGTCCGCGTCCTCGTCCGGGGACGAGACCCCCGACTTCCCCGCGTCCGCGGCGACGGACGGCGACCCCGGTACGCGGTGGTCCTCGCCGGCGGAGGACGGCGCCTGGTGGCAGGCGGAGCTCGCGGCTCCGGCGCGGGTCGGGCAGGTCGTCCTGCACTGGCAGGACGCGCACGCCGCGAGGTACCGCATCCAGGTGTCCGCGGACGGGCGCGTGTGGCGGACGGCGGCGACGGTCCGGGACGGGCGGGGCGACCGCGAGACGGTGCGGATGGACGCGCCCGGCACGCGGTTCGTCCGGGTGCAGGGGGATGCGCGCGCGACGCAGTACGGGTACTCGTTGTGGTCGGTGGAGGCATATGCGATAACCGGGGGCTGACGCCCTCGGACCCCCGCGGCTGCCCGGCGCCGCGGCGGCCGGGCGGGGTGCGGGGTGACCCGGTGCCGCGCCGGCGCCCGGTGTGTCCGTCCTCGAACTCCCCCAGAGCTTCGCCTGGGAGGTGCCCCCAACGGGCTCTGGGTGTCACGGGGTCACCCGGTGCCGTGCGGTTGCCGTCGGGGTCCGCTCCGGGGCTCGTGTCCCGGCTGTCGGTCCTCGCCGCGCTCCGCGCGGACTGCGGGCGCCCTCACGTCCGGAACACGACCCCTACGCGTCCCCCCTCGGGGGCCGGCCCGGTTGGCTGAGCACGGTGGGCGGGTGGCCCGTCAGGGGTTCTTCGCGCTGCCGTCCTGCTGGTGGCTCGTGGGCAGCCGTTCCTCCCCCCGAGCTTCGCCTGGGAGGTGCCCCCAGAGTCCGCTTTGACGAAATCCTGGAGGGGTGACACCAGAGTCCGCCAGGACGAAGTCCCAGGGGGCGGGGGTACCTCCAAGGCCGGGTAGTTAACGTTTCCACAGGTCATGCAAACCCGTTGAAGGTGGGCCCGGCGTAGAGCAACGGAGCTCGTTGGTACAGGCAGTCGACCAAGACAGCTTGTACCCGAGGAGCTCCGTTGCCGTCTCATCATGTCCTGCCCGTCCCGGTGACGGCCATCACCCGTACGGTTGCCGTGGCCGCCGGGAGGTTCGCTGCCGGGCATCTGGGTGGTTTGACCCCATTTCTGCCCTTCGAATTGGTGGATGCCGTTCTGGAGGAGACCCGTGCGGTCCAGCATCGGCTGCGGGACCTGCCGTCCCGGGTCGGGGTGTACTTCCTGGTGGCGATGTGCCTGTTTCCGGAGGTCGGATACCGGCTGGTGTGGGACAAGTTGACCTCCGGGACCGGCGGCGTCCTGCCTGCCCCCAGTGCGAAGGGTCTGCGCGATCTGCGCCGCCGAGTGGGCTGCGCCCCGATGAAAGCCCTCTTCGAGGTAGTGGCTGGGGCGCTGGCTCAACCACGGACGCCGGGAGTGCGCTTCGGTCCTTACCGCACGGTCTCCTTCGACGGCTGCAGCTCGATCAAGACGCCCGACAGCGAACGCAACCGGGGTTGGCTGGGGCGGTGCCCGCACGGCGGCTATCCCCAGATCGAGTTGATGACGCTGGTCGAGACCGGGACGCGCGCGGTGATCGGTGCAGTGTTCGGCCCCACTCGTGAAGGCGAAACCTCCTACGCCACCCGACTATTGCATCACCTGAGCCCCGAGATGCTGGTGCTGTGGGACCGGGGCTTCGACGGCAACGACTTCCTCGCCGCCGTGCACGCCACCGGCGCACGCGTCGTCGGCCGCATCAGCCAGCGCCGCCGCCCGCCGGTCCTGGAATCTCTCGCGGACTCCTCGTATCTCTCGGTCATCGGCGGTGTCGCCGTGCGCATTATCGAGGCCCAGGTGCGTGTCGCCTGCACGGACGGCAGCGGCTTCGACGGCTCCTACCGGCTGGTGACCACACTGCTGGATGCCCAGCGCTACCCCGCCGACCGTCTCGTGCGCCTCTATCACGAACGCTCGGAGCACGAGAGCGCCTACTACGCCCTGCGTCACACCGTCCTGCGGGGGCGAGTCCTGCGTTCGTGCGACCCGGTCGGTGTCGAGCAGGAGATGTGGTCCCTGCTGACCCTCTACCAGCTGTTGCGTCGGGCCATGGTCGAGGCGGCGGAGTCCCGGCCGGGGACCGACCCCGACCGCTGTGGCTTCACGATTGCTCTCCAAACAGCCCGTGATCTGCTGGTACGTGCGGAAGGAATCGTCGAGCAGGGGATCGGGGCGATCGGACGGCGAGTTCTGTCGGCGCTGTCGCCGGAGCGTCGGCCTCGCGTCAGTACCAGGAAGGTGAAGTCGCCCATCTCGCGCTATGCGGAAAGGAAGATGGACGGCCGCCCCGACGGGAGCCGGACCGTGACCTCCGTGACGATTACCCTCCTACAACCTCCGCCCTCTCCGACCGCGCTGCCGACCACAATGATCCGGGAGTACGTCGGCGCCGGCCAGGCCGGCCACCGCATGACACGCGTCCTCGCCGTGCTGCGGGCAGAGCCCGAGCGGCAGTGGCAGGCCAGAGAGATCGCCGAGCTCCTTGGTGACGTCACCCTCGTCACCACCTATCGACAACTTGCTCGCTGGACCGAAAGAGGACTGATCAGAAGAATCCGAACGGGCCGCTACGCGGCAGCCGCCCCGACGAGGACCGCTGCCTTGCGCCCTCGGCCCAAGCGCTAACTACCCGGCCTTGGGGGTACCTCCCATGCCCGAAGGGCTATGGGGGTGGGTGGGCACAACCACCCACCCGGTCGCACACGGGCACGGACCCCGGGCCGGGACGTCGGTGGCCGCGGGGCCGGGGGGCCCACACGCGCACCCGGGCACCCGGGCACGCAGGCCCGGGCCCCGGCGGCGGTGGTCGCACGGCGGGCCCGGGCCGTACAAAAGCCCGGATCATCAGGCTGAGATGCCGTCGATCCGGGCCATCGCGTCGTCCGCGCCGTACGGCTGCAAGTACGGCAGCCAGCGCGGGTCCCTATGCCCGGTCCCGATGATGCGCCAGGCCAGGCCGCTCGGCGGAGCGGGTTGATGCCGCAGCCGCCAGCCCAGCTCGCGCAGGTGCCGGTCGGCCTTGACGTGGTTGCAGCGGCGGCAGGCCGCCACCACGTTGTCCCAGGCGTGCTGACCACCGCGACTGCGCGGAATGACGTGGTCGACGCTGGTTGCGACGCCACCGCAGTACATGCAGCGGCCACCGTCACGCGCGAACAGCGCGCGTCGGGTCAGAGGAACGGGCCCCCGGTAGGGGACCCGCACGAAGCGCTTGAGTCTCACCACGCTGGGCGCGGGGATCACTCGGGTCGCACTGTGCATGAAGGCGCCGGACTCCTCGAGACAGATGGCCTTGTTCTCGAGGACGAGGACGAGCGCGCGGTGGAGCGGTACGACGCCGAGCGGCTCGTACGACGCGTTGAGGACCAGGACATGCGGCACGGATGCCTCCTTGTACGCCGGCGACGCGTGGCTCGCGCCGGGACGATCTGCTCCCAGTCTCTCCTCCTGCCTGGTCGTGGCGCCACTACGTCCCCGTAACGGGCCGGAGGGATTTTGTGTGCGGTCGACCACACGCCCACGTCCGTCCATCCGGAGAATGCCCCGGTGAGGGCCGTCTCTCCCTCGGACAGAGCGGCCGGGACGGGAGGTGTGCCCCGTTAGTGTGGTGGGACCGCCCACGCACGCCCTGGAGGTATCCGCCGTGTTCCTGGCCGCCGGTCCGTCCGACCCGCCCGTCACCCTCGACAAGGCCACGGAGAAGGCCACCAACGCCGCAGGCTGGGTCGAGGAGAACTGGTCCACCTGGCTGAGCGTCGGCCTGCGCATCCTCCTCATCGTGGTGATCGCGGTGCTGCTGCGGATCGCCGTACGGCGTGCGCTCACGAAGCTGATAGAGCGCATGAACCGCAGCGCCCAGGCAGTCGAGGGCACGGCCCTCGGCGGTCTTCTGGTGAACGCCGAGCGGCGCCGTCAGCGGTCCGAGGCGATCGGTTCGGTGCTGCGGTCGGTCTCCTCGTTCGTGATCCTCGGCACGGCGGGCCTGATGGTCCTCGGCGCGCTGAACATCGAGCTCGCGCCGCTGCTCGCCTCGGCCGGCGTGGCGGGCGTGGCACTCGGTTTCGGCGCCCGGAACCTGGTCACGGACTTCCTGTCCGGGGTGTTCATGATCCTTGAGGACCAGTACGGCGTCGGCGACTCGATCGACGTCGGCGTGGCCTCGGGCGAGGTGGTCGAGGTCGGTCTGCGGGTGACGAAGCTGCGCGGTGACAACGGCGAGATCTGGTACGTCCGCAACGGCGAGGTCAAGCGGGTCGGCAACCTGAGCCAGGGCTGGGCGACCGCTTCGGTGGATGTGAACGTGCGTCCGACCGAGGATCTGGACCGCGTCCGTACGGTCATCGAGGAGGCCGCCGCGACGATGACCAAGGACGAGCCCTGGAACGAGCACCTGTGGGGCCCGGTCGAGGTGCTGGGCCTGACCGAGCTGCTGTTGGACCAGATGACCGTCTCGGTCTCCGCGAAGACGATGCCGGGCAAGGCGCTCGGCGTGGAGCGCGAGCTGCGCTGGCGGATCAAGCGCGCCTTCGACGAGGAGGGCATCCGGATCGTCGGTGGCCTGCCGCTCCAGGCCGACGGCGAGCAGCCGGCCAAGGACCCGACGGCGGGCATGGCGGCCCCGTCGGCCTACGCCTCGAACACCTCGCCGCAGTCGGTGGCGGCGTCCCCGATAACTCCCCCGACGAACATGTCGAAGTAGTCCGGAGCGGTGAGTGCGTAACGTCGGCACGCACTCACAATCCGAATAGCAGGTACACAATCCTGCAACAGCAAAAGGGGCGCCGTGACCGGCGCCCCTTTCACATGAGGTCAGGGGATGCCCTACCCCCCTCTAGTACCACGACGTGCATTTGGTCGACACGCCCCCGGGCCCCTGAACATCCCTGGTGATGCAGACACGGTCCTTGTAGCCCGGGCCGTCGTACACCCAGTTGCTCTGGGCATACTGACCGCTGGTCGTCCCGTAGATGCTCCGCCCTTCCTTGCTCACCCAGGTGGATTCGGAGAGTTTCCACTGGTCGATCCAGACACGGCACGCGGAAATGGCCCAATCCGGATCGAAGTCGTAGACGGCGTAGTACTTCATGTACTCGTGACCGGACGGCCCCTGGGGAATTCCGATGTGACGGCCCGCACCACAGGGTCCGTTGTCCACGGAATCCTTGTAGTAGGGATACGTCGCCGCCTGAGCCTGCGTCGCGGTGGTCATCGCGAGGAGGACGGCCCCGAGGATTACGGCGCCCTTACGTGCAATGCGCATTGACTTCCCCCAAATGAATTTCTCGGACTGCTGCGAGATCGTGCCTGCAGCAGACATGACAAGTCAACCGCCCTCAAACCTTGTGACGCAGGACACAACTGCATAACGCCACCCGCGAGACCCGATCGCACCCTTGACGCCGAAACGGCCGATGCCTACGTTCGAGCCGATAGGAAACTTTCCTAACAGTGCAGGTTCGAAGGGCAGGTGCAACCCCGTGGCCGGAACCACGCCCGGTACCCCGCGCGTACTGCGAGCCATGAACGACCGTGCCGCACTCGATCTCCTGCTCGAGCACGGACCGCTGTCCCGGACCCGGATCGGCAAACTCACCGGTCTGTCCAAGCCCACCGCCTCCCAGCTTCTCGCCCGGCTGGAGGCCGTGGGACTCGTCGTCGCCACCGGCACCACCGAGGGACGACCCGGCCCCAGCGCCCAGCTGTACGCCGTCAACGCCCGCGCCGCCTACGCCGCCGGGCTCGACGTCACCCCGCAGCGCATTCGCGCCGCCGTCGCCGACATCACCGGCGAGACCGTCGGAGAGTTCGAGCTCCCCACCCCGGGGCGGCGGGCCGACAGCGTCGTACGCCAGGTCACCGAGTCGCTCGACGGCGCGATCAAGGCCGCCGGCGTCACCCGCGCCGATGTCCATCGCACGGTCGTCGGCACACCCGGCGCCTTCGACCCGTCCACCGGGCGGCTGCGTTACGCATCGCACCTGCCCGGCTGGCACTCCCCCACTCTCTTGGACGAGCTGGCCGCGGTCCTGCCGATGCCGGTCGAGTACGAAAACGACGTCAACCTCGTCGCCGTCGCCGAGCAGTGTCTCGGCGCCGCCCACGGCCACGAGAACTTCGTACTGCTGTGGAACGAGGAGGGCCTCGGCGCCGCCGTCGTCATCGGCGGCAGGCTGCATCGCGGTTTCACGGGCGGTGCGGGAGAGGTCGGCTTCCTGCCGGTGCCGGGCACGCCGCTCGTCCGTCATGTGACCAAGGCGAACAGCGGCGGCTTCCAGGAATTGGCCGGTGCGCAGGCGCTGCCGCGGCTGGCCCGTGAGCTCGGCGTGGAGGTCCTGGGCGACGGCCCGCACGCCGAGGTCGCCACCACGCTGGTCGCCCGGGCCGCCGAGGCCGATGCGGGGCCGTACCGGCAGCTGCTGGAAGCCTACGCGACCGGGCTCGCGACCGGGCTCGCGTCCATGGTCGCCGTGCTCGACCCGGAGCTCGTCGTCCTGTCCGGCGAGGTGATCGCCGCCGGAGGGGAGCCGCTGCGCGATCGCGTTCAGGCCGAACTCACCGAACTGGCTGCGGCCCGGCCCCGGCTGGTCCTGGGCTCCGTACGCAAGCACCCGGTGCTGCGCGGCGCTTTGGAGAGCGCGTTGGCGACCACCCGCGACGAAGTCTTCGACACGTCACGCTGAAACGAATCTCCGGACCTTCCACGCTCCTTTGACCCGCCCCCTTCCCCCGGCCCGTCCTGTCACAGGGAGACACCGCCATGCCCAGAAACCGTCGGACCACGGCTGTCGCGCTCGCGGCGACGGCCGCGATATCTCTTCTCGCATCGGCCTGCACGGGGTCGAACGAGGGCGCCGCCACGGACGACCCGAACGCCAGGACCACGCTCACGTTCTGGCACGGCTGGTCCGCGCCGGGCGAGGTCGCGGCGATCGAGTCCAACATCAAGTCGTTCGAGGACAAGCACCCCAACATCAGCGTGAAGGTCGTAAAGGGCATCACCGACGCCAAAATCCAGCAATCGCTGCGAGCCGGCGGTTCGAACGCGCCGGACGTGGTGTCGTCCTTCACCACGGACAACGTGGGGCGGTTCTGCTCCTCCAAGGCGCTCACCGATCTGAAGCCGTTCCTGGAGAAGTCGAAGATCGACCCGGAGAAGACCTTCCTGCCCCAGATGGCCAAGTACACCCAGCACGACGGCACCCGGTGCACGGTGCCGCTGCTCGGGGACGCGTACGGCCTCTACTACAACAAGGACGCCTTCGAGAAGGCGGGGATCACGGCGCCCCCGAAGACGCTGTCCGAGTTCGACACCGTGGTGAAGAAGCTGACCAGGACCAAGGATGACGGCTTCGAGCAGCTCGGCTTCATGCCGCTCTACGGGGGCTACGAGACCACGGTCGAGCACTACGGCGGCAATTTCGGCGTGACGTACCTCGACGGGAGCGGAAAGTCCGACACCGCGCAGGACCCGGCCGTCACGTCGATGTTCACCTGGCAGAAGAAGCTGGTGGACGACCTCGGCGGATTCCAGAAGCTCAACAAGTTCCGCACCTCGTTCGGTGACGAGTGGGGCCCCAAGCACCCGTTCCACACGGGCCAGGTCGTCATGCAGCTGGACGGCGAGTGGCGCGGCAAGATGGCCTCGGACGCCAAGCTGCCCTTCGAGATCGGCGCGGCGCCGTTCCCGGTGCCGGACGACCAGGTCGCCGACTACGGCAAGGGCTATCTGTCGGGCACGATCCTCGGCATCGCGAGCAACAGCCCGAAGAAGAACGCCGCCTGGGAACTGGTGAAGTACCTCTCCACCGACACGGACGCGGTCGTCTCCTTCGCCAACGCCATCCACAACGTGCCGTCGACCGTCGAGGCGCTGAACTCGCCGAAGCTGAACAGCGACCCGCTGTACCGCACGTTCGTGGAGATCGCCCAGCACCCCAAGAGCTCGCACGCCCCCTCGTCCGTCAACGGCGGCGCGTTCCTGCTGACGCTCCAGGACAACGGCCTCGCCTACGAGAAGGGCGCGGAGAAGGACCTGGGCGCGCTGCTGAAGAAGAACGACAAGCAGGTCGACAAGGACAACGAGCAGGCCGGCTGAGATGACCACCGCTCCTGTGCCTGTGTCACCGGGGCTGAGGGCGAAGCGCACGCGTGGTGCGCTTCGGACCCTCGGCTTCCTCTCGCCCTGGCTGGTCGGGTTCGGCGTGTTCTTCGCGTACCCGCTGATCTCGACCGTCTACTTCTCCTTCATGGAGTACGACGGGTTCACCGCGCCCCGGTGGGTGGGGCTGAAGAACTGGGCGTACGTCTTCCAGGACAACCCCTTCTTCTGGCCCGCCCTGCGCAACACGCTCTGGCTGGTGCTCGTCATGGTCACCTGCCGGGTCGCCTTCGGGCTCGGCATCGGGCTGCTGATCACCAAGGTCAGGACCGGGGCGGGGATCTTCCGCACCCTGTTCTACCTGCCGTATCTGGCCCCGCCGGTGGCGGCGACGATGGCGTTCGTCTTCCTGCTCAACCCGGGCACGGGGCCCACCAACACCATCCTGGGCACGCTCGGACTCGGCGAGCCCGACTGGTTCAACAGCGCCACCTGGTCGAAGCCGTCGCTCACGCTGCTCGCGCTGTGGGGCATCGGCGACCTCATGGTCATCTTCATGGCGTCGCTGCTCGACGTCCCCAGGGAGCAGTACGAGGCCGCCGAGCTGGACGGCGCGAGTGCATGGCAGCGCTTCCGGTACGTGACGCTGCCCAACATCTCGCCGATCGTGCTGTTCGCAGTGATCACCGGAGTGATCGCCACGATGCAGTACTACACGGAGCCGCTGGTGGCGGCGAAAGTGGCGAGTGGCGTGATCGGCGGCTCCGGGCAGCAGTTCGAGCCCGGCTACCCCGACAAGTCCACACTCACGGTTCCGCAGGTGGTCTACAACCTGGGTTTCCAGCGTTTCGACACCGGGGCGGCGTGTGTCGTCGCGCTCGTGCTGTTCGTGCTCGCCATGATTTTCACCGGGTTCCTGATGCGCCGGCGCAGCGGCTTCATGGCGGCGGAGGACTGACCGACGATGACGCAGACGACTTTCTCACCGCCGCTCAAGGCCGGGCCGACGGCGTCCGCCCTGACGAGCAGTGCGGCGGCCAGGCGGGCGGCGCGGCGCAGGGCCGCTCTGGAGTGGATCGCGGTCCACTCACTGGCCGTCGCCGCCGCCCTGTTCTTCCTGCTGCCGTTCGTCTTCGTGTTCCTGACCGCGGTGATGAGCGACAGACAGGCACTCACCCGCGATCTGTGGCCGCACACCTGGGAGTGGGGCAACTTCGCCACCGTGTGGAACACCCCCGGCTTTCTGACGTGGTGGCGCAACACCCTGCTGTACGCGGGGCTCGGCACCGTGCTCGCCGTGGCGAGCAGCCTCCCCGTGGCGTACGCGCTCGCGAAGTTCCGCTTCCGGGGGCGGAACGCGATGATGATGCTGGTGATCGCGGCGATGATGCTGCCGCCACAGGTGATCATCGTTCCCATGTACCTGTTCTGGGCGAAGCAGCTGGACCTGGCCGGCACGCTCTGGCCGCTGATCATCCCGTTCGCGTTCGGCAACGCGTTCACGATCTTCCTGATGCGCCAGTTCCTGCTGACGATCCCCCGCGAGTACACCGAGGCCGCGAAGATCGACGGCTGCGGCGAGTTCCGTACGATGATCAAGGTCGTGCTGCCGATGGCCAGGCCCGCGATCGCGGCGTCCGCGCTGTTCCACTTCTTCTACTGCTGGAACGACTACTTCGGTCCGCAGATCTACGCCTCGGAGAACCCGGCCGCGTGGACGCTGAGTTACGGCCTGGAGTCGTTCAAGGGCGCCCACCACACGGACTGGAATCTGACCATGGCCGCGACCGTGCTGGTCATGGCCCCCGTGATCACCGTCTTCTTCTTCGCCCAGAAGGCGTTCGTCGAAGGCGTCACACTGACCGGAGTGAAGGGCTAGAACACACATGAGGCTCGCAGTCGTGGGTGGCGGATCCACCTACACACCCGAACTGATCGACGGCTTCGCCCGGTTGAGGGACACCCTCCCGATCAGTGAACTCGTCCTCGTCGACCCCGCGGCCGACCGTCTGGAACTGGTCGGCGGTCTGGCCCGGCGGATCTTCGCCAGGCAGGGACACGACGGCCGCATCGTGACGACCGAGGACCTGGACGCCGGGGTGGCCGGCGCCGACGCCGTCCTGCTGCAGCTGCGCGTCGGCGGGCAGGCCGCGCGGGAGCAGGACGAGACCTGGCCGCTGGAGTGCGGCTGCATCGGCCAGGAGACCACCGGCGCAGGCGGTCTCGCCAAGGCGTTGCGCACGGTACCGGTGGTGCTCGACATCGCCGAACGGGTGCGGCGCACCAACCCGGACGCATGGATCATCGACTTCACCAACCCCGTGGGCATCGTGACGCGGGCGCTGCTCCAGGCCGGTCACAAGGCCGTGGGTCTGTGCAACGTGGCGATCGGCCTCCAGCGGAAGTTCGCCGGGCTGCTGGGCGTGACGCCGGGCGATGTGCATCTGGACCATGTGGGCCTCAACCACCTCACCTGGGAGACCGGTGTGCGTCTCGGCGGCCCCGAGGGGGCGAACGTCCTGCCTAAGCTGCTCGCCGAGCACGGCGACACCATCGCCGGTGACCTGCGGCTGCCCCGCCAGATCGTCGACCGCCTCGGCGTCGTCCCCTCGTACTACCTGCGCTACTTCTACGCGCACGACGCGGTCGTGGAGGAACTGCGGACCAAGCCGTCGCGGGCCGCCGAGGTCGCGGCGATGGAGAAGCAGCTGCTGGAGATGTACGGGGACCCGGCGCTCGACGAGAAGCCCGCGCTGCTGGCCAAGCGGGGCGGGGCCTTCTACTCGGAGGCGGCGGTCGATCTGGCCGCCTCGCTGCTCGGCGGGGGTGGCAGCCCGTACCAGGTGGTCAACACGTACAACAAAGGGACGCTGCCGTTCCTCCCCGACGACGCCGTGATCGAGGTGCAGGCCGCCGTGGGCGCGCAGGGTGCCACACCGCTGCCGGTACCCGAACTCGACCCCCTGTACAGCGGGTTGATCGCCAACGTCACCGCGTACGAGGAGCTGGCCCTGGAGGCGGCGCTGCGCGGCGGCCGCGACCGGGTCTTCAAGGCGCTGCTCTCGCACCCCCTGATCGGCCAGTACGAGTACGCCGAGACGCTCACGGACCGGCTGATCGCGCACAACCGGGAGCACCTCGCGTGGGCGTGACCGCTTCAGTCCTCGCCATCGACGCGGGCAACAGCAAGACCGACGTGGCCTTCGTCGGGGCCGACGGGTCGGTGATCGCCTCCGGCCGGGGCGGCGGCTTCCAGCCGCCGTACGTCGGGATCGAGGCGGCGTTCGACGCGCTGGCCTCGACGGTCGGCAAGGCCATGGAGCAGGCCAGGGCGCGGGGCGACGCCATCGACGGCATCGAGCACGTGTCCGCCTGCCTCGCCAACGCCGACCTCCCGGTCGAGGAGGAGGAGCTCACGGTCGCGCTGCGGGGGCGTGGCTGGGGCCGCACGGTGGAGGTGCGCAACGACACCTTCGCCATCCTTCGCGCGGGCGTCGACGAACCCCGGGGCGTGGCCGTCGTGTGCGGCGCGGGCATCAACTGCGTGGGCATGCTGCCCGACGGCCGAACCGCACGCTTCCCGGCGATCGGCAAGATCTCCGGGGACTGGGGCGGCGGGGCCGGACTCGCGGAGGAGGCGCTGTGGTTCGCCGCGCGGGCCGAGGACGGGCGCGGCGAGCCGACGGAGCTGACGCGGGCTCTTCCGGCGCACTTCGGTCTCGGGTCGATGTACGCGCTCATCGAGGCGCTCCATCTGGGCCGCATCCCCGCCGGGCGCAAGCACGAGCTGACCCCGGTGCTCTTCGCGACCGGCGCGGCCGGGGACCCGGTGGCCGGGGCGATCGTCGACCGGCTCGCCGACGAGGTCGTCGCGATGTCGACCGTGGCACTGGGCCGGCTCGGCCTGCTCGACGAGGAGGCGCCGGTGGTGCTGGGCGGCAGTGTGCTGGCCGCGCGGCATCCCCGGCTCAACGGGCGCATCGCCGAACTGCTCGCCGCCCGCGCGCCGAAGGCGACGCTCTCCGTGGTCACGTCCCCGCCCGTCCTCGGCGCGGCCCTCCTGGGCCTCGACCATCTCGCCGCCCCGGCGGCGACCCGGGCGCGGCTGCGGGCGCATTACGCGTAGGCGGGGGTGAGTCGGGCGGGGGCGGGGTGCCTGGGGCCGCCTGCGTGGGGCTCTCCTCTCCTCTCCACCCCTTCCCGGCTGTGTCGACGTGCGGCTCCGCCGCGTGAGGGCTCCGCCACGGCCCGGCCCCCGGGCGGCCGTCCGGTACCGTCCGGGCGGCCCGGGTGTCCGTCCTCGAACGCCGGACGGGCTCCCAAGGAGCGGCCGTCCCCACGTCCGCGGGGCGTAGGGGGATCGAGACGCCGGGGTTCGGGGGGCGGAGTCCCCGCAAAGAGGGCTGGGGTGGAGCCCCCCGCCAAGGGCTCCGGCGCGCGGGGACGCCGCAGGCGAGTTCGTAGGGCCGGGGCGGGAACCGATCGGGTCCATGTGGCGTATTCATGGTGGGGGTTCGGGGCAGGGGGCGCATTGGCAGCATTGACGCGACAGGCGAGATAGCTCAAGATCCAGTCAATCCTGGGTGTGGATGTCCGCCCCTGCGGCCATACTTCTGGCCGGGCAGTCGTCCCCCGACCTCGCGGGGTGCGGGACGCCGTCAGTGACCGAGGGGGAGGTCAGAGTGACATACACACCGAGCGCGGGAGCGCCCGCGCCACCGGCGCCGCCGGGCGTGCCCGTCCAGGCGCAGCCGGGGTACGAGGGCTCGCGGCCGTCGGGGGACCAGTCGGCGCCGCCTCCCGGGACGCTCGCACGCCGCAGCGCCTGGGCCGAGACGACGGCGCAGTTGCGCGCTGCGGCGACGACGGAGCCGGGCAGGCTGCGGATCATCGGTGCCGTGCTCGCCGCTCTCGTCGTGGCGTTCGGCGCCGTCACCGCCTTCGAGATCGCCGACCGGGCGTCCGCCGCCGACGCCGTCGTCAGCCGCAGCCAGCCGCTGAGCGCCGACGCCGCGAGCATCTACCGCTCACTGGCCGACGCCGACACGGCCGCGGCGAGCGGTTTCCTGGCCGGCGCACAGGAGCCCGCCGAGGTCCGCGAGCGCTACCGCAAGGACATCGCCAACGCGTCGCTGCTGCTCGTCAAGGCCGCGGCGAACACGGATGGTTCGACCGAGTCGGGCCGCTTCATCGCCACGCTCAACGAGCAGCTCCCCCGCTACACGGGTCTGATCGAGCGGGCCCGGGCCAACAACCGCCAGGGCCTCCCCCTCGGCGGCGCGTATCTGCGGTACGCGAACCAGCAGATGACGACCGAGCTGCTCCCCGCCGCCCAGAAGCTGTACGAGGCGGAGACCGCCCGCCTGGACCAGGACCACGGCGACGCCCGGCTCTGGCCGTTCCTGTCGCTCGCCATCGGAGTGGGCGCGCTGGGCGTCCTGGTCTGGGCGCAGCGCCGCAACTACCACCGGACGAACCGGGTGTTCAACCACGGACTGCTCGCGGCCACCGCCGCGTCGACGGTGGTCCTGCTGTGGCTGGCCGTCGGGCACACGGTGGCCAGGACCGAGCTGGGCGACGCCCGGGCGCACGGCCAGGAGTCGCTGAAAGTCCTCAACGACGCCCGGATCAACAGCCTGAAGGCCCGGGCCAACGAGAACCTGACGCTGGTCGCACGAGGCGCCGTCCTCACGGCCGACGGCAAGAGCGACAAGTACGAGACGGACTACACGTCGGGCATGGACCGGCTCAGCGCCGCCCTCGGCCGCGCCCGGACCCTCGCCGACGACGGCGAGGGCCGCACCCCGGTCGCCGCCGCCGTCTCCGCGGTCTCCGAGTGGAAGTCCCGCCACAAGTCTGCCAGCGACACCGACAAGGCCGGTGACTACGAGGGCGCTCTGGCGAAGGTGATCGGCGAAAAGGAGTCCACGGGGCAGTCGTTCGACCGCGTGGACAGCGCGCTGGAGCAGGCGCTCGAGCACGAGCAGGCCGAGTTCACCGAGTCCGCCGAGGACGGCCGCGGCGCGCTGACGGCACTGCCGGTCGGCGCGGCGGTGCTGGCCGTGCTCGGCGCGGTGGGCGCGGTCCTGGGCATCGGCCGCAGGCTTTCGGAGTACCGGTGAGAGGGGGAGAGATGGGGGACGGAGTGTCCGGCGAGATGCCGGACGTGACCCCGGACGCGGGCGCGGCGAGGCCGTCACGGCGGCCGGGCCGGCTGCACAGGCTCCGCGGCTGGGGCGGCGTCGCCGGGATGGCGGCTGCCTGTGCGCTGACCGCGTCCCTGACTCTGCTGCCGCTCTCGCACGGCGGTCCGCACGCCACGTCGCCCGATGCGTCGACGGGCGTGCCGGGCACGGGCTCGGGCGCCGCGGTGCCCGCGAAGGCGGACGAGTGCACGGAGCCGGAGCGGTCGCTGACCCCGTCCACGGCGGACGGGCCTGCGATCGCCGAGATCAAGCAGCGCGGCAAGCTGATCGTCGGCGTCGACCAGAACAGCTACCGGTGGGGCTACCGCACGGCGGACGGCAAACTGGAGGGCTTCGACATCGATCTCGCCAGGGCCATCGCCAAGGACATTCTCGGCAGCCCCGACGACGTCATCTTCCGTGCCATTCCCACCAATCAGCGCATCGCCGCACTGAACAGCGGCACGGTCGACCTGGTCGTCCGGACGATGACCATCAACTGCGCCCGGATCAAGCAGGTCGCCTTCTCCACCGCGTACTTCCAGACGGGGCAGCAGGTGCTCGCCCCGCGGGAGTCCCCCATCACGGGCTACGACAAGTCCCTGGCCGATCGCAAGGTCTGCTCGGCCGAGGGCTCAACGGCCTACGAGGCGCTGGAGAAGGAGTCGTTCGGCGCGGTCTTCAAGGACAAGGACGACGGCGGTCCGGGCGACAAGGACCGGCTCACGGTCTCCAACCAGCTGGACTGCCTGGTCCGGCTGCAGCTCGGCGAGGTCGACGCGGTCGTGACGGATGCCGCCCTCGCGGCCGGCCAGGCGGCGCAGGACCCTGCCGTCGAACTGAAAGGCGGCAAGCCTTTCACCACCGAGTACTACGGCGTGGCCGCCAAACTGGGCAAGGACGACCTCGTCCGCCGGGTCAACAAGGTCCTCGACGACTACCGCAGGGGCCCCTGGATGACGGCGTACGCGAAGTGGCTGAAGGCGGACCTGCCCGGTATATCCGGCCCGCCGGCGCCGAAGTACCGGAACAATTGAGACCGGGACAACCGAGACCCGGCCCACGAAGACCGGGACCACGAGGACCTGCCCGGTCCGAGGCCGGCCCACGCCGGGCCGGACGGGATGCGCGGCAGTGGACCGAAGCATGAGCGGAGAGGTGATCGATGGGCGTCGCGGGACCCCCCGGGCCGGTAATGGACCGGGACGAGGTGGACCGTGCGCTGGCGCGGCTCGGGGAGGAGCACGAGGCCATAGAGACCTCGCTCCTCGCCCTGCAGGACCACGCGGGCCGCAGGCTCCTGGAGGGCGCCGAGCTGACGGGTGTCACCAAGGACCGCTGGGCCTCCACGGAGCAGGCGATCACGCTGCTGTGGGGGTACTTCGACGCGTACGCCGCGGCGCTCACCGCTGCGCGTGAGCTGCGGGCGCGGCGCCGCTGGCCGAACAAGGACGACCTGGTCGAGCTGACCGACCGGCTGCGCGGCCCGAGTGTCACGATCGCGAGCTCCGCGGCGCACCCGTCCCCGTCGATCACCGGACCGGCCAAGCTGTCCGAGCGGTTCACGCTGGAGGCCCTGGTCAGCCGGATGAACCAGCTCTACGCGCGCTCGCTGGACATGGTCGTGGCCGCCGACGCGGTCTGGTCGGCGCTGCCCGCCCGGATAGATCTGCTCTCCGCCGAGCTGCAGCGCACCCGTTCCCTCGCACACTCCGTGGGCGTGCGGCCGGGCGAGCATCCGGCCGGCGACGACCTGGAGTCGATCACGCACGAGCTGTCCGCGCTGCGGGCGCAGGTGGTGTCGGATCCGCTGGCGTTCTGGGCGCCCGCACCGGTGAGTTCGGCGCCGGGCGGCGGCCGTCCCGACACCGACCGCTACGACCGGGCGGCCCGCGCCCTGGAGGACGTACGGCGTGAGATCGAGGCGGTCCTCGCGGTGCGGCAGGACTCCGAGGACCGGCTGATCCGGCTGCGGGACCTGCTCTCGCGCGCGGACCGCACCCTCGCGGAGGCGCGGGTGGCGCGCGGTGAGGTGCTGGCGAAGATCGCCGCGTCCGAGGTCCCCGCGGTCAGCGGGCCCCCGACGGCCCTGCAGGAGCGGCTCGGCATGGCCGCCGAGTACCGGCGGCACGCCCAGTGGCACCGGCTCTCGCCGCTGCTGGAGTCGCTGGAGCGGGATGCCGAGGACGAACTGATGCGCGCCCGCGAGTCGTTGACGGCGGTGACGGCTCCGCTCGCGGTCCGTGCGGAGCTGCGCGGGCGACTCGACGCGTACAAGGCGAAGGTCGCCCGCCATGGAATGGCGGAGGATCCGCTGCTGATCGAGCGCTACGACGCGGCGCGCCGGATGCTGTGGAGCGCGCCCTGCGATCTGCGCGCCGCGGAGCAGGCGGTGCTGCGCTATCAGCGGGCGGCGGCGGATGTCCTGGTGCCGCGACAGGCGGGGCCCAGGGACCGTACTGGCCGACAGGGGGAATCGTGAGTGACATGAACAAGTGCGTGCGCCCCGGCTGCGAGGGGTCGTACGAGGACGTCGGCGGCGGCGAGCTGTACTGCGACACCTGCGGCCTCGCGCCCGGCACCGCGCAGGCCTCGGGGGCGGGCGGCGGTGCGAGCGGTGCCGCCGGTGCCGGTGCCGTGCCCGCCTGCCAGCGGCCCGGGTGCGAGGGATCGTACGAGGACGTCGGCGGCGGCGAGCTGTACTGCGACACCTGCGGCCTCGCCCCGGTCGTCTCGGTGAACGGCTCTCTGTCGTCCCCGCCCACCGGCATCACGGGCGGTGGCGCCCACGGCAGCAACAGCAGCTCGGCCAGGAGCGGTTCGCGGTCGTCCGCCCGGTCGTCGTCCCGGTCCTCGCGGTCGTCACGCTCCTCGACATCGCGGCGGTCGGTCTCGGGCCGGCTGTCGCGTTCGCTGTCGGGCCGCAGCACCGGCCGTTCGGTGTCGGTGCGCAGCTCCGGTTCCACCTCCTCCGCTTCCGGGCGGGGCAGGCTGGGCGCGGGCCTGGTCTCGGTGCCGGAGGTGCCGCGCCCCGACCCCCGTTCCGCGGTGATGGAGAACCCCGAGGTCCCCGAGCGGAAGCGGTTCTGCAGCCGCAGCGACTGCGGCGCGCCGGTCGGGCGTGCGCGCGGCGACCGCCCGGGCCGCACGGAGGGCTTCTGCACCAAGTGCGGCCACCCCTACTCGTTCGTGCCGAAGCTGAGCGCGGGCGACGTCGTGCACGGGCAGTACGAGGTGATCGGCTGCCTCGCGCACGGCGGCCTCGGCTGGGTCTACCTCGCCATCGACCGTGCCGTCTCCGACCGCTGGGTCGTCCTCAAGGGCCTGCTGGACACCGGAGACCAGGACGCCATGGCCGCGGCGATCTCGGAGCGCCGCTTCCTCGCGGAGATCGAGCACTCCAACATCGTCCGCATCTACAACTTCGTCGAGCACCTCGACCAGCGGACGGGCTCGCTCGACGGCTACATCGTCATGGAGTACGTCGGCGGCAAGTCCCTCAAGGAGATCGCGAACGAGCGCCGGGCCCCCGACGGGAAGCGCGACCCGCTGCCTGTCGAACAGGCCTGTGCCTACGGCATCGAGGCGCTGGAGGCGCTCGGCCATCTGCACAGCCGCAACCTGCTGTACTGCGACTTCAAGGTCGACAACGCCATCCAGACCGAGGACCAGCTCAAGCTCATCGACATGGGCGCGGTGCGCCGCATGGACGACGACGAGTCGGCGATCTACGGCACCGTGGGCTACCAGGCCCCGGAGGTCGCGGAGGTGGGCCCGTCGGTCGCCTCCGACCTGTACACGGTCGCGCGCACGCTGGCGGTCCTGACGTTCGACTTCCAGGGCTACACGAACGTGTTCGTGGACTCCCTGCCCGACCCCGACAACATCGAGGTGTTCCGGACCTACGAGTCCTTCTACCGGCTGCTCGTGCGCGCGACCGACCCGGATCCGGCGCGCCGGTTCGCCTCCGCGCAGGAGATGGCGGACCAGCTGACGGGCGTGCTGCGGGAGGTCGTCGCGCTGCAGACGGGGCGGCCCCGGCCGTCGCTGTCGACACTGTTCGGCACGGAACTGCGGGTGACGGACGCGAAGTTGTTCGCCGAGCTGGACGGCGAGGTGTCGGTGCTGGGTGCACGAGCGGCGGCCCGCAAGGGCGGCTTCCTCCGAGGCGGCGTGGCCGGCGGCGGCAACGGGGGCCGGGCCGCGCACGCCCTGCCCGGCGGAGCCGGGAACGCCGGGGTGCCCGGTTCACCCGGCCACCTCCCGGTCGCCGGAGGCCCCGGACAGGGGACACCCGCGTTCGCGTACGCGCAGACGCAGGCCGTGGTGCCGTCGCCCCGTACCGAGGTGCCGGCACCGCAGACCGCCGCCGCGGCGCAACCGCAGCTCGTCGGGCTCGATGCGCGGGCGACCGCGCTGGCGCTCCCGGTGCCACGCGTCGACCCGGGTGACCCGAACGCGGGATTCCTCGCCGGCCTGATGGCCTCCGCCCCCGCGGAGCTGATCGCCGCGCTGCACGCCGCGCCCGCGAGCTCCGTGGAGCTGCGACTGCGGGAGCTGCGCGCCCGCCTCGAGATGGACGACCTCGGCTCCGCGACGATGTCGCTGGCCGATCTGGAGTCCCGGCACCCGGACGACTGGCGGGTCGTCTGGTACCGCGGCATCGCGTCCCTCGCGACCGGCGACAACGAGACCGCCGCGCTGTCCTTCGACGCGATCTACGACGCCTTCCCCGGCGAGGCCGCGCCGAAGCTCGCGCTCGGCGTCTGCGCCGAGGTGCTGGGCCAGCTGGACAACGCCGCGGAGTACTACCGGCTCGTGTGGACGACGGACCCGAGCTATGTGAGCGCCGCGTTCGGCCTGGCCCGGGTGCACCTCGCCGCGGGCGACCGCGTCGGGGCCGTACGAACGCTGGAGTCCGTGCCCGAGGCGTCGATCCACTACACGGCCGCACGGGTCGCCGCGGTCCGTGCGAGGCTGCGCAGACGCGCCGCGCACGATCCGCTGATCGACGATCTGACCGCCGCAGCCGACCAGGTCACGGCGCTCCACGGGTTCGGCCTGGACGCGGTGCGCCGGGAACGGTTGTCCACAGAGGTGCTGGGCACGGCCCTGGACTGGGTACTCTCCGGTAGTCCCGGGGCCCGGCCCACCGCGACAGTCCTGCTCGGCAGCGAACTGGACGAGCGCGGACTGCGCTTCGGACTTGAACGCTCGTTCCGGGTGCTCGCCCGGCTCGCGCAGCACGGCGAGGAGCGCATCGAACTGGTGGAGCGGGCCAACCGTTTCCGCCCCCGGACGTGGGTGTGAGTGATGGACCGGATGCACCAGCTCTCCGCGTGCCCCAGTTGCGAGGAGCCTCTGGAGTCGACCGACCTGTTCTGCGGTGCCTGCGGGTACGACCTGTCGGCCGTGCCCGAGCCGCCGCGGGACCAGCCCACGATCGCCATCGGCTCCCCGGTGGATCGGCCGGCGGCCGGCGGCCTGGACGGCTCCGGCGCCGTCCCACCGGGCCCGCAGCCGCCCGCCGAACCTCCGGGCGCGGGACCGGACGCAGGCGTGGTCGCGGCCTCGGGCACGCCCGCGGGCGGCCGTCCGCTGCCCGCGACGGCGGTACGTTTCGACCGCCCGGACGCCACACCGCCCCCGGTCGGCCCGGCCGCCGACACCGCGTCCGCATCGGGCGACTTCGAGCTCGCCGCGCCCGACCCCCGCGCCGCCGCCCCGGCCCCGGCGTACGCGACACCCCCCGCCGGGACGAAGCTGTGCGTCGCCTGCCGCGCCGGCCATGTCGACACCGACGGTTACTGCGAGCACTGCGGGCACGCCCAGCCCCGCGAGCGCGACCACATGGAGCAGGAGCTCGGCGCGGTGGCCGCGGTCAGCGACCGCGGACTGCGCCACCACCGCAACGAGGACTCGTTCGCGGTCTCCTCGACCGCGCTGCCCGACGGCTCGCCCGCCGTCATCGCGATCGTCTGCGACGGCGTGTCGTCGGCGACCCGCCCGGACGACGCCTCCGCGGCGGCCGCAGCCGCGGCCAACGAGTCGCTGCTGGAGTCGCTGCCCCGTGGCGGCCATCCGCAGCAGGCGATGCACGAGGCGATCGTCGCGGCGGCCGAGGCGGTCAACTCGCTGGCGGCCGAGCCCGCCGCGGCGATGGAGCACGATCCGCACCGCCATCAGAACGCACCTGCGTGCACAGTCGTCGGCGCCGTCGTCGCGGCCGGTCTGCTGGTCGTGGGCTGGGTCGGCGACAGCCGGGCGTACTGGGTGCCCGACGACCGCAGCGGCCCGCCCGCCCGCCTCACCGAGGACGACTCATGGGCGGCCCAGATGGTCTCCACGGGCCTGATGAGCGAGGCCGAGGCGTACGCGGACGAGCGCGCCCACGCCATCACGGGCTGGCTCGGCGCGGACGCGTACGAGCTGGAGCCGCACACGGCCGCCTTCAAACCGGACCGCCCCGGTGTGGTCGTCGTCTGCACGGACGGCCTGTGGAACTACGCGGAGGCCGCGGAGGAGCTGGCGCGGATCCTGCCGCCGGACGCGGCGGGCCGCCCGCTGGCCGCTGCCCAGGTGCTGGTCGGTCACGCCCTGGACGGCGGCGGCCACGACAACGTAACAGTGGCCGTGCTCCCGTTCGCCGTCCCGGGGCAAGGGGCAGGATCGGCCTGAACAAGGCCCTCGTCCTCTTCGCCCGACCGGCAATCCCTTTGTCATTTCTGTCTGTTACGTGGAGCTCAAGGAGCCAGATCAGATGGCGAACTTTTCCAAGTCGACCGTGCCTCAGTTCTCCGTCGATGTGTACCAGAACGAGTTCCTGCCGGAGGGCGGTCGCGAGGTGAACGCGATCGTCACGGTCACCTCCACGGGAGGCGGCACGAGCGGCGGTGTCCCGCTCACCGGGATGACCGCCTCCCCTTCGTCCATACCGGGTCGGGGTCCGAGCGCCGCCGTGGTGCTCATGGTCGACTGTTCGGGCTCGATGGACTACCCGCCGACGAAGATGCGCAACGCGCGCGACGCCACGGCCGCGGCCATCGACACCCTGCGCGACGGCACGGCCTTCGCCGTGGTCGCAGGCACACATGTGGCCAACGAGGTCTACCCGGGCGGTGGCGGTCTGGCGGTCGCCAGTGCCACGACGCGCGCGCAGGCCAAGGAGGCGCTGCGCAGGCTGAGCGCGGGAGGCGGCACGGCGATCGGCACCTGGCTGCGCCTCGCCGACCGGCTGCTGCAGTCGGAGGATGTCACCATCCGGCACGGCATTCTGCTCACCGACGGCCGCAACGAGCACGAGTCGCCGCAGGACCTCCGGGCCGCCCTGGACGCCTGCGTGGGCCGCTTCACCTGTGACGCCCGCGGCGTGGGGACGGACTGGGAGGTCAAGGAGGTCACCGGCATCGCCTCGGCGCTCCTCGGCAGCGCCGACATCGTCGCCGACCCGTCCGGTCTGTCCGCGGACTTCACGCAGATGATGGAGAACGCGATGGGCAAGGAGGTCGCGGACGTGTCGCTGCGGCTGTGGACGCCCGTCGGTGTGGAGATCAAGTTCGTGAAGCAGGTGGCGCCGAGGGTCGAGGAGCTGACCGGCCGGCGCACTGAGGCGGGCCCTCGTGCCGGCGACTACCCCACCGGCTCGTGGGGCGACGAGTCCCGTGACTATCACGTGTGTGTGCAGGTGCCGCAGGCGAGCATCGGCCAGGAGATGCTCGCGGCCCGGGTCTCGCTGATCCTCCCCGACCCGGCGGGCGGCACCCCGCAAACCCTCTCCCAGGGGCTGGTGCGGGCGGTGTGGACGGACGACATGGCGGCGTCGACATCGATCAACCCGCAGGTCGCGCACTACACCGGGCAGGCCGAACTGGCACAGGTCATCCAGCAGGGCCTGGATGCCCGCAAGTCGGGGGACATGGACGGCGCGACGGCGAAACTGGGGCGTGCGGTGCAGCTGGCGGCGGCCTCGGGGAACGAGGACACTGCGAAGCTGCTGGCGAAGGTGGTGGACGTCGTCGATGTGGCGACGGGTACTGTGCGACTGAAGGCGAAGGTTGCGGAGGCGGACGAGATGACACTCGAAACGCGCTCCACGAAGACAGTTCGCGTCAAGAAGTAGACATGAAACGGAACGCGAAGCAGTAGGTGTCCGGCCCTTGCGCGGGCCTGACGTAACGAGAGGGGGAAGCACCGACATGCCGACCTGCCCGAACGGACACCAGTCGGGTTCCGACGACTGGTGCGAGGTCTGCGGCCATCGCATGGCCGGGGCGGGGGCTCCGGCGGGCGCGGTGCCGCCGCCTCCTCCCCCGCCGCCCGCGCCCGGGTACGGCTACCCGGGTCCCGACGCCACGGCCCAGGCGGAGCTGTGCCCGCAGTGCCGTACGCCGCGCGAGGCGATGGCGCCGTTCTGCGAGGAGTGCCGCTGGAACTTCCTCACGAACACGGCGACGTCGTACACGCCACTGGCCCCGCAGAACCGCCCGGGGCCGGGTGGACCCGGCGGTCCCGGCGGTCCGGTGCCCGGGCTGAACCTGCCGCCCGGCTTCCAGGCGCAGCAGCAGCAACCGCGCCCGCCGGACCCGTTCGAGTACCAGAGCTCGCGGCCCTCGCAGATGAACCGTCCCGCCGAGCCGCTGACCGGCGACCCGTCGGCGCCGCAGCCGCCGCAGCCGGGCCCTCCCCCGCCCCCGCAGGCCTTCCAGCAGTCCGGCCCGCCGGCACCGCCGCAGGCCTTCCAGCAGTCCGGCCCGCCCGCGCCGCCTCAGGCGTTCCAGCGGCCCGGTCAGCCCCCGATGCCCTCGCAGCCCGGTTTCCCGCAGGCCGTCCCGGCTCCGGCGCCGGGGCCGCAGCAGCAGGGCGGCGGGGACGACTGGGTGATCTCACCGCCCTCGCAGGCGCAGCCGCCGCAGCCGCCGCCCTCCATGCACCACCAGGGGCCGCCGCAGCAGCAGTACCGGCCGCCCGCGGGCTGGACGGCGGTCATCGCGCCCGACCGTGAGTACTTCATGGCGATGATGCAGCGCAGCGGCCCCGAGGCCGCCGGGCTGAATCTGCCCGCGTACTCCCCGGAGCAGAAGCTTCCGCTCTCCGGCACGCAGGTCACCATCGGGCGTCGCCGGCACTCCACCGGTGAGCAGCCGGACATCGACCTCTCCGTCCCGCCGGAGGACCCGGGCGTCTCGCACCAGCACGCGGTCCTCGTCCACCAGCCGGACGGCACCTGGGCGGTGGTCGACCAGAACTCCACCAACGGCACCACGGTGAACGGCGGCGAGGAGCCGATCCAGCCCTTTGTCCCCGTCCCGCTCAAGGACGGCGACCGGGTGCACGTGGGCGCCTGGACGACGATCACCCTTCGTCGCGGCCAGTAGCGGCCAGGGGCCAGGCGTACGGCCCTTCGGGGTCGTCCAGCCAGGCCCACTGGTGCCGGCCGCTGACCGTGACACCGAAGCGCTCCCGCTCCGGCCGCTGCTCGCGCTGCCAGAGCGAGAGCGCTTCGTGCGGATCCAGGCTGCCAGCGGTCAGGGCGAGCAGAAAGTGGAACAGCTCGCTGTCGGCCGCCCGCCGCGGCAGTCCTGCGGAGCGCGGGACCGGCGAGCGCACCGGCACACCACCACGAAGCGGGACAAAATACGCAGGGGTGCGCAGAAAGCGCCCTTCCGCATGGCCGCCGTCCTGCGCGCGCAACGCGACCAGCCCCGTGGCGAGCGGGGCGAGGATCCGGGCGCCCGGACGGCACTGTGCGAGCCAGCCCTGCGGTACGGACGGCAGGGCACACGTCGCGATGATCCGGTCGTAGGGGCCGCGCTCGGGGCAGCCGCGCGCACCGTCACCGGTGATCATGGTGGGGTGGTAGCCCGCCGCTGCGAGATGGGCCCGCGCGGACTGGATGATCTCCGGGTCGAGTTCGACGGTGGTCACGAGCGCGTCGCCGAGCCGATGCGACAGCAGGGCGGCGTTGTAGCCCGTGCCGGCGCCGATCTCCAGGACGTGTTGCCCGTCCCGTACCTCCAGCGCGTCCAGCATCCGGGCCATCAGCGACGGCTGGCTGCTGGAGGAGAGGAGCCGCCCGTCCCGTACGCGGGTGGCGAGCGGCCCGTCCGCGTACGCACCCCTCAGCCACCGCTCGCGCCGGTCCGGATCGCGGTCGCCGCACCAGAGCCGCTCGTACCCGGCGAAGGTGGAGACGTAGTAGTACGGCACGAAGAGATGCCGCGGCACCTCCTCGAAGGCGGCCCGCCAGGCGGGATCCCCCAGCGCGCCGGTCGCGGCGATCCGCCGCACCAGCGCGCGCCGCACCTCGGCGGCGGGGCCCGCGAAGGGGTCCTGCACCGCAGGAGTGTCCCGCTGCGCACCCATACCTCCACTTTCCTGCGTGCCCGGGCGGGAGGCGAGCGCCTGACGGCTACTTCCGGACGGAGTCCCGGGCCGGATCCGGGGAAGGACCTAGGACCCAGGTCTTCGGCCGACCGGTCTGAGACGATGGAACGGTGAACGAGATTCCGAGGGGCACACTTCAGGAGCAGACCTTCTACGAGCAGGTCGGTGGCGAGCAGACCTTCCGACGCCTGGTACGGCGCTTCTACGAGGGTGTCGCCGAGGACCCGCTGCTGCGCCCGATGTACCCCGAGGAGGACCTCGGCCCTGCCGAGGAGCGGTTCACGCTCTTCCTCATCCAGTACTGGGGCGGCCCGCGCACCTACAGCGATCACCGCGGCCATCCCCGGCTGCGGATGCGCCACGCGCCGTTCACCGTCGACAAGGCCGCGCACGACGCCTGGCTGAAGCACATGCGGGTGGCCGTCGACGAGCTGGGCCTCTCGGAGGAGCACGAGCAGCAGCTGTGGAAGTACCTCACCTACGCCGCGGCGTCCATGATCAACTCCGCGGGCTGAACCGCCGGGTCCCGGGTTCCCGGGTCCGGTTATCGGTCACGATCACGTCAAGGTCGGCCGTTGTCCCCCTGGAAGCGGTTTCCCATCCGGGTGCCCTCTGAAAGCATCCGATGCACGTTCGATGGGGGTTGGACCGGGGGTACGGGTGACGGGGTTCATATTCCTGCGCGTGGGAGCGCACCGGCTGCTGCTCGCGGCCGCGCTCCTCGCAGTGCTGCTGACCACATCCGTGCTCGCCGCCCTCGCCGCGCTCGAAGGGTCGGTCGGGGACGCGGCACTGCGGCACACCCTGCGCGGCCCGGCCGCCGCCTCCGCCTCACTCGTCATCAGCGCGGACGTGCCGCGGGACCGGCGGGACGCGGCCCAGGAAGCCGCGGTCCGCGGCGCGCGGCAGACCTTCGACGGGCTGCCGGTGACCGTACGGAAGCTGGAGCGCTCGGGCGCGTACGCGCTGCCGCGTTCGCTCCAGGCCCCCGAAGCCCGCAAGGGCGAACCCGACCTCACCCACTTCGCCGCCCTGGACCGGTCCCGGATCAGGCTCGTCGCGGGCACACTGCCGGGACCGGCCCCCGCCGCACGTACCGCCCCCGTGCCCGTCGCGCTGCCCGAAGCCGCCGCCGAGCTGCTGAAGCTGCGCCCCGGGGCGCGGATCACGCTCACCGACCGGCTGGCCGGCACGCCGCTGACGGTCCGGGTGACGGGCATCTACCGGGCCGCCGACACCGGCGATCCGTACTGGCAGCTGGACGCTCTCGGCGGCCGCGGGGTCCGTACCGTCGTCTTCACGACGTACGGACCGCTGCTCATCGACCCGTCCGTGCTCGCCTCCGGCCGCACCTCGTCGGACTCCACCGCCTGGGTGGCGGCGGCCGACTACCGGACAGTCGCCACCGACCGGATCGGCGCGCTGCGCGAGGCGGCCGTGCGCGGCCCCGAAGCGCTCCGCAAGGACCCGGTGTTCCGGGGCGGCGCGACCGTGAGGACCGCGCTGCCCACGGTGCTCGACCGGACCGAGCGCGCGCTGCTGGTGTCCCGGTCCACGCTGATGATCGTCGCCGTGCAGCTGGTGCTGCTCGCCGGGTACGCACTGCTGCTGGTGGCGCGACTGCTCAGTACGGAGCGGGCGGGCGAGACCGATCTGCTGCGGGCGCGCGGCGGTTCGCGCCGCCGGATCGCCGGTCTCTCCGCGCTGGAGGCGCTGCTGCTGGCCGTCCCGGCCGCGGTCTGCGCCCCGCTGCTGTCCGGCCCGCTGACCCGACTGCTCGCGCGGACGTCCGCCCTCGACCGGATCGGGCTGGGGCTCGGCGACGCCCCGACCGGCCAGGTCTGGCTGGTCGCGGCCGGGGTCGCGGTGTGCTGTGCGGCGGCGGTCGTCGCGCCCGCACTGGCCGCGACGGCGGATCCGTCGGGGCGCCTGCGGCGCGTCCGCGCCGCGGCCCTGCCTGCGCCCGTGCGCGCGGGGGCCGATGTCGGACTGCTGGTGATCGCGGCGGTGGCGTACTGGCAGCTGGACCGGCAGACCACCGCGAGCGGTACGGGCGCCCTCAGCGGCGACCGCGAGGGCGATCTCGGTATCGATCCGCTGCTCGTCGCGGCGCCTGCGCTGGCGCTGCTCGCCGGAACGGTGCTGACCCTGCGTCTGCTGCCGCCCGCGGCACGGCTCGCGGAGCGGCGGGCGGCCGGCGGGCGCGGGCTGGAAACGGCCCTGGCAGGCTGGCAGTTCAGCCGTCGCCCGCTGCGCGGGGCAGGCCCGGTGCTGCTGCTGGTCCTCGCGGTCGCCATGGGCATGCTGGCGATCGGGCAGAGCGCGTCGTGGGACCGTTCGCAGGCCGACCAGGCGGACTTCAGGACGGGCGCCTCGGTGCGGGTGCTGGAGACCGGGACGGGCGGGCCCGGTGACGCCGGCCGGTACGCGGACCTGCCCGGCGTACGCCAGGCCGCGCCCGCGCATCGCGCCTCCCTGGGGCTGTCCGGCAACCGGACCGCGAGCGTCCTCGTCCTGGACACGGCCCGTGCGGACGAACAGCTGCTGCTGCGCAGCGATCTGGCCGACGAGCCGGCGAGCCGGCTGCTCAAGGCCGTGGGCGCGGCACAGGGCACGCAGACGGGCGTGACCCTGCCGCAGGACACCCGGCGTCTCACCGTGGAACTGCGCATCGACGAGGAGAAGTCCGCGTCGGGTGCCTCCCCCTCCGGACTCGCGCCGAGACTCACGGTCGTGGTGGAGGACCGTTACGGCATCGTCTACCGGATCCCCGCGGGCGCTGTGCCCGCCGACGGCCGGACGCACGCGGTCACCGCGGACCTGGACGGGACCGCGGCCGGCGGCCGTGCAGCTCCCGCCGGACCGCTCACCGTGACGAGTCTGCGGCTCGACGGTTCGGTGCCCGACGGGCCGGGCGAGAAGCACCGCCTGAGCGTCGAACGGCTGCTGACCGCCGGTCCCGAGGGGGCCGCACGGCCGGTGACGGTGCCGGACGGGCTCCGCTGGCAGGGCACCAGTACCGACACGGTGGGAGGGGAGCCGCACAAGCCGGTGGCACTGCGTCCGACCGCCTCGGGGAAGACGCTGCTCACCGTCGGCTACGACGTCGGCCCGGCGCCCACAGCGACGGAGTTCGGGTTCGACTACACCGTGCCCATGGAGTTCGGGATCCGCATCGGCGCGGAGCGCCCGGCCGCGCCGAAGGAGATCGCGGCCGTGGCCACGGACGCGTTCCTGAGCGCTTCGGGGTCGAAGCCCGGCGACAGCGTCGACGTGTCCCTGGCCGGTGAGGACCTGCGGGTGACGATCGTGCGGACGGTACGGCAGCTGCCGACGACCGGTCCGGGCGCGGAGTCGGCGGCGCCGGCCCCGGCAGCGGGAGAGGGCGGCACCGCGGCCGCCACCGGCTCCGAGAGCGGCGACGGCGGCGCTCTGCTGCTCGACCTCCGCACGGTCAACGCGCACCTCGCCGGCAGCACGGACACCTCCATCAGGCCCACCGAGTGGTGGCTGAGCACGGAGCACGGCAAGGCCGCCGGCCTCGCCGATGCACTGCGGCAGCGGCCCGACGCCGATCCGGGCCAGGTCCTCGTTCGCGACGAGGCGGCCGGTGAACTGCTCGGCGATCCGCTCGGCGCGGGGCCCCGCTCGGCGCTCATGGCCGTCGCCGTGGCCGCAGCCGCGCTCGCCGCCGTCGGCTTCGCGGTGAGCGCGGCCGGATCCCTGCGCGAGCGCTCCGCCGAACTCGCGGTCCTGCGCGCCCTGGGCGCACCGCGCCGCAGGCTCGCCCGCATGGTCGCCGCCGAGCAGAGCGTGCTCATCGCCATCGCGCTCCTGGTGGGCCTCGCTCTCGGCGCCGTACTGACCCGGGCCGTGGTCCCCCTCATCGTGCTGACCGGCCGCGCCACCCAGCCGGTGCCGCACGTGCTGGTCGAACTGCCCGTGCCGCAGGTGGCGCTGCTCGTCGTCGGCGTCGCCACGCTGCCGCTCCTGATCGTCGCCACCATCGCCCTGCGCCGCGCCGACCCCGCGGTGACCCTGCGCCACCAGGGGGACCACTGACATGACCGCGCGCACCGAGAAGCCGAAGCGACCCCGCCGTGCGGTCGCACCATGGGTGCGGACCCGGCTGCGCACGGCGCCCGGCGCCGCCGTGGCCATCGGGGCACTCGTGCTGCTCACGGCCTTCCTCGCCGCCGCGTTCCCCCGGGCCGTCGACGCCTACGAGACCCATGGGCTCCGGCACGACATCGGCTCCGCCTCCCCGCCGCGCAGCGTGCTGGAACTGACCACCCCACCGCCTCCGCTGGTGGCGGAGGCCGCCCGGGAGGAGATGCTGCGGCCCGAGGCCCTGAGCTCGGTGCAGCGGCGGGTGATCGGCCTGCTGCCCGCGCCGCTGCGGGCGGACGTGGGGCAGTCCGCCTACGGAGTGCGGACCGGCAAGCCGCTCGTCGGCCGGGATCCCTGGCTGCCGCGCCCCGAAGCGCAGCGGCCCGAGTTCACCCTCGCCGCGCAGTCCGGGCTCGCGGAGCACGCCACCGTGCGCAAGGGGCGGCTGCCCGCCGCCGACGGACGGGTGACGTCCTCGACCAAGGAGGTCGAGGCCGCGGTGACCGTGGCGACGGCGAAGTCGCTGCGCCTGGACGTCGGTTCCGTGGTGCATCTCGGCGAGCCGGAGCTGACGGTACGGATCAGCGGGATCGTCGAGCCCCGCCGCCCGCAGGGCAGCTACTGGTCCTACGAGCGGACCCTGCGCACACCGGGGCTCGACGCCAAGCCGGGCACGCCGCCGCAGGTCTACTGGCGGGCCGGGCTGCTGCTGGCACCGGAGGCCGCGCCGGCGCTGCTCGGTACGGCGGGCGATCCACACCCGTACGTGCGCGTCGCGCCCGCGACCGGTCGTCTCACCGCCCAGGACGTGCCGGACCTCACCCGCCTCGTGGCCTCCCTCGAAGGCGGGCCGGGGCTGCTGGAGCTGAAGGAGGTCGCCGGTGAGAACGCCGCGCTGACCACCGACCTGGACGCGATCCTCGCGTCGCACACCACGATGCGGTCGGCGATCGCGCCGGTCGTCGCCGTCGCCGCCATCGGGATCGGCACGGTCGCCGCCGTCGTCCTCGCGATGACCGGCGGGCTGGTCGCGACACGCCGAAGCACCGAACTGGCCCTGCTGCGCTCACGCGGCGGGTCGCTGCGCGGCATCGGCGGACGGCTGCTCGCCGAGACCGCGGTGGTCGCGCTGCCCGCATCGGGGCTCGGTCTGCTGCTCGCCGTGCTGGTGGTGGACGAGGCCCGGCTGCTGCCCGCGGTCCTCGCAGCCACGGGTGTGGCCGTCCTCGCGTGCACCGCGCTTCCGGTGCGCGCGCTCGTGCTGCATCGCCGACCGCGGGCGCACGGGGAGCGGGACGACCTGGTGCGCGCCCGCCCGAGCCGGCGCCGTACCGTCGCCGAGCTCACCCTGCTGGTGCTTGCGGTGGGTGCGGTGGTGGCGCTGCGGCGGCGCGGCACATCCGAGGCCGGCGACCACCTGGTCAGCGCGGCCCCCGTGCTGGTCGGGCTGATCGCCGCGCTGGTGCTCGTACGGCTGTATCCGCTGCCCCTGCGGTGGGCGGCGCGCCCGGTGGGACGGCTGCGCGGCGCGGTCGGGTTCCTGTCGCTGGCCCGTACGGGACGGTCGTCGGCGTCGGGTGCCCTGCCGCTCCTGGCGCTGCTGATCGCGCTGACCACGGCGGCGTTCGGCGGCTCCGTGCTGGCGGGGGTCGCGGACGCACGCGACCGGGCGGCGCTGCTGGCGACCGGTGCGGATGCGCGGATCGCCGGCCCGGCGGACATGGTGGCGCTGCCGGACGGCCTGGAGCGTACGGTGCGGGAAGCTCCCGGCGTGCGGGAGGTGACGGCGGTGCAGATCGAGCACGCGCTGGCGCTGCCTTCCCGGGCGAACGACGTCGGGGACCCGCTGAGCGCCTCGCTGGTCGGCGTCGACCCCGGGGCGTACTCGCGGCTGGCCCGGGAGCTCGGGCTCGGCGCGTTCCCGGCGGATGCGCTGAGGACGCTGAGGACGTCGGAGGAGGCAGGCGGAGGGCCGGTGCTGGGCGCCGTCGCCTCTCCCGGTGTCGCGAAGTGGCTCGGCAGTGGGGCGCACCGGATCACGTCGCTGGCAGGGGACCTCACCATCGAGGTCACGGCGGTGGACACCCGCACGCCGGCAGTCACGTCCGCCGAGTTCCTGGTCGTCGACGGCACCAGGCTGACCCATCGGGCGCCGACGGCACTGCTGGCCGTCGGTGACCGGCTCGACGGCCGGGCACTGCGGGCCGCGACGGCCGGCGCGGACAGGGACGCGGGCAGGGACCTGTCCGTACGGCTGCGCGGCGAGGAGCGTGCGGCGTTCACCGACTCGCCGCTGCAGGAAGGCGCGGAGCGGATCTACGCGGCGGCGATCGCGGCGGGTGCGGGCTATGCCGTACTCGCGCTGCTCCTCTCGCTGCTGCAGTCGGCCCCCGAACGCGCCACCCTGCTCGCCCGGTTGCGCACGATGGGTCTGACCACCCGGCAGGGGCGGCAGCTGCTCGGTCTGGAGGCCATGCCGCAGGCGCTGCTCGCCGCCGGGGGCGGCGTACTCGTCGGCTGGGCGACCATCCAGCTGCTCGCCCCCGGCGTGGACCTGGTGAGGCTCGCACTGGCCGCGGCTCCGGGGCTCGCCCCGGTGGACAGCGCTTCGCTGCGCGCCGATCCGTGGTCGCTGGCGTTGCCCGCGGCGGGCGTGGTCGCGCTGGCAGGGGCGGTCGCCGCAGGGCAGGCGTGGTGGGCGGGCCGCCGCGGATCGATCACCGAACTCAGAGCAGGAGACACGCGATGACCGACACGACCACGACCACGCTGGCGGAGCTGGAGCAGCGGGCGACGGCGCGCCGCGACCGGCCCGCGTACGGGCACGACGCCCTGATCGCCTGCGACCGGCTCGTACGGATCTTCTCCACGGACGGCGTCGAGGTCCAAGCCCTCCAGGGCCTCGACCTGCTCGTCCAGGAAGGCGAGTTGATCGCCCTGGTCGGCGCGTCCGGCAGCGGCAAGTCGACCCTGATGAACATCCTCGCCGGCTTGGACGTCCCCACCGCCGGCGCCGCCAAGGTCGCCGACTGCGACCTGCTCGCCATGGACGCCAAAGCACGACTGCGCTACCGCCGCGACATCGTCGGCTTCGTCTGGCAGCAGACCGCACGCAACCTGCTGCCCTACCTGACCGCTGCCCAGAACGTGGCCCTGCCCATGCAGCTGCGCGGCCGCACGAAGAGGAAAGCCGAACGCGCACAGGACCTCCTGTCCATGCTCGGCGTCGCCGA
>NZ_JBSFDW010000029.1:124112-124883 GCF_053594115.1 Streptomyces sp. NPDC001970 | reverse complement strand
CGCCCGGTTACATTTCGAACCCGGAAGCTAAGCCTTTCAGCGCCGATGGTACTGCAGGGGGGACCCTGTGGGAGAGTAGGACGCCGCCGAACAATCTTTCAGGACCCGTGGTCCCAGCGTTCAGCTGGGCCCGCGGGTCCTTTTGTTTTTCCTTGATTTTCCCCGAAGCGCGTCGGATGGCCGGCTGCGCGAGAATGAATGCGGTACCCGATGACAGGAGCCATGCCGATGTCCACCAACTCCTCCGACGATCGTCCGGAGCGCGAGCCGCGTCGCCGGGACGGTGGTGGCGGCGACCGGGGCGGTTACCGAGGCGGGCCGCGTCGGGACGACAGCCGCGGTGGATACGGCCGTCGTGACGACCGTAGGGACGACACCCGTGGAGGCGGTTTCCGCCGCGACGACCGCCGGGACGATCGCCGCGACGACCGCCGTAATGACCGCAGTGGTGAACGGGGTGGCACCTTCCCCCGGGACGACCGCGGTTACGGACGTCGCGACGACCGACGTGACGACAGCCGCGGAGGTCGCTTCCCGCGCGATGACCGTGGTCCTCGGCGCGATGACCGTGGTCCTCGTCGTGACGATGACCGTGGTGGTTTCCGTCGTGACGAGCGTCGGGATGACCGCGGCCCTCGTCGTGACGACGAGCGCGGTGGGTTCCGTCGCGATGACCGTGGGCCTCGTCGTGACGATGAGCGTGGTGGTTTCCGTCGTGATGACCGGCGTGATGACCGTGGTCCTCGTCGCGATGATGAGCGTGGTGGTTTC
>NZ_JBSFDW010000029.1:0-124013 GCF_053594115.1 Streptomyces sp. NPDC001970 | reverse complement strand
CCGTCGTGACGAGCGTCGGGATGACCGCGGCCCTCGTCGTGACGACGAGCGCGGTGGCTTCCGTCGCGATGACCGTGGGCCTCGTCGTGACGATGAGCGTGGTGGTTTCCGTCGTGACGAGCGTCGGGATGACCGCGGCCCTCGTCGTGACGACGAGCGCGGTGGCTTCCGTCGCGATGACCGTGGGCCTCGTCGTGACGATGCCCGTGGTGGGTTCCGGCGTGATGACCGTGGTCCTCGTCGCGATGATGAGCGTGGTGGTTTCCGTCGTGATGACCGGCGTGATGACCGTGGGCCTCGTCGCGATGATGAGCGTGGTGGTTTCCGTCGTGATGACCGGCGTGATGACCGTGGGCCTCGTCGTGACGATGCCCGTGGTGGGTTCCGTCGTGATGACCGTGGTCCTCGTCGCGATGATGAGCGTGGTGGTTTCCGTCGTGACGAGCGTCGTGACGACCGCGGACCTCGCAGGGACGACCGACCGCGTGGGCCCCGGCGCGACGACCGCGGGCGGGACGACCGCGGTGGGTATGGGCGCAGGGACGACCGCGACCGGGATCGTGGGCGCGATCGGGACCGGGAGCCGATCAAGCGGCTGCCGATTCCCGAGGACGTCACGGGCGACGAGATCGACAAGGACGTGCGGCAGGAGCTCCAGAGCCTGCCGAAGACGCTCGCCGAGGATGTCGCCAAGAACCTCGTCATGGTCGCGCGACTGATCGATGAGGACCCGGAAGGGGCCTACGGCTACTCGCGCGTGGCGCTCCGGCTCGCGTCGCGTGTCGCCGCCGTGCGCGAGGCCGCCGGATTCGCCGCGTACGCGACGCAGAGGTACTCGGAGGCGCTCGCGGAGTTCCGGGCTGCCCGGCGGATGACCGGGAGCGTCGACCTGTGGCCCGTGATGGCCGACTGCGAGCGTGGGCTCGGCCGGCCCGAGCGGGCGCTGGCCATGGCCGGTGAGTCCGAGGTGCAGAAGCTCGACAAGGCGGGACAGGTCGAGATGCGGCTCGTCGTCGCCGGGGCGCGCAGGGACATGGATCAGCTGGAAGCCGCGATCGTCACCCTGCAGAGTCCCGAGCTGGCGTCGAGCTCGGTGCAGCCGTGGAGCGCGCGACTGCGTTATGCGTACGCCGATGCGCTGCTCGCCGCCGGCCGTGAGGACGAGGCGCGCGAGTGGTTCGCCAAGGCCGTCGAGGCCGACAAGGACGGGGCCACCGACGCTTCCGACCGGCTCGCAGAGCTGGACGGCGTCGAGTTCGTCGACGCCTTGGACGACGAGGACGACGTGGACGACCTCGCCGATTCGGACGCGGATGCGGACGAGGCCGACGCCGAAGCCGAGGCGGACGAGAAGCCCGAGGCCGACGACGAGGGCGACAAGGCCTGATCCCGCCCCACGGCAGGCACGTGGAAGGCCCGGCACCCACGAGGGTGCCGGGCCTTTCGCGTCCGCACGGTCCGTACCGTTTCCTGCCGGCAGCCGATGCTCAGGCGTCGATGCTCAGGCTCCGCAGCACCAGGCCCGTCGCCGGCTTCGGGCCGAACGACGTCGACTTGCGCGGCATCGTCACGCCCTGCTGTGCGAGCTCCCGTACGACGTCCTCCCTCACCGGATGCATCAGCACCGCCGTGCCACCACGACGCTCGGCCTGGGTCACCGCAGCCTCGGTGTCGTGGATGTACGTGATGTCCTCGGGAGCGTCCGGGATCCGCCAGACGTGCTCCAGGAGTGCGGCATGCAGGACGGTCGCGTCGAGCCGCTGCCAGGCCTCCGGCCTGCCCGCCGGGACCGTGCGCGCCAGCAGGCCGGCGTCCGGGCGGTCCAGGAGGTGGAAGCGGCCGTCGCCCGCGAGCAGGAACGCGTTGCCCTCGGCGGCTGCCGAGGCCAGTGCCTCGAGGGCGCACGGAAGCGGTCCGTCGATGTCACGTACCCGGAAGAGCCCTTCGACGGCGGCCAGGGCGTCCGCGACCGGGAGGCGGTTGAGCAGACGGTGGATCGCCCGTACCTGGAGCGGGTAGCGGGCCGTGTCGATCAGCAGGACCAGGCCGTAGTTCCACGGCCCGGGAGCCGGTCGCTCGTCGCGCAGGCGGAGGTACGTGGCCCAGCGGTGGTGGCCGTCGGCGATGAGAGCCTGGTGGTGGGTCAGGTCCGCGGCGATCTCCGCCAGGTCCGCCGGGTCGGTGACCGACCAGAGGCGGTGGCTGAAGCCGTCCTCGGTGGTCGTCGCCAGCAGTGCGCTCTCGTGAATGATCCGCTCGATGACGGCGGAGGTCCCGGTCGTGGTGCCGTCGCTGCGGTACGTCAGCAGCAGCGGCTCGAGATTGGCGGCGGTGGTGCGCATCAGCGCCGTACGGTCGGCCACCACATGCGGCATCACGTCCTCATGGGGCAGCACGATGCCCTCGTCGGGGGCCGACAGGGCCAGCGCACCGATGACGCCGCGCTGCAGGATCTCTCCCTTGCGCTGCTCGTAGATGTACAGCGCGGGCTCGGGATCGGGGGCGAGGACGCCCTCGGCCAGCCAGCGGTCCAGGGTCTCGGCGGCCTGCTCGTTGCGCGCGACGGGACTGGCGGCCTGGGGGAGGATCAGCCGGACGATGTTGTAAGGATCCGCGGACTCCAGGTGGTGCAGTCCGTCGGGGCGTACGACGACGTCGTACGGAGGAGAGGTCACCGCGGCGAGGCTGCCGACCCGCTCCGAGACGTAACGCAGCCCGCGGAACGGAATCATGTGCAGACCGTCTTCGGCCGCCTGACCTCTCTTGTTCATTGATGCATCGTATGTGGCTGCGGCGATGCGCGATGATCGGGGGAGTGTCGGGCGATCGATAAAAGCCACGAAATGAGGAGCGGACCAGCATGGGCGAGCAGGGCAGGACCAGGCCGAGCGGCAGTGCGCAGGCGCTGTGCGCGGTGTACGACACGGCGCTGCTCGATCTCGACGGGGTGGTCTACGCGGGTGGGGAGGCGATCGCACACGCAGTGGATGCCCTCGGGGCGGCACGCGGCGCCCGGATGCATCTCGCGTACGTCACCAACAACGCGCTGCGGACGCCCGACGCGGTGGCGCAGCACCTCACCGAGCTGGGTGTGCCGGCGGAGCCCGCGGATGTCATCACCTCGGCGCAGGCCGTCGCCCGGCTGATCGCCGGCCAGGTCCCGGTGGGCGCGCGGGTGCTGGTGGTCGGCGGTGAGGGGCTGCGGGTCGCGCTGCGCGAACGCGGGCTGGAGCCGGTGGAGTCGGCGGACGACGAGCCTGCCGCCGTGGTGCAGGGCTACGGCGGGCCCGAGCTGCCGTGGGGGCGGTTCGCCGAGGCGTGCTACGCGATTGCGCGCGGGGTGCCGTGGTTCGCGTCCAACACGGATCTGACGATCCCGAGCGCCCGGGGGATCGCGCCGGGCAACGGCGCGGCGGTGGAGGTCGTACGCATCGCGACGGGCGCCGAGCCGCAGGTGGCCGGGAAGCCGCTGCCGCCGATGCACCGCGAGACGATTCTGCGGACCGGCGCCGAGCGGCCGCTCGTGGTCGGGGACCGGCTTGACACGGACATCGAGGGCGCGTTCAACGGGGGTGTGGACTCGCTGCTCGTGCTGACCGGAGTGACGGACCCGGCACAGCTGCTGGCCGCGGAGCCGAAGCACCGGCCGACCTACGTGGACGCCGATCTGCGAGGGCTGCTGACCGGGCAGCCCGAGGTGGCCGGTTCCTTGCCGGAGGACGGCTTCCGCTGCGGGGGCTGGACGGCGTCGGTGCGCGGGGACGCGCTCCTGCTGGACGGGGACGGCGAGGCGCTGGACGGGCTGCGGGCGTTGTGCGCGGCGGCGTGGACCCATGCGGGGGATGCGGCGGGCACGCTGGACGCGGGCAAGGCACTGGCCCGGCTGGGCTGGTGAGCCGCTGCCCGCTCGGGTTCCCTCAGTGAGGCGACGGGTTCCCGCAGCGGGGTGACATGGCAGGGTAGGCTAACCTAACCGCGTGTTGGTCGACAGTCCCTCCGAAAGTCCCCCCGAACCGAGCACGGAACCGACGTCCGCAGCAGCCACGCCCGAGCCGCGCAAGCGCCATGCGCTGCGCGCGGCCGGGCTGCTGCTCGCGATCGGTGTCCTGCTGCTGGTCTGTGTCGCGAGCATCGCGATCGGCGCCAAGTCGGTCCCGGTCGCCGATGTGTGGCACGGGCTCTTCCACAACTCCGGCACCGGCAACGACGTGATCGTGCACGATGTGCGGGTGCCGCGGACCGTGCTCGGGCTGCTCGTCGGCGTGGCGCTCGGTCTCGCGGGCGCGGTGATGCAGGCGCTCACCCGCAACCCGCTGGCCGAGCCGGGGCTTCTCGGGGTCAACGCGGGCGCGGCCGCCGCCGTCGTGTCCGGCATCAGCTTCCTCGGCGTCACCTCCCTCACCGCCTATGTGTGGTTCGCGTTCCTCGGCGCCGGTGTGGTGTCGGTGGTCGTGTACGTGCTCGGCGGGAGCCGCGGCGCCACGCCCGTACGGCTCGCGCTCGCCGGGACCGCGGCAACAGCCGCGCTCTACGGGTACGTCAACGCCGTACAGCTGCTGGACTCGGCGGCGCTCGACCGGCTGCGCTTCTGGACCGTCGGCTCGCTCGCATCGGCCGACCCCGGGACCATCGGCAAGGTCGCGCCGTTCATCGGCGCCGGAGTGGTGCTCGCGCTGCTGATCGCGCGGTCGCTCAACGCGATGGAGATGGGCGACGACACGGCACGCGCGCTCGGGGCGCATCTGACCCGTACGCGTGTGCTCGCCATGGTCGCGGTGACGCTGCTGTGCGGTGCGGCGACCGCCGCCTGCGGGCCGATCGTCTTCATCGGGCTGATGGTCCCGCATCTCGTCCGGGCCATCACCGGGCCCGACATGCGCTGGATCCTGCCGTACGCGGCCGTGCTCTCGCCCGTGCTGCTGCTCGGCTCCGACGTCGTCGGCCGGATCGTCGCGCGCCCTTCCGAGCTGCAGGTCGGCGTCGTCACCGCGTTCATCGGCGGGCCTGTCTTCATCTACCTCGTACGCCGCAAGAGGATGGCGCAGCTGTGAAGGCCGTGAAAGCGATACGCACCCCCGGCGGGCTCTCCGTCCGTGTCGACCCGAGGGCGGCCCTCGTCGCCCTGCTGCTTCTGGCCGCCGCCCTGGCCTGCGGTGTCGTGCTCGTCGGCAGCGGCGACTTCCCGATGGCGCCCGGCGAGGTCGTGGCCACGCTGCTCGGGAACGGCACGGCCGCGCAGGAGTTCATCGTCCACGACGTGCGGTTGCCGCGGGTGCTGGTGGCGCTGCTGGTGGGTGCGGCGCTGGCGGTGGGCGGGGCGGTCTTCCAGTCCCTCTCGCGCAATCCGCTGGGCAGTCCTGACGTGCTGGGTTTCGGACAGGGTTCGAGCGTCGGCGCGCTGATCGTCATCGTGCTCTTCCACGGCGGTTCGTTCGCCGTGGCGGGCGGCGCGATCGTCGGCGGTCTGGCGACCGGTCTCGCCGTCTACCTGCTCGCCTGGAAGCGCGGAGTGCACGGCTACCGGCTGGTCCTGGTCGGCATCGGTGTCGCCGCGATGCTCACCGGCGCGATCCACTACCTCGTCACCAAGGCCAACCTCGTCGACGCCACGCGGGCCGTGGTCTGGATGACCGGCTCCCTCGACGGCCGGGACTGGAGCCAGTTCTGGCCGCTCCTCGTCGTGTGTGCCGTGCTCATCCCGCTGTGCCTGGCGTACGGACGGCCGCTGCGGATGCTGGAGATGGGCGACGACGCGGCGTACGCGCTCGGGGTCGGCGTCGAGCGGACCCGGGCCGTCCTCATGGGCTCGGCCGTGCTGCTCACGGCGGTCGCCACCGCGGCGGCCGGGCCGATCGTCTTCGTGGCGCTCAGCGCCCCCCAGCTCGCACGCCGGCTGACCCGTACCCCTGGGCCGAACATCGCGGCGAGCGCCATGATGGGCTCGGCGTTGCTGCTTTCCGCAGACTGGATCGCCACCTCCGCGTTCGGCGACCGTGAACTGCCCGTCGGTGTCGTCACGGGAGTGCTCGGCGGCGCCTATCTGCTGTGGCTGCTCGTCACCGAGCGCAAGGCGGGCCGCGTATGAGCGCCCGGTCCGAGCGCACGGGCGCGGCGCGTACGACCGCAGACCGTGCGACCGCGGCGCGTACGGCTGCCGAGCGCACGAGCGCGGAGCAGCAGCGTGGCGCAGGCCCGCACCCGACCGAGAAGAACCCCAGGAGTACGTCCATGCAGCGCCTCACCGCGGAATCGGTCACCCTCGCCTACGACCAGCGGGTCATCGCCGAGGACCTCTCGGTCGAGATACCCGACAACTCGTTCACGGTGATCGTCGGGCCCAACGCCTGCGGCAAGTCCACGCTGCTGCGTGCGCTCTCGCGCATGCTCAGGCCCAGCCAGGGCCGGGTGCTGCTCGACGGGCAGACCATCCACTCGATGCCCGCGAAGAAGGTCGCGAAGACGCTGGGGCTGCTCCCGCAGTCGTCGATCGCCCCCGACGGCATCACCGTCGGCGACCTCGTCGCCCGGGGCCGTTACCCGCACCAGGGCCTGCTGCGCCAGTGGTCGCGGGAGGACGAGCGGATCGTCCAGGAATCGATGGCCGCGACGGGGGTCGGCGAGCTGGCCGACCGCTATGTCGACGAGCTCTCCGGCGGCCAGCGCCAGCGGGTGTGGATCGCCATGGCACTCGCCCAGCAGACCCCGCTGCTGCTGCTCGACGAGCCGACCACGTTCCTCGACATCCAGCATCAGCTCGAGATCCTCGAGCTGTGCGCCGAGCTGCACGAGACGCAGGGCCGGACGCTGGTGGCCGTACTGCACGACCTCAACCAGGCCGCCCGCTACGCGACGCATCTGATCGCGATGCGCGGCGGGAAGATCGCCGCGGAGGGCGCGCCCGGCGACGTCGTCACGGCCGAGCTGGTCGAACAGGTCTTCGGCGTGCGCTCGCAGGTCATCGACGACCCGGAGACGGGTACGCCGCTGGTGGTGCCCCTGGCGCGGCGCCGCAAGGCCGGTACGGGGGCGTCCGGGGCGGTGTCTGCGGAGGCGATGACTACAGCAGCGCCCTGAGGCGGAGCAGATCGCGGAAGCCGGCCTCGAGCCTGACCCGGCCCGAGGCCCAGGCCTTGGCGAAGTTCAGCTGCCCGTCCACCATCGCCACCAGGTCGTCACCGGCCATCGTCAGCCGGATCTCCGCCCTGTCCGGCGGTGGGCCGTCCAGTGTGTCCAGCACCTGGATCCGGCCCGCCGCCAGGCGCCCGGTGAAGGTGATGTCCAGATCCTTGATGTGGCAGCTCAGGGAACGGTCGAGTGCGGCCGCGCTGCGCACCTCTCCGTCCGCCTTCGCCAGATTGTCCGAAAGTCTGTCGAGTGCGCTGCGGCACTCCTCCGTGGTCGCCATCGGGACCGACGGTACCCCAGGGCTTCGCGGTAGCGTCTGGGCATGAGCGACTCGATTCCGGGACCCACCCCCGAAGCCCCCGAGGAGGCCGCCGCACCGGCGGCGGAGGCGTACGACCCGGCCGCGCCCGCCCCCCTCGGTGTCGAGCGCGCCCCCACCGGCAATGCCGACGTCGACGCCCACCTGGAGCGGCTGGCCGACGCCGACCACCTCCCGGCGGACGGGCACGTGGAGGTGTACGAGGATGTACACAGAGGGTTGCGCGACACGCTGACCGCGCTCGACGCACGGCAGGGACCGCCCGCGCCCCAGCCCTCGCCCTCACCTTCGTACGACCACAGGAGCTGAACCGAACGTGGCAGGAGTGGCACGCCGCCGCCTCGACGCCGAACTGGTACGCCGCAAGCTCGCCCGCTCGCGCGAGCACGCGGGCCAGCTGATCGCGGCAGGTCGGGTGACCGTCGGCGGCAACACCGCGACCAAGTCCGCCACCCAGGTCGAGACGGCCGCCGCCATCGTCGTCGCCCAGGACGACAGCGATCCGGAGTATGTCTCGCGCGGCGGCCACAAGCTCGCCGGCGCGCTCGCCGCCTTCGTACCGCAGGGGCTGAAGGTCGAGGGACGGCGGGCGCTGGACGCCGGCGCGTCCACCGGCGGCTTCACCGACGTGCTGCTCCGGGCCGGAGCGGCGCACGTCGTCGCCGTCGACGTCGGTTACGGCCAGCTCGCCTGGTCTCTTCGCAGTGATGAACGCGTGACGGTCAAGGATCGTACGAATGTGCGTGAGTTGACCCTGGAAGCGATCGACGGGGAGGCGGTGGACCTGATCGTCGGAGATCTGTCCTTCATCCCCCTCGGGCTCGTGCTGCCCGCACTCGTGCGTTGCACGGCGCCCGGCGCCGATCTCGTCCTCATGGTCAAGCCGCAGTTCGAGGTCGGCAAGGAGCGGCTCGGCAGCGGCGGAGTGGTGCGCAGCCCCGAGCTGCGCGCCGAGGCAGTACGCACCGTGGCACGACAGGCCGGCGAGCTCGGCCTGGGCGTGCTCGGCGTGACCGCAAGTCCGCTGCCGGGGCCTTCCGGCAACGTCGAGTACTTTCTGTGGCTCCGGGCAGGGGCGCCGGAACTCGACCCGGCGGACGTCGATCGTGCAGTGGCGGAGGGGCCGCGTTGACCGATACGAGCGATACGAGCACGGACACGAAGACACGTACACGTACCGTCTTCCTGCTGGCGCACACCGGGCGGCCCGCGGCCATCCGGAGCGCCGAACTCGTCGTCCAAGGGCTGCTGCGCGCCGGCCTCGGGGTGCGGGTGCTCGCCTTCGAAGCGGCGGATCTTCCCCTGCCGGCGACCGTGGAGACGGTTCCCGAGGCCACGCCCGAGGTCCTCGACGGCTGCGAGCTGCTGATCGTGCTGGGCGGGGACGGGACGCTGCTGCGCGGCGCGGAGTTCGCCCGGGCGTCCGGTGTGCCGATGCTCGGGGTGAATCTGGGGAGGGTCGGCTTTCTCGCGGAGGCCGAGCGGGACGACCTCGACAAGGTCGTCGACCGGGTCGTGACGCGTGCGTACGAGGTCGAGGAGCGGATGACCATCGATGTCGCCGTCCGCAGCAACGGGGACATCGTCCACCGGGACTGGGCGCTGAACGAGGCCGCCGTCCAGAAGGTCTCGGCCGAGCGGATGCTCGAGGTCGTCCTGGAGATCGACGGAAGGCCGGTGACCGGCTTCGGCTGCGACGGGATCGTGTGCGCGACCCCGACCGGCTCGACCGCCTACGCCTTCTCGGCGGGCGGTCCCGTGGTGTGGCCGGAGGTCGAGGCCCTGCTGATGGTGCCGATCAGCGCGCACGCCCTCTTCGCGAAGCCGCTGGTCACGTCGCCGACGTCGGTCCTGGCGGTGGAGGTGCAGCCCGGCACGCCGCACGGGGTCCTGTGGTGCGACGGCCGCCGCGCGGTCGAGCTGCCGCCGGCGGCGCGGGTGGAGGTGCGGCGGGGTGCCGTGCCGGTGCGACTGGCGCGGCTGCACCACGCGTCGTTCACGGACCGGCTCGTCGCGAAGTTCGCGCTGCCGGTGTCGGGGTGGCGGGGCGCGCCGCACTGAGGTGCGCCGGGGCGCCCGGCGGGCCCGTTCCGAGCCCGTCCGGCGGTCGAGGACGGGGACCTGGTCGACAGGGCGGTACCGGTCGTGCCCGGGAGGCCTGCGGGGACGGGGGGACTCCGCGCCCGTCCACGGGCGGGTGACGGAGGGCGTCCCCGACCTGCGGGTCTGCGCCTGCGTGGTGGGGGTCGTCGCACACACGGCCCCCGACCTCGTATGGTCTTCTCCGTGTTGGAGGAGATGCGGATACGGTCGCTCGGGGTCATCGACGACGCGGTCGTCGAGCTGTCGCCCGGATTCACGGCTGTCACGGGCGAGACCGGTGCGGGCAAGACCATGGTCGTCACCAGCCTGGGGCTGCTGCTCGGCGGGCGCGCCGACCCTGCCCTCGTGCGGATCGGCGCCAAGTCGGCGGTCGTGGAGGGGCGGGTCACCATGCCCGCCGACGCTCCCGCGGCCGTACGGGCCGAGGAGGCCGGGGCCGAACTCGACGACGGCGCGCTGCTGATCAGCCGGACGATCTCGGCGGAGGGGCGCTCACGCGCGCACCTCGGCGGGCGTTCGGTGCCCGTCGGGATGCTCACCGAGCTCGCCGACGAGCTCGTCGCCGTGCACGGGCAGTCCGACCAGCAGGGGCTGCTGAAGCCCGCACGGCAGCGGCAGGCACTGGACCGGTACGCAGGCGACGCGGTGGCCGGGCCGCACGCCAAGTACGTGGCCGCGTACCGGCGGCTCAAGTCCGTCTCCGCCGAACTGGCCGAACTGACGACGCGCGCCCGCGAGCGCGCCCAGGAAGCCGATCTGCTGCGCTTCGGGCTGAACGAGGTCGCGGGCGTCGAGCCGCGCGCCGGTGAGGACGTGGAGCTCGCCGCCGAGGCCGAGCGGCTCGGCCACGCCGAGGCCCTCGCCTCCGCCGCCTCCCTCGCGCATGGCGCGCTCGCCGGGAACCCCGAGGACCCCGAGGCCGTCGACGCGACCACGCTCGTCGCGGGCGCGGGCCGGGCCCTGGACGCCGTACGGTCCCATGACCCCGCGCTCGCCGCTCTCGCCGACCGCATGGGCGAGATCTCCATCCTGCTCGCCGACGTGGCGGGTGAGCTCGCCGGGTACGCCGACAACCTCGACGCCGACCCGCTGCGGCTGGCGGCCGTCGAGGAGCGGCGGGCGGCCCTGACCGGGCTGACACGGAAGTACGGCGAGGACATCAACGCCGTGCTGGCCTGGGCCGAGGAGAGCGCCGAGCGGCTCATCGAGCTGGAGGGCGACGACGACCGGATCGGCGAGCTGACCGCGGAACGCGATGCGCTCCGCGCCGAACTCTCCGGACTGGCCCAGGCGTTGACCGACACGCGCACGGAGACGGCGGCACGGTTCGCGGAGGCGGTGACGACTGAGCTGGCGCACCTTGCGATGCCGCATGCGCGCGTGACCATCGACATCCGTCAGACCGCCGACCCCGACGGGATCGAGGTCGGCGGCCGCCTCGTCGCGTACTCGTCGTCCGGCGCGGACGAGGTCGAGCTGCTGCTCGCCCCGCACCCCGGTGCTCAGCCGCGGCCGATCGCCAAGGGCGCGTCGGGCGGTGAGCTGTCGCGGGTGATGCTCGCGGTCGAGGTCGTCTTCGCCGGGACCGACCCCGTACCGACGTACCTCTTCGACGAGGTCGACGCGGGTGTCGGCGGCAAGGCGGCGGTGGAGATCGGGCGACGGCTGGCGAAGCTCGCGAAGACCGCGCAGGTGGTGGTCGTGACGCACCTTCCGCAGGTGGCGGCGTTCGCCGACCGGCAGCTGCTCGTCGAGAAGACGAACGACGGGTCCGTGACCCGTTCCGGGGTCACGGTGCTGGAGGGCGAGGACCGGGTGCGGGAGCTGTCGCGGATGCTGGCGGGCCAGGAGGACTCGGAGACGGCGCGGGCCCACGCGGAGGAACTGCTGGCCACGGCGCGCGCGGAGGTCTGAGGAGGCTGCCGCCCCCCGGCGACGGAGGCGTGCGGCGGTGCGGGTTCGCCATTGCCGTGGTGGGCATGCGTTCCGCGTGGGGTCCCAGGACGAAGTCCCCGGGGGGCCGATGCCGATGCGTCGGGCGCATGGGGCGGGTGCCTGACCGGCTCCCTTTCGCTGTTGTGGGCATGCGTTCTGTGGGGCGGAACGGGTGGGCTCAGTCCTCGGTCCGGGGCGGATTCGTCGGGTGTTGGGCGGGCGCGTGGCCGGCTCGCTTTCGCTGTTGTGGGCATGCGTTCCGTGGGGCGGAACGGGTGGGCACAACCCCCGGTGCCGGGTGCCGACTCGTTGAGCGCTTGCGCCGGTGGGCCAGGCCATTGCCGGTGGGCTGGTGCAGGCCTTCGGATTGCACTGGCGGAGTGCGTCGTCGGAGGACCCCTCTCCGGCCCGGTGGGCGGCTCTCCGTAGGGTGCTGATCATGGCAACCTTCAGCAGGTCGGCAGCCTTCGCCCTCGCCGTGGGCAGCACACGTGTGGTGTACGGCGCGCTCAGGGCGCGCTCGCGCGGACAGGCGCGCTGGGAGCGCACGAATTACGCCGGGCGCACCGTCGATCTGTGCGCCGGGCCCGCCGTGGTCGCAGGGGCGGCCGCCGGTGCGGTGGCCGCCGGGGTGCCCAGGGTCGCTGTGGCCGTGCTGGCGGCCGGGGCCTGTGGGGCGTACGACGATGCCGCCGGGGACGACCGGCGGGGTCTCAGGGCCCACCTCCGGGCCCTGAGGCAGGGCGAAGTCACCAGTGGGGCCGTGAAGCTCTTCGGGATCGGGGCCGCCGGGCTGCTCGCGGGGGCGCTGATGAAGGAGCGGGCCGTCGACAAGGCTCTCGCCGGTGTGGTGATCGCCGGCTGCGCGCACTTCGTGAACCTCGTCGACGTACGGCCGGGCCGCGCCGCACTCACGGTGCTCGGGCTCGGCGCGCCCGGGCTGCTGCGGGGACCGCTCGCCGCGGCGCCCATGGGCGCCGCGGCCGCCGTCGCCGCCGACGATCCGGGCGAGAGCACGATGATCGGCGACACGGGTGCGCACGCACTCGGCGCGGCACTCGGCGCCGCGATGGCTGCGGGGACCGGCCGAGCCGGGCTGGCCGCCCACGCGGCAGCGCTGATCGCGGCGGCGGCGTACGGCGACCGGGTCACGCAACGCGCGCGCTCACCCATGTGAGTGATCCGGACCGCGCAGTTGAGGCGCCGGACACGGCAAGGACGCCTCGGCGGTGCCGGAACGTGCGTACGGACTGGCATCCTTGGCGCGTGACACAGCTGCATACGGTCCAGGTGCTGGGCGGCGGCAGCGCGGGCAGCAGCGCTCACGTCAGGTCACTGGCCGCCGGGCTCGTGGCGAGGGGAGTGCGGGTGACCGTGTGCGCCCCCGCGCCCCTGGAGCACGACTACGACTTCCTCGGCGCCGGAGCGCACTTCGTGCCCGTGCCGCGGCGCGGCGACCCGGCTGCCTTCGCGGTGCTGCGGGCGGTGTGCGCCGCGGCGGACGTCGTGCACGCGCACGGACTGCACGCCGCGGTCCGCACCGGGCTCGCCCTGGGCCGGCAGCGCCGGGTGCCGCTCGTCGTCACCTGGCACACCCGGGCACTCGCCGACGGCGCGCGGGGCCAGGTGCAGCGGCTGCTGGAGCGCAGGGCGGTGCGGGCGGCGGCGGTGGTGCTCGGCACGTCGTCCGAGCTGGTCGACCGGGCCCGTGACCGGGGCGCCCGGGACGCCCGGCTCTCGCCGGTGACGGTGCCGGGGCCGCGGCGCCCGATGGGTTCGTACGAGAACAAGGCGCGGGCCGAACTGGGCGCCGTCGACCGGCCGTTGCTCATGGCGGTCGGACGGCTCGAACCCGACCGCGGGTACGCCACCCTCCTCGACGCGGCCCGCGACTGGCGTGGGCTCGACCCCGCGCCGCTGGTCGCGATCGCGGGGGAGGGGCGCGAACGGGAGCCCCTGCAGCGGCGCATCGAGACCGAGGGCCTCCCGGTGCGGCTGATCGGTCGCCGCGACGACGTCACGGACCTGCTCGCATCGGCGGACCTGGCGCTGCTCCCCAGCCGCTGGGAGGCCCGTTCCCTCCTCGCCCAGGAGGCACTCCGTCTGGGTGTCCCGCTCGTCGCGACCCGTGTCGGCGGCATCCCCGAACTCGTCGGCGACGCCGCGGAACTGGTGCCCTACGGCGACGCGGCCGCGCTCGCCAGGGCGGTCACCGGCCTGCTGGCCGACCCGGACCGCCGCATGCGCCTGGCCTCGGCCGGCCCCGCCCAGGCGGCCACATGGCCGACGGAGGACGAGACCATCGCGCAGGTGCTGAGCATCTACGACGAACTCACCCAGGCCCGCACGGGCATCTAGGCCCGGACTTCGCAGGTCACCCGTTAGTGACGGCTCGACGCGTGATCGTTGCCCGTCCCCGGCCGCTGTCGAGCGGACAGGATACGTGCGCACCCAAGTCGACCGCTGCTTGACCGGCTGCGACCGCTCGATCTTCACGAACGAGGGACCTGCGAACTACGGATCTAGGGCGTGTGCCGCCGGGCGCGCAGGGCCAGGGACAGGGCCAGGACCGTCTGCGGGTCGTCCAGGTCCGTGCCCAGCAGCTCGGAGATGCGGGCCAGACGGTTGTAGAGGGTCTGGCGGTTGAGGTGGAGTTCGCGGGCCGTTTCCGCCTTGCGGCCCGCGTGCGCCAGGTACGTCTCCAGCGTGGGCAGGAGGGACGGGCGGGAGGTGCGGTCGTGATCGCGCAGCGGACCGATCGCCCGGTCCACGAAGGCCGCCAGGTCCGGGTGGTCGCGCAGCCGCCACAGCAGCAGGTCGATGTCGAGGCGGCGCGCGTCGTACCAGGGGCGCTCCGCGAGGCCCTGCGCCGCCGTCGCCGTCTCGGCCGCGTGCCGCAGGCTTGCCGAGGCGGCCGCCCAGCCGCCCGCGACGCCGACCACGACCACCGGCAGGTGGGCTCCGGCCCGCTTGAGTCCCGCGCGCTCGAGACCGGCGCGCAGCGCGGCGGCGACCCGGTCCGCCACCGCCGTACGCTCCGACTCCGAGCGAAGGCCGAGCAGGAGCGGCACGCGGCCCTCCACGGGGCGTACGCCCAGCAGGACCGGGACGCCGACCGACGACAGCTCTTCGAGGACCGCGCGGGCCAGCAGCGACCAGTTGCCCGAAGGGGACAGCTCGGGAGCCAGCCGCATCACCACCGGCAGCAGGGGTCCGTCGCCCGGCCGGAAGCCGAGCACCCGGGCCTGCTCGGGTGCGTCCTCCGCCGTGATGCGGCCCTCGGCGAGGTCGGTCAGGAAGTCGCCGCGGCCGCGCGCCGCCAGCTCCTCCTCCTGGCGGGCCTGCATGAGGACCACCGCGAGGACCGCCGCCGCCCGCTCGGCCGCCATCCGGTGCACCGGGAGCAAGGGCGAGGACACGGCGAGGAGGACGAGGCGGGCCCGTACCGCAGCGGCCCCGCGCCCCCCGCCCGGCACGTCCACCAGCGCCGCCCCCGTCGGCGGACCTGCCTCGCGCGCCGCACGCTGGCCGCGCAGCCCTTCCCACACCTGCAGCGGGTCGGCGGCGGCAGGCCCCGACTCGGTGTCGGCGGCGTACAGCAGCTGGCCGTCGGCGGTCTCCAGGAACACCGGATTGGCCGTGAAGTCCGCGAGGATCCGAAGCACTTGAGGGATCCCGCCACCACCGAGCAGCGCCTCCGTGCACCGGTGCGCCACCTCCTCGGCCCGCTGCAGCAGCGCGTAGTGGTGGTTGACGATCTCGGTGTGGATCTCCTCCGTCACCGAGACGAACGGCACCTCGCGGTGCAGCTGGATCAGCGGCAGACCGGCCGACCTGGCCGCCTCGACGATGGTCGCGGGCAGCCGGGTGAACCGCGGGCCGAGTTCCACGACCAGTGCCGCGATACCGCGCTCGGCGAGCCGCCGTACGAAGGCGCGCTGCTCGGCGGGACGGGTGCCGAGGCCGAGGCCGGTGGTGAGGAGGAGCTCGCCGCCCTTCAGCAGCGACGCGATGTTCGGCACCTCGCCGGCGTGCACCCAGCGCACGGTGCGGTTCAGCCGGTCGGCACCCGCCACGACCTCCGGGAGCCCGCTGCGGAGTCCGGGCAGCTCGAGCGCCCGCTGCACGGTGATCCCGCCCTGTGTTTCCATTGCCGGGACGCTACCTGGGCGCAAGTTCGAAGGACAACTGTCAGCTCGGCTTGATGTTGTGGTTCAGGCGGAACACATTGTCGGGGTCGTACTGTGCCTTCACCGCGGCGAGGCGCCGGTAGTTCTCGGCGCCGAAACCGGCCACGACCCGCTGCTCGCCCTCATCGCCGATGAAGTTGAGATACACCTGCCCGATGGACCACGGCATGACATCGGTCCGCGCTTCCCGCACCCACTGCCTGCCCTGCTCGTCGTCGGCCGGGTTCTCCCAGATGCCGAAGGGGTGGGACACCCACCGGGCGGTCCGCCAGGGCACCGGGTAGGCGGAGTCGCCGCGGGCCATCGCCCCGCCCATCGGGAAGAGGATGTGCTGAGAGTTCGACGGCACGATCATGCTGTCCGCGCGGGCGCAGAAGACGTCCACGGCCTCCGCAGGAAGGGCCTGGAGATACTCCGCCGACCAGTAGTTCCGCAGCCCCGGCGGGTCGTCGATCATGCACTGCAGCTCGGCGTACGGGAGCTCGGTGATGACCTCCGCCTCGTGTCCCAGTCCGAGCAGCGGCCCGGCCGTCCGACGCAGTTCGGGCTCGGTGCCGGCGTACGTGATCAGCACCAGGCACACGGCCTTCCCCACCAGGTGCTCGGGCATGAAGTCCTCGGGCGGGCCGGTCAGATAGATGAAGCCTCCGCCGGCCTCGTCCGGCGCGGACTCCAGTACGTCCCGGTAGACCGGCAGCACCTCGCCGCCCCTCGCCGCAGGGAAGAACAGGAACGCGACGGACATGGCGGGCAGCGGATGCAGCTCCAGCGTCATCGACGTGGCCACCCCGAAGTTGCCGCCGCCGCCGTGCAGCGCCCAGAACAGCTCCGGGTTCTCGTCCTTGTCGGTGCGGACCTCGTTGCCGTCGGCCGTCACCAGATCGACGGAGACGAGACTGTCGCAGAGGAGTCCGAACTTCCGCTCCAGCCAGCCCGATCCGCCGCCCAGGGCGAAGCCGCCCACTCCGGTCGTGGAGGCACGGCCGCCGGTGACCGCCAGGGCGTACGGCTGTGTGGCCCGGTCGAGATGGCTCATCGTCGCCCCGCCGCCGACGCGCGCCGTGCCGGCGTCCGGGTCGACCGTGACCGCGTGCATCCGGCGCAGATCGACGACGAGTCCGCCGTCGGTGACCGAGAGCCCCGCGACACTGTGGCCGCCGCCGCGGACGGCCAGCTCCAGATCGTGCTCCCGGGCGAAGCGGATCGCCGCCGCCACATCCGCCGCCGACTCGCACTGGACGATCACGGACGGGTGCCGGTCGATCATCCCGTTGAAGATCGTGCGGGCCTCGTCGTACCCCGGGTCGCCCGGGGTGATGACATCGCCGGTGAGGGCTTCGCGCAGTCCTTTCAGGGCCGCTTCCGCGAGGGGCTGGGGCGCCATGATGGCCCCCTTCCGGGGCGCGAGCAGGACCTCTTCATCGTAGGTACGCGCGGTCATGCCCCGCACATTCGGGCAGGGGCCGGGGCCCGGCTCAGCCCCCGTACGCGCCGGAGGCGGTGAGCCGCAGGGCCGTGTCGATCAGCGGGACATGGCTGAACGCCTGCGGGAAGTTCCCCACCTGACGCTGCAGCCGCGGGTCCCACTCCTCGGCGAGCAGCCCCAGATCGTTACGCAGCGACAGCAACTTCTCGAAAAGTCGCCGCGCCTCGTCGACGCGCCCGATCATCGCCAGATCGTCCGCGAGCCAGAACGAGCAGGCGAGGAACGCGCCCTCGTCGCCCTCCAGACCGTCCACGCCCGCCTCGTCACCGGCTGTCGGGTAGCGCAGCACGAAACCGTCCGGCGTGGACAGCTCCCGCTGGATGGCCTCGATCGTGCCGATGACGCGCTTGTCGTCCGGCGGCAGAAAGCCCATCTGCGGGATCAGCAGCAGGGAGGCGTCGAGCTCCTTCGAGCCGTACGACTGCGTGAAGGTGTTCCGCTCCTTGTCGTAGCCCTTCTCGCACACATCGCGGTGGATGTCGTCGCGCAGCTCGCGCCAGCGTTCCAGCGGCCCGTCGGCGTCGCCCGACTCGATCAGCTTGATCGTGCGGTCGACGGCGACCCAGGCCATGACCTTGGAGTGCACGAAGTGGCGGCGCGGTCCGCGGACCTCCCAGATGCCCTCGTCGGGCTGGTCCCAGTGGTCCTCCAGGTAACGGATCAGCTTGAGCTGGAGCAGTGAGGCGTAGTCGTTGCGCGACAGACCGGTCATGTGCGCGAGGTGCAGGGCCTCGGTGACCTCGCCGTAGACGTCGAGCTGGAGCTGGTTGGCGGCGCCGTTGCCGACCCGGACCGGGGCGGAGTTCTCGTACCCGGGCAGCCAGTCCAGCTCCGCCTCGCCGAGCTCGCGCTCGCCGGCGATGCCGTACATGATCTGCAGGTTCTCCGGGTCGCCCGCGACGGCGCGCAGCAGCCACTCACGCCAGGCCCGGGCCTCTTCCCGGTAGCCGGTGCGCAGCAGCGAGGAGAGGGTGATCGCCGCGTCGCGCAGCCAGGTGTAGCGGTAGTCCCAGTTCCGTACACCGCCGAGCTCCTCCGGCAGGGAGGTGGTCGGCGCGGCGACGATCCCGCCGGTCGGGGCGTACGTGAGGGCCTTCAGCGTGATCAGCGAGCGGACCACCGACTCTCGGTAGGGCCCGTGGTACGTGCAGTGCTCCACCCACTCGCGCCAGAAGTCCTCGGTCGCCTCCAGCGATCCCTCGGGGTCGGGCAGCGCGGGCGGCTCCCGGTGCGAGGGCTGCCAGCTGATGGTGAAGGCCAGCCGGTCGCCGGGGGAGACGGTGAAGTCGGAGTACGTCGTCAGGTCCTTGCCGTACGTCTCCGTCGGGGTGTCCAGCCACACCGAGTCGGGCCCGGCGACCGCGACCGTACGGTTGTCGACCTTGTGCACCCACGGCACGACGCGCCCGTAGCTGAACCGCATCCGCAGCGCGGACCGCATCGGCACACGGCCGCTCACGCCCTCCACGACCCGGATGAGCTGCGGTGCCCCGTCGCGAGGCGGCATGAAATCGGTCACTCTGACGGTGCCGCGCGGCGTGTCCCACTCGGACTCCAGGATCAGCGAGTCCCCGCGGTACCTGCGGCGGTCCGCGGCGGGCGGCTCGGCGTGGCCCGGATACGCGGGCCCGAGCCGCCAGAAACCGTGTTCTTCGGTGCCGAGCAGTCCGGCGAAGATCGCATGTGAGTCGAAGCGGGGCAGGCACAGCCAGTCGACCGTGCCGTCCCGGCAGACCAGGGCAGCGGTCTGCATGTCTCCGATGAGTGCGTAGTCCTCGATGCGCCCGGCCACGTGGATCTCCAGTCGAACGGCCACGTCCGCCCTGCGTGGCGCTTACTGCGGTCAAGGGTGTCAATCGGTCAATCGGTCATTGACGAGCTCTTGTTCCGGGTGAAGGGCGGGGGTGGTGCCGATCGCCGGCCTGGCTCGGCAGCGAGATCTCCGAATCAAGTGTCCGAGCAGGATACGACGCACCTGGGTGATCCGCGCGACGCTCCCGGCAATGCGGCGCCGCCGAACGGGTGAGCGGCGGGTGAACCCGTGGAAGCCCGTGATGGCCATGATGCCCCGTGTGGCCGGAAGCAGTCTCCCTTCGGCGCTGATACCCTGGTAGCCCGTGGACCGGTGGGCGCAGACCCCCGAACCGCAGCGACGGCACCCCAGGACATCTCCGGATCTCCGCCGCGGGATCGCCGGTACGCACGACCACCTCGCGACCACGGGAGCCCCCTCTTGGCCATGCCGCCCAAATCCACGACGACCAAGCACATCTTCGTCACCGGGGGTGTCGCCTCCTCCCTCGGCAAGGGCCTGACCGCCTCCAGCCTGGGTGCGCTCCTCAAGGCGCGGGGTCTGCGGGTCACGATGCAGAAGCTCGACCCGTATCTGAACGTCGACCCGGGCACGATGAACCCGTTCCAGCACGGTGAGGTGTTCGTCACCAACGACGGCGCCGAGACCGACCTGGACATCGGCCACTACGAGCGGTTCCTCGACGTCGACCTCGACGGCTCCGCGAACGTCACCACCGGCCAGGTGTACTCGACCGTCATCGCCAAGGAGCGGCGCGGCGAGTACCTGGGCGACACGGTCCAGGTCATCCCGCACATCACCAACGAGATCAAGCACCGCATCCGCCGCATGGCCACGGACGACGTGGATGTCGTGATCACCGAGGTGGGCGGCACGGTCGGCGACATCGAGTCGCAGCCGTTCCTGGAGACCGTCCGCCAGGTCCGCCACGAGGTCGGCCGGGACAACGTCTTTGTGGTGCACATCTCGCTGCTGCCGTACATCGGTCCGTCGGGCGAGCTGAAGACCAAGCCGACGCAGCACTCGGTCGCCGCGCTGCGCAGCATCGGTATCCAGCCGGACGCGATCGTGCTGCGCGCCGACCGTGACGTACCGACCGCGATCAAGCGCAAGATCTCGCTGATGTGCGACGTCGACGAGGCGGCCGTGGTCGCGGCGATCGACGCCAAGTCGATCTACGACATCCCGAAGGTGCTGCACACCGAGGGCCTGGACGCCTACGTGGTACGCAAGCTGGACCTGCCGTTCCGCGACGTCGACTGGACGACGTGGGACGACCTGCTGGACCGCGTCCACAACCCCGACCACGAAGTCGGTGTCGCGCTCGTCGGCAAGTACATCGACCTGCCCGACGCCTACCTGTCGGTGACGGAGGCGCTGCGCGCCGGCGGCTTCGCGAACCGGGCGCGCGTCAAGATCAAGTGGGTCACGTCGGACGACTGCAAGACTCCGGCGGACGCGGCGAAGCAGCTCTCCGACGTGGACGCGATCTGCATTCCCGGCGGCTTCGGCGACCGCGGTGTGAGCGGCAAGGTCGGCGCGATCCAGTACGCCCGCGAGAACAAGGTGCCGCTGCTCGGCCTGTGCCTGGGCCTCCAGTGCATCGTGATCGAGGCCGCGCGCAACCTGGCCGAGATCCCCGAGGCGAACTCGACGGAGTTCGACTCCGCCACCGCCCACCCCGTCATCTCGACGATGGAGGAGCAGCTGGCGTACGTGGAGGGCGCGGGCGACCTGGGCGGAACGATGCGCCTCGGCCTCTACCCGGCGAAGCTCGCCGAGGGCTCGATCGTTCGCGAGGTCTACGACGACCAGCCGTACGTCGAGGAGCGTCACCGCCACCGCTACGAAGTGAACAACGCGTACCGCGCGGAGCTGGAGAAGAAGGCGGGCATCGTCTTCTCGGGCACCTCCCCGGACAACAGGCTCGTGGAGTACGTCGAGTACCCGCGCGAGGTGCACCCGTACCTGGTCGCGACCCAGGCCCACCCGGAGCTGCGCTCCCGCCCGACCCGTCCGCACCCGCTGTTCGCGGGCCTGGTGAAGGCGGCTGTCGAGCGCAAGACGGGCAACTGAGGCAAGGCACCACAAGGCATTACGGTGGACCGGGGTACGGACTGGGAGAGATTCCGTGCCCCGGTTCCGGCGTTTGGGAGGACGTTCATGATCATCAAGGACTCCCCTGAGGAGTGGCAGGTCACCGCGACCGCCACCCCCTTCAAGGGCAACAAGACGAGTGTCCGCACCGACGACGTGGTCATGCCCGACGGCACGGTCGCGCGCCGCGACTACCAGGTCCACCCGGGATCGGTCGCGGTGCTCGCCCTCGACGAGTCCGGACGCGTCCTCGTGCTCCGCCAGTACCGGCACCCCGTGCGCCAGAAGCTCTGGGAGATCCCGGCCGGCCTGCTCGATGTGCCCGGCGAGAACCCGCTGACGGCGGCTCAGCGCGAGCTGTACGAGGAGGCGCACGTCAAGGCGGTCGACTGGCGGGTGCTGGCGGACGTGTACACGACGCCGGGCGGTTGCGACGAGGCCGTACGGATCTTCCTGGCCCGCGACCTGTCCGAGGCGGAGGGCGAGCGTTTCCAGGTCGCCGATGAGGAGGCGGACATGGAGCTGGCCCGGGTGCCGCTGGAGGAGCTGGTGCGGGGCGTAATGGCGGGGGAGCTGCACAACAACTGCCTGGTGGTGGGGGTGCTCTCGCTCACGGCAGCGCTGAAGGGTGACGGCGTGGAGTCCCTCCGCCCGGCCGAGGCGCCCTGGCCGGCCCGGCCGTTCGCGGCGTAGCCCTCGGGGCGCGGACGGGACGGGACCTGCCCCAGACCCGGGGCGCGGCCGCGACCGTGCGGCGGCTCGTGTGTCCGTCGTCGAGCGAAGCCCCGGTATCGGGCGGTGGGCCTGGGTGTCTGTCCTCGACCGTCGGGCGGGTTTGGTGTGTGCCGGTGCCGGTGCCGGTGCCGGTGGTGAGGCGGGGTGTGCGGCCTGAGTCGTCGGATGGGCTGGGTAGGGTCCCCGGTATCGGGCGGTGGGCCTGGGTGTCTGTCCTCGACCGTCGGGCGGGTTTGGTGTGTGCCGGTGCCGGTGGGTGAGGCGGGGTGTGCGTCCTGAGTCGTCGGGCGGGCTGGGTAGGTCCCCGGTATCGGCCCGTGTGTCTGTCCTCGACCCTCGGGCGGGCTGGGTATGTCCCGGTGCCGGTAGGTGGGCAGTGCCCGGGTCTCTGTCCTCGTGCGCCGGGCGGGCTTCGAAGGAGCCCCGCCGCGGATCGAGGCAGGGCACCGTCCCCCACGCCCGCCAGGGCGTAGGGGCAGCGGGTCCGGGGCGGAGCCCTGAAGGGGACTGGGGGCGAAGTCCCCAGTTCGGCCCGCAGGCGCCCCCACCCGCCGCCGGTGGGACCATCGGCTGATCCGATCGGGGGAAACGGGCGTCGCGTGTCGTCGCGGTGTGTCGGGTTCGCCGAGATGACTGAATTACGCTGCGGAGCGCCCGCACGGGAAAGCCCGGTGGGTTCGGCTCGTTCGGCGGCGGACTGGGAGCGTGGCCCGTGAGGGAGCAGGCGGTGGAGTGGAACGGCCCCTCGCCCCAGGGCCATCCGTCGCCGGCCGGGCCGGGGTCAGGGCCGGAGCCCGGCTCCGCGGAGCCGGCCGGACGTGGCACCGTAAGCGGTGTGGTTGGGCAATTCATCGGGCGCCAGCGTGAATTGAAGGCGCTGCGGTCCGACATCGAGCGGGCCGGTCTGGACACCCTCGCCGGGCGCAAGGCGCCCCGCGCCAGAGTGCTCCTCGTCGCCGGGCGGCCCGGATCCGGGCGCAGCGCGCTCGCCGGTGAGCTGGCGCGGCGGCTCGCCGACGAGTATCCCGACGGTGTGCTGCGGGCCCGGCTCACGGACCCGGGCGGCGCCCCGGTCCCCACCGATCGCACCGCGCGCGAGCTGCTCGACGCCCTCGGGATCGACGCCCCGGCCGGCGGCGGCGAGGACGAGCTCACCGAGATGGTCCGCGAGGCCCTCGCCGTACGCCGCTGTCTGCTGTTCCTCGACGACGCGGACGACGCCGAGCAGGTCGACCCGCTGCTCCCCGACAACCCCGACTGCCTGGTCGTCGCCGTTGCCAAGGGCCCGCTCACCGGTGTCCCCGACGTCCGGCCGTGCACCCTCGGCGGTATGGACCCGAAGTCCGCCATCGAACTGCTCAGCCGATACGCGGGCGAGGTGCGGATCACGGTCGACCCGCAAGCCGCCGAGTCGCTCGTGGAGGAGTGCGGCGGCCAGCCCGCCGCGATGGTCCTGGCGGGTGGCTGGCTCGCGGCGCGCCCCAAGGCCTCGGTCGCCGACGCGGCCAAGCAGCTGCGCGGCTTGCCGGACGACCCCGAGCAACCCGCCGGCGCCCGGCCGCTGGCTCGCGCCTTCCGGCTCGCGTACGAGTCCCTGCCGCAGCCCGCCTCCCGGATACTGCGACTGCTCGCCCTCGCGCCCGCCGGGCTGGTCGACGCGCACACCGCGTCGGCGCTGGCCGGCTGTTCCGTCTCGGCGGCGCGGTCGACGCTGGAGGACTTCGTCGCCCTGGGCCTGCTGCGGGCGGGCGAGGCCGGTGAGACGTACGAGGTGCCCGGCTGTCTCGCCCCGTTGCTGTACGACCGGATGACGACGCACGACCGGCCCGCCGAGATCCAGCTCGCCCGCGCCCGGATGCTGGAGCGGACCGTACGGCTGCTGCAGTCCTGCCGGGCCGTCACCGAGCCCGACGGCTCCCCGGCCCGCCGCAAGGTCGGCGGGCTGCCCAGGGCCCTGCGCTTCCCGAACCCGCAGGCCGCGCAGGCGTGGCTGCTGGACCGCCGCCCCGCGCTCCTCGCCGCGGCGCGCCTCGCGGTCGCCGACGGGGAGCTGGACACCCTGGCCCGACGGCTGATCGCCGCACTCGTACGCGCCCTGGTCGCCCACCGTGGCACCGAGGCGGCCGCGCCCGATCTGTACGGGCTGCACCAGCTCGTCCTCGATGTGTCCGAGCGCCGCGAGCTCCACCGCGAGCAGGCCGCGGCACTGCTGAACCTCGCCGATCTGGATGCCGGGACCGGTCGCACCGAGGACGCACTGGTGCGATATCGGGCAGCGCTGGATGCCGGACGCAGGGCACACGACCCCTACGCGACCGGTCGCGCGACGGAATCCGTAGGCGGTGCGTACCAGGAGCTGGGGGACTGGCAGCGGGCCGCGGACTGGTTCGGCCGCGCCCTCTCGCAGCGTCTCGCCCGCGGGGAGCGCGCCGACGAGGCGCGGCTCTACGGCCGCCTCGGCGCCGTGCACACGTATGCCGGCCGTTACGGCGAGGCCCTGCGCAGTTGGCGGGCCGCCGCCGCCGCACACCGCAGGGCGGGTGATCTGGGCGGATACGCGCGGGCGTTGAGCGAGGCGGCCCGGGTCCAGGAGTACGCCGGGCGCCCCCAGGAGTGCCTGCGCACCTGTGCGGACGCCGTGGCCTGGGCGCGGCAGGCCGGAGACGTACGGCTGCAGGGGGCGCTGCAGCTCAGGCTGGCCGACACGCTGGACCGGCTCGGCGATCCGGCAGCGGCCCGGTTGCACCGTGCGGCTGCCGAGCAACTGCTTGGAGGCGACTCATCCGGCCTGCGAAATCCGTAGTGCTTTCCTTGAGGAATTTTGCTTTGCAAGGCTAGACAGCGAGAAGTCCTTCATTAGACTGGCTCTGCCGGGTGTCGACCCGGTCTCTCCCGTTGCGCCTGGCGTATCCGGGTAACTATGGAAGTGCACCAGAAATCCCCCTGAGCCAAGGACCGTGATCGACGTGAAGGTCGGCATCCCCCGCGAGGTCAAGAACAACGAGTTCCGGGTGGCGATCACCCCTGCCGGAGTGCACGAGCTCGTGCGCAACGGCCACCAGGTCTTCATCGAGGCCAACGCCGGTGTCGGCTCCTCGATCACGGACGAGGAATTCACCGCCGCCGGTGCGCAGATCCTGCCCACCGCCGACGAGGTCTGGGCCACCGCCGACCTGCTGCTGAAGGTCAAGGAGCCCATCGCCGAGGAGTACCACCGCCTCCGCAAGGACCAGACCCTCTTCACCTACCTGCACCTCGCCGCCTCCCGTGAGTGCACGGACGCCCTGCTCGAGTCCGGCACCACCGCCATCGCGTACGAGACCGTGGAGCTCCCGAACCGCGCCCTGCCGCTGCTCGCTCCGATGTCGGAGGTCGCGGGCCGGCTGGCCCCGCAGGTCGGTGCCTACCACCTGATGCGCTCGGTCGGCGGCCGTGGCGTGCTGCCGGGCGGGGTTCCGGGCACCGCCGCCGGTGAGTGTGTCGTCATCGGGGGCGGCGTCTCCGGCTGGAACGCCACCCAGATCGCCGTCGGCCTGGGCTTCCACGTGACCCTGCTCGACCGCGACATCAACAAGCTCCGCGAGGCCGACAAGGTTTTCGGCACCAAGGTGAAGACCGTCGTCTCCAACGCCTACGAGCTGGAGAAGGCCGTCGTCGAGGCCGACCTCGTCATCGGCGCCGTCCTCATCCCGGGCGCCAAGGCCCCGAAGCTGGTCACCAACGAGCTCGTCGCCAAGATGAAGCCCGGAAGTGTCCTTGTCGACATTGCGATCGACCAGGGCGGCTGCTTCGAGGACTCGCGCCCGACCACCCACGCCGAGCCGACCTTCATGGTCCACGACTCGGTCTTCTACTGCGTCGCCAACATGCCGGGCGCGGTGCCCAACACCTCCACGTACGCGCTGACCAACGCCACGCTGCCGTACATCGTGTCGCTGGCCAACAACGGCTGGGTCGAGGCGCTGCGCCGTGACCCCGCGCTGGCCAAGGGCCTCAACACCCACGACGGCCAGGTCGTCTACAAGGAGGTCGCCGAGGCGCACGGCCTCGAGTCGGTCGAGCTGAGCGCGCTGCTCGGCTGAGGCGACCCCGACTGACAAGCGACCGATCCGTCAATACGGATCGTCAACAACACGCATCCGGCCGGGCCTTGGCGAGCAAGGTCCGGCCGGATGTGTGTCCGGACACTTCGTGGTACCGGCCCAACTCGCCTCGAACGTAGCCCTTTGACCCTTTCGCACACCCGTGAAAGGCGCGGACCGGCTGCTGCGCACCCTTGACAGCGGGGTGTTCGGTTGCCGACACATCGGGCCGGGTCCGGTGGATTGTGTTGCTGCGGACCGGTGACACGCCATAGAGTCGCCAACCGTCGGCATGGTGCCACGCTGACCTATCGATAAATTTTCCTGGTCACGTCCAAGGAGGTAAGACGACTTGTGAATGAGTCGACATTTTCTCCCGGGGGTGGTCATGCGGGAACTCCCCCCCGACGCCCTGAGGGCGTGGGGGCGGTGCCCCCAGCAACACGGGGCCAGGGTCCTGCGTCCGGGCTCGAAGCTGTCGGCTCCGTCGCTGTCCGAACCTTCGCGACCCACCAGCTCCTGCCGACGACAGCCCACACGATGAAGATGATGGACGGCCAACACGTGAACGCCATGGCCGGCAACGAGAGTGGCCGAGAGTCCACCCACTTCGCCGACTACGACGAAGTGCCCGAGGGGCACTTCTACGACCCAGACGCCGAGTACGAGCCGGACCCGGAGTACGCGGCCACGCTCGCGCCCGACGCGGCCCGCCAGCGCCGGGAGCGGATCGGCCCCACCGGACGGCCGCTGCCCTACTTCCCGATCCCGGGCCCGCTGACCTCCCACGGCCCCGCGAAGATCATCGCGATGTGCAACCAGAAGGGCGGCGTCGGCAAGACGACGTCGACCATCAATCTGGGCGCCGCGCTCGCGGAGTACGGACGACGCGTCCTGCTCGTCGACTTCGACCCCCAGGGGGCCCTGTCGGTGGGGCTGGGCGTGAACCCGATGGAGCTCGACCTGACGGTCTACAACCTGCTCATGGAGCGGGGCATGTCCGCCGACGAGGTCCTGCTGAAGACCGCCGTGCCCAACATGGACCTGCTGCCGAGCAACATCGACCTCTCGGCCGCGGAAGTGCAGTTGGTGAGCGAGGTCGCGCGCGAGTCGACCCTGCAGCGCGCGCTCAAGCCGCTGATGCAGGACTACGACTACATCGTGATCGACTGTCAGCCGTCGCTCGGCCTGCTGACGGTGAACGCGCTGACGGCGGCTCACAAGGTGATCGTGCCGCTGGAGTGCGAGTTCTTCGCGCTGCGTGGTGTCGCGCTGCTCACCGAGACGATCGAGAAGGTCCAGGAGCGGCTCAACCCCGAGCTGGAGCTCGACGGCATCCTCGCGACGATGTACGACTCGCGCACGGTGCACAGCCGCGAGGTGCTGGCACGGGTGGTCGAGGCGTTCGACGACCACGTGTACCACACGGTCATCGGGCGCACGGTGCGGTTCCCCGAGACGACGGTCGCGGGTGAGCCCATCACGACGTACGCGTCCAACTCCGTCGGTGCCGCCGCCTATCGTCAGCTCGCCAGGGAGGTGCTCGCCCGGTGTCACGCCGAGTGAGTCTGCCGGGGGCCGACGAGCTGTTCCGTACGACCGGGGGCACGGCCCTGCAGTCGTCGTCCCCGAGGCGGGGGACGAGCGGCGCCAACGGCGCGAACGGTGAGGCGCGCGTGCCGGCGCAGGCGGATGAGCCGTCACCGGAGGAGCACTCCCCGGCGGAGGAGGAGACGGGGACCGCCGAGCCCCGGAGTCGGGGCGCTTCCTCGGAGGGCGCGCCCGGCTCGGCCACGGCTGCCGCCTCCGCTGCTGCCGCTGCCGCCGCGAAAGGGCGCTCCGCGGCTCCTGCCGCCTCCGCGGCGGGCGCGGCGCCACGGCGCCGGGGACGGGCCGCCAACCGGCGGCCCAGCGGGCGTGAGCGCCACGACGAGAAGATCACGGTCTATGTCTCGGCCGAGGAACTGATGGACCTCGAACACGCGCGTCTCGTGCTGCGTGGCGAGCACGGTCTCGCCGTCGACCGCGGGCGCATCGTCCGCGAGGCGGTCGCGGTCGTGCTCGCAGATCTGGAGTCGCGGGGCGACGCGAGCATCCTGGTGCGGCGGCTGCGCGGTCGCTGACGGGGTAGCCTGCGCGCGCCCCATCTTTTCCGCTCCCTGGACCACGATGCCCCCGACCGACGACGCCCCCACCCCAGCCCCGCGCGGCTCTCGCCGCGCCCTGGGCCGCGGCCCGGGCACGTCCGGGTCCCGCCCGTCGACCCCTTCCGCGGCATTTCCCCCGGCGCCGGCCGATCCGTCGGCCGATCCGTCGACCGAGCCCGTGGAAGACCTGTCGGCGGAGCCCCTGGGAGACCCGTCGGTCACCTCTTGTCCGTCGATCGATCCCTCGGCCGAGGCCGACCCGTCGACCGAGGCGGCGCCGGGTCGTCCGGTGGTCCCCCCGGAGTCCACGGGCGATGCCGCCGGGTTCCCGTTGAGTCCCGAGGGTGCGAGGGCTGCCCCGGACGTGCCCGAAGCCGCGGGGTTTCCCTCGGAGCCTGCTGGGCCGACTGTCGCCGACCTGCCCGCCGAGGCGCGCCCCGGTCCGGTGGGCCCTGGGGCGGACCTCATCGCCCCATTGGCTCCCGCCGGCTCGTCGGCCGAGCCGTGGCCCGCTTCGGCGGCGGACCTCGCGGTACCCAGGCCTGCCGGCTCTGCCGACGCGGTGGAACAGGGCTTCGAGTCCGATATGCCGGGAGCCGAGGGAATCGACTCCCGCTCGTCGGCCCAGCCCGTGGAGGCCCCGTCGGCCCTCGTCGGCCGATCGGCCGAGGCGGCGGCCGGTCCGTCGGCCCCAGGAACGGACCCTGTGGAGCCCGGGTACGGGGCTGCCGGCCCGCGGCCGGAGGACGAGCCGGTCGTCGGCTCCGCCGACGGCGTGGGCGACACCGCTCAGGCGGTGGAGCAGAGCGCCGGCCCCGACGGACCCGGGGGCGGTAACCCCGGCACCGCCCTTGGGCCGGCCGCCCCCGAGGCGGAGGCCGAGGGGGACGGACTCGTCGAGGCGGTCCTCGGCGGCACGGGGCCCGCGACCGGGAGCCTTCCCCGTGAGGGAGCCGAGGGAGCCGAGGGAGTCGTCCCGGACGAGTCCGGTCCCGCCGACGACGGGCGGTTCACCGTCCGGCTGGCGAACTTCGAGGGGCCCTTCGATCTGCTCCTGCAGCTGATCTCGAAGCACAAGCTGGACGTCACCGAGGTCGCGCTGTCCAAGGTCACCGACGAGTTCATGGCGTACATCCATGCCATGGGGCCCGACTGGGACCTCGACCAGACCACGGAGTTCCTCGTCGTCGCCGCGACGCTGCTCGACCTGAAGGCCGCCCGGCTGCTGCCCGCCGCCGAGGTGGAGGACGAGGCGGACCTCGCGCTGCTCGAGGCGCGGGACCTGCTGTTCGCACGGTTGCTGCAGTACCGGGCCTACAAGCAGATCGCGGAGATCTTCAACGCCAGGCTGGAGGAGGAGGCCCGGCGCTACCCCCGTACCGTCGGCCTCGAGGACCACCACGCCGAACTCCTCCCCGAGGTCGTCATCAGCATCGGCGCCGAGGGCTTCGCCAAGCTCGCCGTCAAGGCCATGCAGCCCAAGCCCAAACCCCAGGTGTACGTGGACCACATCCACGCGCCCCTCGTGAGCGTCCGCGAGCAGGCGGAGGTGGTCGTGGGCATGCTGCGCGAGCGCGGGAGCGTCAGCTTCCGTGAGCTGACCGAGGGCGTCGGCGACACCCTCACCGTCGTCGCCCGCTTCCTCGCCCTCCTCGAGCTCTACCGCGAGAAGGCGATCGTGCTGGACCAGGAGGAGGCCCTCGGGGAGCTCGTCGTCACCTGGGCCGCAGGCGAGTCCGCCGCGCCGCACGTCACCGACGAATTCGACCGCCCCCCAGAGAGCCCAGAGAGCTCAGCGAGCCCCCAGAACCGGGAGGAGAAGGCGTGAGCACCGTGAGCACCACCCTCAAGCCCGCCCTCGAAGCCGTCCTCATGGTCGTCGACGAGCCGGCCACCGAGGAGCATCTGGCCAAGGTGCTGGAGCAGCCCCGCCGCGCGGTCGCCGACGCGCTGCGCGAGCTCGCCGACGAGTACACGGTCCAGGGCCGTGGCTTCGAGCTGCGCCTCGTCGCCGGCGGCTGGCGTTTCTACACCCGCCCCGAGCACGCCGCCGCCGTCGAGCGCTTCGTCCTCGACGGGCAGCAGGCCCGCCTCACCCAGGCGGCGCTGGAGACCCTGGCGGTGGTCGCGTACCGCCAGCCGGTGAGCCGCTCGCGGGTCTCCGCCGTGCGCGGAGTGAACTGCGACGGCGTCATGCGCACCCTCCTCCAGCGGGGTCTCGTCGAGGAGGCGGGCGCGGAACCCGAAACAGGTGCGATCCTGTACAGGACGACGAACTACTTTCTGGAGCGGATGGGCCTGCGCGGCCTGGACGAGCTCCCGGAGCTCGCTCCCTTCCTCCCGGAAGCGGACGCGATCGAGGCCGAGACGCAGGAAGGGGTTCCGTCGTTCGATCCGGACGCTCCGGACACAGACGACGACGACAAGACGACGACGGAACTTTGATGCGAAGCAGCGGCAGGAACAGCAGCGGGCGCGGCAACTACCGGGGTGCCGGGAACGCGCGCGACGACAAGCAGAAGCGCGCGGGCAAGCCCCGTCCCGAGGAGCGCCGCTACGACGTGGGCGGTTCCTCGGAAGCGCCGAAGAAGGGCCGCGGTGCGGCCGCCCGCGGTGGTGCCAAGGGCGCTCCGAAGCAGTCCCCGCAGCGCGGCGGAGGCCGTACCGCCCCGGCCCGCTCGCGTGAGTACGACGCCCGCGCCGAGGAGCGCAACCGCGAGCGGTACGCGAACAAGCCGCAGATCAAGACCCCGAAGACCTTCGGTGACCAGGAAGGCGAGCGGCTGCAGAAGGTCCTGGCCCGTGCCGGCATGGGCTCGCGCCGCGCCTGCGAGGAGCTGATCGACGCCGGCCGCGTCGAGGTCAACGGCAGCATCGTCGTCGAGCAGGGCACCCGCGTGGACCCGGAGAAGGACGAGATCAAGGTCGACGGACTGACCGTCGCGACCCAGTCCCACCTGTTCTTCGCGCTGAACAAGCCCGCCGGTGTCGTCTCCACCATGGAGGACCCGGACGGCCGCCAGTGCCTCGGCGACTACGTCACCAACCGCGAGACCCGCCTCTTCCATGTCGGCAGGCTCGACACCGAGACCGAGGGCATCATCCTGCTCACCAACCACGGTGAGCTGGCCCACCGCCTCACCCACCCGAAGTACGGCGTTCAGAAGACCTACCTCGCCGCCATCCAGGGCCCTCTCCCGCGCGAGGTCGGCAAGCTCCTCAAGGACGGCATCCAGCTCGAGGACGGGTACGCCCGCGCCGACCACTTCCGGGTCGTCGAGCAGACCGGCAAGAACTACCTCGTCGAGGTCACCCTCCACGAGGGCCGCAAGCACATCGTGCGCCGGATGCTCGCCGAGGCGGGCTTCCCCGTCGACAAGCTCGTCCGCACGTCCTTCGGCCCCATCGCGCTCGGGGACCAGAAGTCGGGCTGGCTGCGCCGCCTGACCAACACCGAGGTCGGCATGCTGATGAAGGAAGTCGGCCTCTAGCCGGACCCTCTGGAAGAGCCCGCGACCGTCGTTTCGACGGCCGCGGGCTTTTTCGTGCTTGTCGGGCCACCCTCCCCGCTTTATAGTCAGAATGACTCTTAAAGAAGGGGGCGGGCGTGAGTCTCGCGGACGTACTCGGACCTCTGCAGCAACCGCTGGTCACGCTGCTCGGCACTCCGGTCAGCTGGACCGAGGTCCTCGGCTTCGGCAGCGGAGCGCTCTGCGTCTGGCTCGTCGCCCGCCGGCACCTCGCGAACTGGCCGGTCGGCATCGCCAACAACGTTCTCTTCCTCCTGCTGTTCACCCAGGCCGGCCTGTACGCCGACGCGGGGCTGCAGGTCGCCTTCATCGCCCTCGCCGCCTACGGCTGGTGGACCTGGACCCACGGGGGTGGACCAGGCTCCTCCTCGGACGCCCTCCCGGTGCGCCGTACCACGCGCACCGAGTGGACGTGGCTGCTCGCGGCGGGGGCGATGGGGACCCTCGGCCTGACGGTGCTCCTGGACCGCGCCACCGACTCGACCGTCCCCTTCTGGGACGCGCTGACCACCGCGCTCTCCCTGATGGCGACGTACGGACAGTGCCGGAAGCGGCTGGAGTCCTGGCGCCTCTGGATCGCGGCCGACATCGTCTACGTACCGCTGTATGCGTACAAGGAGCTCTATCTCACCTCGCTGCTGTATGTCGGGTTCACGGCCCTCTGCGTGCACGGGCTGCGCAACTGGACGCGCGACCTCTCCGAACAGCGGCGGCAGTTGGCGGAGGAACCCGCGGAGGCGACAGCATGAAGCGCTACCGGCACGGTCTCGTACTCGGCAAGTTCCATCCGCCGCACGCCGGCCACCACCATCTCGTACGCACCGCGGCCGACCGCTGCGACCGGCTCACCGTGCTCGTCTGCGCCGCATCGGTGGAGTCGGTCCCGCTCGACGAGCGGATGGCGTGGATGAGCGAAGTCCACCCGGGCGTGCGGGTGGTGGGCGCCATCGACGACATTCCGGTCGACCTGACCGACCAGGCCGTCTGGGACGCGCACATGGCCGTGTTCCGTGCCGCCGTCCCCGGGCGGGTCGACGCCGTCTTCACCTCGGAGCCGTACGGGGACGAACTCGCCCGTCGCTTTCGCGCCGACTCGGTCTGCGTCGACCCCGGCCGTACGGTCTTCCCGGTCTCCGGCACGGCGGTGCGCAAGGATCCGGTCGGCTGCTGGGACTTCCTCGAGCCGCCCGTACGCGCCGCGCTCGCCCGCCGCGTCGTCGTGCTCGGCGCCGAGTCGACCGGCACCACCACGCTGGCCACGGCGCTCGCCGAGCGCTTCCGGCGGCGTGGCGGGGTCTGGACGCGGACCGGCTGTGTACCCGAGTACGGCAGGGAGTTCAGCGAGCGGAAACTCGCCGAGTTGCGCGCCGAGCGGCCCGGAGCCACCTGGTCCGACGTCCGTTTCGCCTCCGACGACTTCCCGCTGATCGCCCGGCGGCAGACCGAGCTGGAGGATGCCGCAGCCCGCACCGGATCTCCCGTGCTCGTCTGCGACACCGACGCCTTCGCCACGACCATCTGGCACGAGCGGTACATGGGCGGGCCGAACGAAGAGGTCGCGGAGATCGCGGCACGCGGCCGCGGCGACCTGTGGCTGCTCACCGACCACCGCGGAGTGCCGTTCGAGGACGACGGACTGCGCGACGGCGAGGAGCTGCGGCCCTGGATGACCGCGCGCCTCGCGGCCCAGCTCGCCCGCACCGGGCGGAGGTTCGCCACCCTGAGCGGTCCGCACGAGCAGCGGCTTGCCGAGGCCGTGGCAGCCGTCGACGCACTGCTCGCCGAGGGCTGGCACTTCGCCGACCCCCTGCCGGAGAGGCGGTGAGGGACATGACGGAGGGACCCGATTCCGGTGCCCCCGATTCCGGTGCCCTCGACTCCGGTGCCCTCGACTCCGGTGCATCCGATTCCGGTGCATCCGATCCGGGCGCCTACGACCCTCGCGCCTTCCCGCCCTTCGCGGTCACCGTCGACCTCGCCGTCTTCACGGTGCGCGACGGCGAGCTGCACGTACTGCTCATCGAGCGAGGACAGGAACCGTACAAGGGCGCCTGGGCGCTGCCCGGCGGATTCGTGCTGCCGCATGAGTCCGCGGGCCAGGCCGCCCGCCGTGAACTCGCCGAGGAGACCGGCCTCTCGGCGAGCACCGCCGCCGCGCTCCACCTGGAGCAGCTGCGCACGTACAGCGACCCGGACCGCGACCCCCGGATGCGGGTCGTGTCCGTCGCGTACACCGCACTCGTACCGGATCTGCCCGAGCCGCGGGGCGGGGGCGACGCCGCGCACGCCCGGTGGATGCCCCACGGCAGCCACGGCCGTCCCCCAGCCTTCGGCCGGGCGGACCCCCATCCGGCTTCGCTCGCCTTCGACCACGACCGCATCCTCGCCGACGCGCACGAGCGCATCGGCGCCAAGCTCGAGTACACGTGCCTCGCCACCGCCTTCTGCCCGCCCGAGTTCACGCTCGGCGAGCTGCGGCAGGTGTACGAGACCGTCTGGGGCGTCGAGCTCGATCGCCCCAACTTCCGGCGCAAGGTCCTCACCACGCCCGGCTTCGTCGAGGCGGTGGAGGGGGGCGCGCGCCTGACCGGCGGCCGGGGGAAACCGGCCGCGCTCTACCGGGCGGGGCCGGCGAACGCCCTGCATCCTCCACTGCTGCGACCGGAAGGGCGGCACACGACATGACCGCGTCCGACATGACCCCGACCAGGACCGTCACCAAGCAGGCTGCCACCGGCGCCCTGACCGGACTGGCGCTCGGCGACGCGCTGGGCTTCCCCACCGAGTTCAACGATGTGCCGGCGATCCTCGCCAAGTGCGGGCCCTGGCGGGAGATGTCCCTGCCGAAGCCCGCGATCGTCACCGACGACACCCAGATGACCCTCGCCCTCGCACGCGGCATACGCACCGCGATGGGCCGCGGTCTCCTCACCCCGCTGCGCCTGACCCGGCCGGTGCGGGAGGAGTTCGTGAACTGGTACCACTCCCCGGAGAACAACCGCGCCCCGGGCCGGACGTGCCTGGTCGCCTGCCACAAGCTCGACAGCGACATGCCCTGGCAGGAAGCCAGCCAGATCGCCTCCAAGGGCTGCGGCGCCAACATGCGCGTGGCGCCGGTCGGACTCGTGCCCGGGCTGAGCGAGGGCCAGCGCGCGGGCGCGGCCCAGCTCCAGGCGGCTCTCACCCACGGCCACCCGACGGCCCTGGCCGCGTCCGACCTCACGGCCCGTGCCGTGTTCCTGCTCGCCCAGGGCACGGAACCGCTCGGTCTCGTCGGCCGACTGCGCTCGTACGCGTACGAGAACCGCTCCCGCTACCATCACCGCTGGCTCGGCGACCTGTGGACGTACGCGCACGACGCGACGCCCGAGTCCTTCATCGAGCGCGGCTGGGACGAGTGCCTGGCGGTCCTGGAGCGCCTCACCTCCGCGCTGCGCGACGCGAACCCGGAGAACGACCCGTGCCTGGCGACGGGCGACGGCTGGATCGCGGAGGAGGCCCTGGCCACGGCCCTGCTGTGCTTCCTGCTCTTTCCCGAGCAGCCTCTCCTCGCCCTCCGGCGGGCCGCCTGCACCAGGGGCGACTCGGACTCGATCGCGTGCCTGGCGGGGGCGTTCGCAGGGGCGCACCTGGGGGCGGGGGCGTGGCCGAAGGAGTGGGCGGAGCGGATCGAGTACCGGAGCGAGCTGCTGACGCTGGGGGCGCTCTGGGACGCCTGATCGTTCTGGGACGCTCGATCGTTCCGGGACCTGAGCGCTCGGAGGCGCCTGACCGTCCTGGGACGCCTGATGGTTCTGGGATTTGATCGCTCTGGGATGCTTGGCGCATGACACTGTCCCTCGTCCCCGCAGACCTCGCTCCCGTGGTCGCGGAGCAGCCCGACCCTCCCTCTACGCCCTGGGGGCGTGGGAGGTACCCCCTGGTCTTCGCCACGGTCTCCGGCGCCCACCTGTACGGATTTCCGTCGCGTGACTCCGACGTGGACCTGCGCGGCGCCCATCTGCTGCCGGTGGAGCAGCTCGTCGGGCTGCGCGAGCCGGAGGAGACCCGGTCCCGGATGTGGGACAGGGACGGCGTCGAGATGGACCTGGTCACGCACGACCTGCGGAAGTTCGTGCGGCTGATGCTGCGGCGCAACGGCTATGTGCTGGAGCAGTTGCTGTCGCCGCTGGTCGTGCACACGACCGACGCGCACGCGGAACTGGTCTCGCTGGCCCCGGGCGTGCTCACCAGCCATCACGCGCACCACTACCGCGGATTCGCGAACACGCAGTGGCGGCTCCACGAGAAGACCGGCGAGCTGAAACCGCTCCTGTACGCCTTCCGCGCTCTGCTCACCGGTGTCCACCTGATGCGCGCGGGCGAGGTGCAGGCCCATCTGCCCACGCTGCTGGGCGAGGTGCAGGACGCGCCGGGCTTTCTGCCCGAACTGATCGAGGCGAAGGCTGCCGCCGAACACGGCCCGGCGGTGGGCCTGTCCGCGGACGCCGAGGTCGTCCGCGCCGACTTCGAAAGGCTCCACGAGGTGTTGGACACCGCCCAGTCGGCCTCGGCCCTTCCTCCGGAGCCGAGCGCCTACGACGCCCTGCACGACTTCGTCGTACGAGCGCGCCGGTAGTCGCCGGACCCGTGTCTGCGCCGAGCGTGTCTGCGCTCAGCGTGCTGGTGCTCAGCGTGCCGACGCGCGCCGGGTGCGGACGAGGAAGTCCTCGACGCGCGCCCGGTCCGGGCTCTCGGGCAGGGGCGTCCGTGTCGCCGCCGTGTCCGCCTCGTCCGCCAGCCGCGCCATCCACGACTCGACCTCCGCCCACCGGACCTCGCCGCGCTTGACGGCGAGGAGGCGCTCGCGGTCGTCGCCGACGTCGATGACCAGCCTCCCGGTGCGGAGCAGGTCACGACAGGTCGCCAGGAGCCGCAGCAGATGCATCACGTGCTTCCAGCGGGGAGCCCCGTGCTGCCGCATGTCCGCCTCGAGCTTGCGGTGCTGGCCGGCGGCGTAGCGGACGAAGGTCTCGTGGGCCTGCCGGGACAGAAACGCATCGCGCAGAGTGAGGAGCTCACGGCCGGTGTCGTCGATGTGCTCGACCAGCGGGGAGTGCAGGCACTCCAGGATGTTCGGGTTGGCACGCAGCGCGAGCCCGCAGAAGCGTTCCAGCTCCCAGGAGAACTGCTCGTCGGCCGGGCCCTCCACATGCGTCGGGGGCTTCTCGAAGCGCCAGTACAGCGGGGTGGGTGCGAGGAAGACACCGCGCCGGTCGGTGTCGCTGCCGTCCGTCGCCAGTCCGAAGGCGCGCGAGCCCATCACGCAGGAGTAGACCATGTGGTCATGGACGAGCGCCTCGGGAGTCATGTGCGCCAGGCTACGTGAGACGGATCTGGTCCCCGGTGACGGTGATCCGCTTCGCCTCCAGCGGCCGCTCGGCGGGCCCGCGTGCGACGGAGCCGTCGGTGATCCGGAACTTGCTCCCGTGGCAGGGGCAGTCGATCGTGCCGTTCTCGACCTTGTCGACGATGCAGCCCTGGTGGGTGCAGATCGCCGTGAATGCCTTGAAGTCGCCCTGCGTGGGCTGGGTCACCACCACCTTCTGCTTCTTGAAGACCTTCCCGCCGCCGTCCGGGACCTCGGCGGTGGTGCCCAGCACCTCGCCCGCGGGCGGCTGAGCGCTGCCGGGCCCCGTCGGTGAGGCGGGTGCCGGGCGCAGCGTCACCTCGTCGCTGCTCTCGTCCCCGTACTTGGTGCAGGCCGGTACCACCAGGAGGGCGGCACCGGTCACCAGAACCGTACGGCGGGTGGTTCCCTCACTGCTCTCGCGGTCACTCATGTCGTCACTCCGAACGTGCGGAAGAACCAGAGCGCCGAGGTCAGCCAGAGCATCGTGAGCGACGCGAAAACCAGCCCGCCGACGACCGGCAGCAGCCACCCCGGCAGTCGCTCCATACGCAACAGCAGCATCTTTGCGCTGAATGCACCGAAAAAGAAGCAGCCGAGGAACGAGTGCCAGGCCGCCCGTGCCGTGGTCGTCTGATAGCCGAGCGCATACAGGCAGTGCACGGCCACGGGCACGGCCAGCAGGAACGCCACCCGGCCCGACCAGCGGTGCAGCGTGGGCGTCCAGGGCGCGGCCCGTACGCCCGGCATCTGCCCGTACATCGCGAGCGCGGTGACGAGCTGCACCACCGCGAAGGCCAGCGACGCCGTGGCCAGCCAGGACTTCACCGCACTCGGGCTGGTGAATCCGGCCAGGTTGAAGGCCGTGGCGGCCGGGGCGTGCAGCTTCCCGTACGCCCCGAGGGCGACCGCGACGGCCATCGCGACCAGGGCCGGGACGAGGTAGCGCACTGCCTCGGAGCCGGCGAGCCCGGGCGAGGGCTCGGGCCCGGACGGGGGCGGGGGCGAGGCCTGGGGCCCGGACGGGGGCGGCGGCGGAGGAGGCGGTGGCGGCGGGAAGTCTCCGCTCCGCGCTGGCGGGTCCACGCTCATGAAGCACCTCGGGACGCTCAGGGGACGACGGGGCGGGCGGTCAGCTGGGTGCCGTCGACGGTGACGGCGCCGGTTTCCGGGTCGATCGGGGGAGCGGCGGCGGGCTTGCCGTCGCGGCTGACGATGCCGACCTGACGGCCGTCCTGCAGGATGATCCAGCCACCCCTCAGCTCGGCGCCGCGCACTTGGGCGGTGGCCCGGTACAGCCCGGACGGCTTGACGGCCTTGTCGGCGGTGAACGGCCAGTTCTGTTCGCCGATCTCGACGGTTCCGGTGACTTTGCCGCCGGTCATGACGGCGTCCAGCTTCGCGCCGCTCTCGCTGCTGGTCAGATGCATGTCTCCGTCCTCCTCCACGGGGCCACGCATCCAGGCTTCACGGGTACGGCCGTCGCAGAAGTACGCGATGGCCTTGTCGCCGCGGACGGAGATGGCCACCGAAGCGGTGTCGTCGTTCGTACGTCCTGCGAACTCGACCTGCGCCTTCGCCTGGGTCGGCGCCGTCGGGGATGCGGCCGGAGGTGGCGTCGGCGACGGTGAGGGGGGCGCGGGCGGGCTGGGGCTGGGGCTCGGACTGACGGCCGGGCGGTCCCGGTCGCGCGATGAAGGCACGGGCTCACCGGTCGTGGCGTTCAGCGACAGCATGAACAGACCGAGTACGAGTCCGGCGAACAGCGTGATCAGTGGTCCCGGGTGCTTCATCGGCGCCTTCCGCAGGGACGGCGGGCAGGGGGAACTCCATGCAAACCGACGTCACGTGCCGTGTCCACCCGTCGACGTTCCGTAGTGGTCCAGGTGGCGGCAGCCTCGAGGGTGGGTGACATTGTCCGTGAACCCAACCCTTTTCCGACCTGAGAGGCAGGACCATGGCGGGAAGCGATCTCGGCGGTCTTCTGGGCAGTCTGCTCGGCGGCGGCCAGGGCGGTGGCCAGGGCGGCGCCGGAAACATCCTCGGAGCGCTGCTCGGTGCCCTCGCCGGCGGCGGCGGTGGCGGCGGCGGTGGCGGGGCGGGTGCGGCAGGCGGGAGCGACCCGCTCGGCGGGCTCCTCGACATGCTCACCAAGTCCGGCCTCGCCGACCAGGCGCAGTCGTGGATCGGCACCGGCCAGAACCAGCCGGTCAGCGGCGGGCAGATCGCCGAGGCGCTGCCGTCCGAGACGCTGGACAAGGTCGCCCAGCAGACGGGCGTGACGCCGCAGCAGGCCGCGGACGAGATCGCGCAGTCCCTGCCCCAGGCCGTCGACAAGCTGACCCCGAACGGGCAGCTGCCGTCCGGCTCGCTGGAGGACATCATCCGGCAGCAGGGGATGTGATCGGTCACCCACAGCCGAACCGCGGCGGCCGCACCTCCTGTCTCGGAGGACGGTCGCCGCGATCGTGTGCCCGGGCAGCTGACTACGCTGATCGGAGCACACGCGGTGACGACAGGTAAGGAGCACGACGTGGCGGTACGAGCCGTCCGGGGAGCCGTCCAGCTGGAGCGGGACGATGCCGGGCACATGGACGAGCAGGTCAGCGAGCTGCTCACCGCCATCCTGGAGCGGAACGGGCTCACCGCGGACGATCTGATCAGCGTCTGGTTCACGGCCACGCCGGACCTCCACAGCGACTTCCCGGCCGCGGCGGCGCGAGGCCTCGGGATCGTCGACGTACCGCTGATCTGCGCCCAGGAACTGGACATCACGGGGGCGATGCCGCGCGTCGTGCGGATCCTCGCGCACGTCGAGTCCGACAAGCCCAAGTCCGAGATCGCGCACGTGTACCTCGGCGCCGCGGCGCCCCTCCGCAAGGACATCGCCCAGTGAGAACGGCTCTCGTCGTCGGGACGGGGCTGATCGGCACGTCCGCCGCGCTGGCGCTGGCCGGCCGGGGTGTCACGGTCCACCTCAGGGACCACGACCCGGCGCAGGCCAGGACCGCGGCGGCGCTCGGCGCCGGGACGGACGAGGCGCCCGAGGGGCCCGTCGACCTCGTGATCGTGGCCGTGCCGCCCGCATTCGTGTCCGCCACGCTCGCGGAGGCGATGCGCGCCGGGACCGCGCGCGCGTACCTCGACGTGGCCAGCGTGAAGGGCGGCCCACGGCGCGAGCTGGAGGCGCTCGGGGTCGACATGTCGGCGTACATCGGTACGCACCCCATGTCCGGCAAGGAGCGCTCGGGCCCGCTGGCCGCGACCGCCGACCTCTTCGAGGGCCGGCCGTGGGTGCTGACACCGACCCGGGACACCGACACCGAAGTGCTCAACCTGGCGCTCGAGCTGGTCGCGCTGTGCCGCGCGGTGCCGGTGGTCATGGACGCCGACGCGCACGACCGTGCGGTCGCGCTCGTCTCCCACACCCCGCAGCTGATCTCGTCCATGGTCGCCGCGCGGCTGGCCGACGCGGACGAGACGGCGGTGCGGCTGTGCGGGCAGGGCATCCGCGACGTCACCCGCATCGCCGCCTCCGACCCCCGGATGTGGGTCGACATCCTCTCGGCCAACCCGGGCCCGGTCGCCGACGTCCTCGCGGGCGTCGCGGCCGACCTCGACGAGACGGTCCGCTCCCTGCGGGCCCTCCAGTCCTCCGACGAGGACAAGCGCCGTGAGGGCACCGACGGCGTGCAGGACGTCCTCCGCCGCGGCAACGCCGGCCGCGAACGCGTCCCCGGCAAGCACGGCGCCGCCCCGACCACGTACGAGACGGTCGCCGTCCTCATCAGCGACCAGCCCGGCGAGCTCGCCCGGATCTTCGCGGACGCGGGGCGGGCGGGTGTGAACATCGAGGACGTACGCATCGAGCACGCGACGGGCCAGCAGGCGGGCCTGGTCCAGCTCATGGTCGAGCCCACGGCGGCGGCGGTGCTCTCGGCGTCGCTGCGGGAGCGGGGCTGGGCCCTGCGGCAGTAGCGCGACGCACGTCTATCGCGGTGCCTGCGGATTCCGGGCCCGTCCGGCGACTGAGGACGGACGGACCCGGGTCCACCCCTCGGCACCGCCGTGGCCCGGGGGCCCGAGGCCCGAAGCACGCGGTTCGGGAAGGGCCGGGCGGGGCTGTGCCGACGTGCGGCTCTGTCGCGTGGGCCCCGCGCAGCGGCCCCCGGGGCCGGGATCTGCGAACGGGTGCAAGGGCAACGTTCCGCACTCGGTAACCTTGTGCGGGGCACCTTGGCATTCGGCCTGCCCGTAGACGCGTATCAGGAAGGTCTCCGACACCGTGGAATCCGTGATCGTCGCCATCGACGGCCCCTCCGGCACGGGCAAGTCGAGCACCTCCAAGGCGGTCGCCGCAGAGCTGGGGCTGAGTTACCTCGACACCGGCGCGCAGTACCGGGCGATCACCTGGTGGATGATCAGCAACGGCGTCGACGTCGCCGACCCGCTCGCGATCGCGAGCGCCGCCGCCAAGCCGGTGATCGAGTCCGGCACGGACCCCTCCGCGCCGACGATCACCGTCGACGGGCTGGACGCGTCCGGGCCGATCCGTACGCAGGAAGTGACCTCCAAGGTCAGCGCCGTCAGCGCGGTCCCCGAGGTGCGCGCCCGCATCACCGAGCTGCAGCGCTCCATCGCCGCGGCCGCCGAGAAGGGCATCGTCGTCGAGGGCAGGGACATCGGCACGACCGTCCTCCCCGACGCCGACCTGAAGATCTTCCTGACGGCTTCCCCGGAGGCCCGCGCCGCCCGCCGCAGCGGCGAGCTGAAGGGCAAGGACGCGGCCGACATCGCCGCCACCCGTGAGGCGCTCGTCAAGCGGGACCACGCCGACTCCAACCGGAAGACCTCTCCCCTCGCCAAGGCGGCCGACGCCGTCGAGGTCGACACCAGCGACCTCACGCTCGCGCAGGTCATCGAGTGCGTCGTCACTCTGGTTGAGGAGAAGCGGGTCGCGACGTGACCGCACCGTCCGCGAAGGGCGCCGCCGTCGGCCGGCGGATGGGCATCGGCATCATGCACACGCTGTGGCGGCCGCGGGTCCTGGGCGCCTGGCGGGTCCCGGCCGCCGGTCCGGTGATCCTCGCCGTCAACCACGCGCACAACGTCGACGGCCCGATGGTCATGGGCACCGCCCCCAGGCCGGTGCACTTCCTGATCAAGCAGGAGGCCTTCGTCGGGCCGCTCGACCCGTTCCTCACCGGAATCGGGCAGCTGAGGGTGGACCGTGCGAGCGCCGACCGCACTGCGATCACCAACGCTCTCGCGGTGCTCGAGAACAGCGGCGTTCTCGGCATCTTCCCCGAGGGCACCCGGGGCGAGGGCGACTTCTCCTCGATCCGCGGCGGCCTCGCCTACTTCGCCCTCCGCTCCGGTGCCCCGGTCGTTCCGGTCGCGGTGCTGGGAACCGCGGACAGGGACGGGCGGGAAGAAGGGGCGAAGGGCGGACGGTTGATACGGGCGCTGCCGCCGCTGCGCAGCCGCGTCGACGTCGTCTTCGGCGACGCCTTCACCGTGGGCGACGGCAGTGGCCGGCGCACGCGCCAGGCACTCGACGACGCGACCGTACGCATCCAGGAGCGGCTCACCGCCCACCTGGAAAACGCCAAGCGCCTCACCGGGCGCTGAGCGAGACTTCAGTAGTGAGCCCCGGGCCCACGGGCCCGTCCCGGCTCACCGACCACGAATGAACGAGGAACGGACTTCATGAACGACCAGCACGACCACGGGGCACTCGGCGACACCGAGTACGCGGAGTTCATGGAGCTCGCCGCGGAGGAGGGCTTCGACCTCGAGGACGTCGAAGGTGCGATCGAGGAGGCCGGTCACGGCCCCCTGCCCGTCCTCGCCGTCGTCGGCCGCCCGAACGTCGGCAAGTCGACCCTGGTGAACCGCTTCATCGGCCGCCGCGAGGCCGTCGTGGAGGACAAGCCCGGCGTCACCCGCGACCGCGTCACGTACGAGGCCGAGTGGGCCGGCCGCCGCTTCAAGGTCGTCGACACCGGCGGCTGGGAGCAGGACGTCCTCGGTATCGACGCCTCCGTCGCCGCCCAGGCCGAGTTCGCGATCGATGCCGCCGACGCGGTCGTCTTCGTCGTGGACGCAACCGTCGGCGCCACCGACACCGACGAGGCCGTCGTCAAGCTGCTCCGCCGCGCCGGCAAGCCCGTCGTCCTCGCCGCCAACAAGGTGGACGGCCCGTCGGCCGAGGCTGATGCTGCGATGCTCTGGTCGCTCGGGCTCGGTCAGCCGTACCCGGTCTCCGCGCTCCACGGCCGCGGCACCGGCGACCTCCTCGACGAGGTCCTCGAGGCGCTCCCCGACGCCCCCGCCCAGACGTTCGGCGCCGCGGTCGGCGGCCCGCGTCGCATCGCCCTCATCGGCCGCCCGAACGTCGGCAAGTCGTCCCTGCTGAACAAGATCGCGGGCGAGGAGCGCGTCGTCGTCAACGAGATGGCGGGCACCACCCGGGACCCGGTCGACGAGCTCGTCGAACTCGGCGGCAAGACCTGGAAGTTCGTGGACACCGCGGGTATCCGCAAGAAGGTCCACCTCCAGGAGGGCGCCGACTACTACGCCTCGCTGCGCACCGCGGCCGCGGTCGAGAAGGCCGAGGTCGCCGTCGTCCTGATCGACACGAGCGACTCGATCTCCGTCCAGGACCAGCGGATCATCACGATGGCGGTCGAGGCGGGCCGCGCGCTCGTCGTCGCGTACAACAAGTGGGACACCCTCGACGAGGAGCGCCGCTACTACCTGGAGCGCGAGATCGAGACCGAGATGCAGCAGGTCTCCTGGGCGCCCCGGGTCAATGTCTCGGCCTCGACCGGCCGGCACATGGACAAGCTGGTCCCGGCGATCGAGACGGCGCTGGAGGGCTGGGAGACCCGCGTCCCGACCGGCCGCCTCAACGCCTTCCTCGGCGAGCTGGTCGCCTCGCACCCGCACCCGATCCGCGGTGGCAAGCAGCCGCGCATCCTGTTCGGCACGCAGGCGGGCACGAAGCCCCCGCGTTTCGTCCTCTTCGCGTCCGGCTTCCTGGAGCACGGCTACCGCCGCTTCGTCGAGCGCCGACTGCGCGAGGAGTTCGGCTTCGAGGGCACCCCGATCCACATCTCGGTGCGGGTCCGCGAGAAGCGCGGCAAGAAGAAGTAGTGCAGGAGACGACGACTCAGTAGCGCATACGACGAAGTGGCGCATACGACGAAGTGGCGCATACGACGAAGTGGCGCATACGACGAAGTGGCGCATACGACGAAGTGGCCGGGGCGGCAGCCGCCCCGGCCACTTCGTGGTTCATGTGAAGAGATGCTCGCGTGCCTCACTGCCCGCTGCGGGGCGCCGGTGGCAACGCGAGATGCCCGCCGAACGCCGAGAGTCCCGAGCTGAATCCCGTGTGCCCGCCATAGCCGGAGCGGCCCCCGTGCAGGCGGAGCCCGAAGCCCTTGAAGCCGAGATCCTCCTCGCCGCTCCGGTCGCCGGGGAGCGTCCGGAACGCCGTGCGGTACTCGGAGCACAGCGCGTCGTAGATGGGCGTGGCCGAGGGGATCCGGCTCGGGTACGGCTGGCGGGTGGGCTCGTATGTCTGCACGTATGAGCCAACGACCTTCAGGCCGGTCGGATGCGGGCCGCTCCGGGAATTCGCAGTTCGGCGGGGGTACGCGGGGGCGCACGGCGCCCGTCCGCGTACCTGTCGGGCCGGGATCAGGTGCCGGCCAGCGGCATGGCCGCGGCCACCAGCCGCCCGTTGGCCGCAGCCTTCTCCAGCGCGTCGCGCAGCAGGTCCTCGCGGGGCTGCTGGCCGATGGCGCCGGCCGGGGCGGCGAAGACCAGGACCCGGTGGGACTTGTTGGCCGCGCTCCGCCAGCCCTCGGTGACCTGGAGCGGCTGGTGGGCCTGCCACCAGGCCACCGGGCTGCCGCCACCCGTGCCCGGCTGGAGCACGGCGTGCAGCTGGCCCATGGCGAGCAGGACGGACCAGCCCGGCAGCAGCCGGGGCACCTCGTTGACCACCGAGACCGGCAGGAAGCCCTGCTCGATGAGCAGCGGCAGGAAGTCGTCGCCACCGCCGAACGAGCCGGGACGGGCGATGGGCGCGGTCGGCTCGACGACGAGCGCGGGGTGGAGTTCGTCGTCGATCAGGACTAGACCGCTGGTGACACCGAGCACGGCCTGCCCTGACGAGGTGTTCGCCGCGCTGGGGGCCGGCTGGGCGGCGGGGGCGGCCGGGGCGGGAGCCTCGCCCGTGATCGACCGGACGGCGCCCTTGAGCTGCTCCTCGGCGACCTGGACGACCTGCGAGGGGATGCAGCTGGCGTGGGCGAACGCGAGGACGGCGGTCTCCTCGCCGACGAACAGCACGGTGCTGGTCCGTTCCTGCTCGGAGTCGCCCGGGGTGCGGCAGGAAGTGCAGTCGTAGCTGCCCGGGGCGTTCTCGCCGGCGAGCAGCCGGTCGGCTTCTTCGTCGCCGATCTCGGCGCGTACGTCCTCGCTGACGTCGAGCATGCGCGGCACGGGTGGCTCCTCGGACTCGGTGCTTGGTGGGCAGCCGGGGGTTCCCGGCTCACAAGGAGCACAACGGGCGATCCGTGGCCGGGGTCACGCGGGAAGCGGATGCTGAGAGACACATCGTCAAGTCGACAGGTCGATGTTCGGTGTCCCGGTCCCCGGCGCCGCGCCACCGCGACGCACCCGGCCCGCCCCAGGGGCATAACTGCCCCTACGGACAAGTACAGTCCATTACTGACCAATATGAGGACCGGGGGACGCGGCAGCGCATGCATATCTCTTTCCTGCTCCATAACGCGTACGGAATCGGAGGGACGATCCGCACGACGTTCAACCTCGCCCAGACGCTGGCCGAGCGGCACGACGTGGAGGTCGTCTCGGTCTTCCGGCACCGCGACGAGCCGATGCTGGGCGCCCCCGCCGGCGTCCTCATGAGGCATCTCGTGGACCTGCGCACGGGCAGCCCCGGCTACGACGGCGGGCACCCGGACTACACCAGGCCCGCGAAGGTGTTCCCGCGCGGTGACGGCCGCTGGAAGCAGTACAGCCGCCTCACCGACGCGCGTATCGCCGGCCATCTGAAGTCCCTCGATGCCGATGTCGTCGTCGGCACCCGCCCCGGGCTGAACGTCCACATCGCCCGCCAGGCCCGCCGCGGCCCCGTCCGCGTCGGCCAGGAGCACCTCACTCTGGACAGCCACGGATACCGGCTGCGGCGCGAGATCGGCCACCGGTACGCCCTGCTGGACGCGGTCACGACGGTCACCGAGGCCGACGCGGGGTCCTACCGCTCGGGCCTGAAGCTGCCCGGCGTATGGATCGAGTCCGTGCCGAACTGCGTGCCCGCGCCGACCGTCGCCCCCGCCGACGGCGGCAGCAAATGGGTCGTCGCGGCCGGCCGGCTCACCAAGATCAAGCGGTACGACCTGCTGGTCAAGGCCTTCTCGAAGGTCGTCGCCGCCCGCCCCGACTGGCGGCTGCGGATCTACGGCAGCGGCGACGCGACCGGCAACGAGCGCAACGCGTTGCGGGCCCTGATCCAGCAGCGGGAGCTGCACAACCACGTCTTCCTGATGGGCCCCGCCAACCCGCTGGAGGCGGAGTGGGTCAAGGGCTCGATCGCCGCCGTCACATCGAGCGTCGAGTCCTTCGGGATGACGATCGTCGAGGCGATGCGTTGCGGCCTCCCGGTCGTCTCCACCGACTGCCCGCACGGGCCCGGCGAGATCATCGAGGACGGCGTCGACGGTCGGCTCGTGCCGGTCGGTGACGAGGACGCCGTCGCCGACGCACTGCTCTCCCTGATCAACGACGACGAGCTGCGCAGACGCACCGCAGAGGCGGCACTCAAGGCCTCCGAGCGCTTCGACCCGGCCCGGATCGCGGAACGCCATGAGAGGCTCTTCGCCGAACTGGTCGCCCGGGGCGGGGGCGGCGGCTCGCGCGGCGCCCTGCGCGACGTCGTGCACCGCACGCGCGGTGCCCTGCTCGACGGAGGCTACGCCCTGCGCTACCAGGCCGCCGACGTGATCCGGAAGGGAAAGACGGGATGACCACGTCCACCGGGCGGCGGATGCCACGTGCCGACTGCATCGCCGACGCAGCGGGAGGCGTCACGTTCGACATAGCGGGGGTCCACGCTCCGGACGCCGTGCTCGTGCTGCGCCGGCGCGGAGGCACGGCCGCCGCCGACACCGTGCGGCTGCCGCTCACCCCGGTCGGCGGGGACCACTCGCGGGCCGTGCTGCCCAGCACCGTGGAGCTGGCCGAGGGCCACTGGGACGCGTACACGGACGACGACGTGGCCATCGAGCCCGGCATCCGCGATCTCCGGGCGCTCGTCGACCGGGTCCCGGAGGCCGGGCGGGTCGTCGTGCGCGTACCCCTTCCGACGGCGGACGGGCGGCTCGCGGTCCGCTGCTGGGTGCGCGAACCGCACGCCGAGGCCGGGGACATCGGCTTCGAGCAGGGATCCTGCACGGTCGAGGGAGTGCTGTACGGAGCCGAGCTCGGCGCGGGAGCGGTCGCCGAAGCGCGGCTCGGCGGCAAGGTCCACCAGCTGCCCGTGACGGGCGAGGAAGGCGGGAGCTTCCGCTTCACGCTCCCGTACGCCACCCTCGTCGAGGCCCCTGTCGAGAAGCAGCAGATGTGGACGCTGTGGCTGCGGCCCGCCGAGGGCGCGAAGCCCGTGCGGATCTCGCGCATCCTCGACGACGTGTGGGACCGCAAGAGCATCTTCGTCTACCCCGTGCACGAGGCCGACGACTTCCGGGCAACGCCCTGCTACACGAACGACAACGACCTGTGCGTCCGGCTGACCGCGAAGTGACCTGACGAACGGCTCGAGGAGCCCCGGTAGGCCGAGGAAGGCCGGTAGCCCGAGGAAGCCCGCGAGCTTGAGGACAGCAGCTGTCCGCAAGCCCTGACAGACTCGCTTCATGCTGGAAACCTCGGCACGACTGCTGCGCCTGCTCTCCCTGCTGCAGGCCCACCGCGAATGGTCGGGCGCCGAGCTCGCCGAACGGCTCGGCGTCACCCCGCGCACGGTGCGCCGGGACGTCGACCGGCTGCGCGAGCTCGGTTATCCCGTGAACGCCAGCCCCGGCACCGGCGGCGGCTATCAGCTCGGCGCGGGGGCCGAGCTGCCGCCGCTGCTGCTCGACGACGACGAGGCCGTGGCGGTCGCGGTCGGTCTGCGCACCGCCGCCGGCAACGGCATCGAGGGTATCGGCGAGTCGTCCGTACGCGCCCTCGCGAAGCTGGAGCAGGTGCTGCCCCACCGGCTGCGCCGCCGGGTCGGTGCCCTGAACGCCTTCACCGTCCCGCTGCTGCGTCCGCCCCAGGCCCAGGTCGACCCGTCCGTCCTGACCGAGCTGGCCCATGCCTGCCGGGACGGTGAGCGGCTGCGCTTCGCCTACGAGGACCACAACGGCTCGGCGACCCGGCGCACCGTGGAACCGCACCGGCTGGTGTGCACCGAGCGCCGCTGGTACCTCGTCGCCTGGGATCTGGACCGCTCGGACTGGCGTACGTTCCGGGTCGACCGGATCACCCCGAAGCCGCCGCACGGCCCGCGCTTCGCCCCGCGTACGCCGCCCGCCGAGGATCTCGCCTCCTATGTCTCCAACGGCGTGTCGACGGCCGCGTACGCCGTGAGGGCGGTGATCAGGCTGAGGGTGCCGGTCGAGCGGGCCGCCGAGGCCGTGTCACCGTCGGCCGGCGTACTGGAGGCCGAGGGGCCGGAGAGCTGTCTGCTGCACACGGGTGCGGGAAGCCTCGACGTGATGGTCGTTCATGTGGTCCTGATGGGCTTCGACTTCGAGGTCGTCGAGCCGAAGGAACTGACCGAGCACCTCAGGACGGTCCGGGACCGGCTGTCCCGGGCCCTGGGATCTCCCGGCTGACGTCGTCGTGCGGAGCCTCGGCTACGGCCGGCCGCGTGGCGGCCCACTCCGGGTGGTGCAGATCGAACGCGGGGGACTCGGAGCGGATCCGGGGGAGGACGGCGAAGTTGTGCCGGGGCGGCGGACAGGAGGTCGCCCACTCCAGCGACCGGCCGAACCCCCACGGATCGTCGACCTCCACCTTCTTCGCGTACTTGGCGGTTTTCCAGACGTTGTAGAGGAACGGCAGCGTGGACATGCCGAGCAGGAAGGCGCCGATGGTGGAGACCGTGTTGAGCACCGTGAAGCCGTCGGCGGCCAGATAGTCCGCGTAGCGCCGCGGCATGCCCTCCGCGCCCAGCCAGTGCTGTACGAGGAAGGTGACCTGGAAGCCGATGAAGAGCGTCCAGAAGTGGATCCTGCCGAGCCGCTCGTCGAGCATCCTCCCGGTGAACTTGGGCCACCAGAAGTAGAAGCCCGCGAACATCGCGAAGACGACCGTGCCGAAGACCGTGTAGTGGAAGTGGGCGACGACGAAGTACGAGTCGGTCACCTGGAAGTCCATCGGCGGCGATGCGAGGATGACGCCGGTCAGGCCGCCGAGCAGGAACGACACCAGGAAGCCGACCGACCACAGCATCGGGGTCTCGAAGGACAGCGATCCCCTCAGCATCGTGCCGGTCCAGTTGAAGAACTTCACGCCGGTCGGCACGGCGATCAGGAAGGACAGCATCGAGAAGAAGGGCAGCAGCACCGCTCCGGTGGCGAACATATGGTGCGCCCACACCACCACCGAGAGCCCGGTGATGGCCATGGTGGCGCCCACGAGCGTGGCGTAGCCGAAGATCGGCTTCCGCGCGAAGACCGGGATGATCTCCGTGATGATGCCGAAGAACGGCAGGGCGATGATGTAGACCTCGGGATGGCCGAAGAACCAGAAGAGGTGCTGCCACAGCAGCGCGCCTCCGTTCTCCGCCTGGAAGACGACGGAGCCGAACCTGCGGTCGGACTCCAGCACCAGCAGTGCCGCCGCCAGCACGGGGAACGCCGCGAGCACCAGGATCGTGGTGAAGAGGACGTTCCAGGTGAAGATCGGCATCCGGAACATCGTCATGCCGGGCGCCCGCATCCCGATGATCGTCGCCAGGAAGTTCACGGACGTGAGGATCGTGCCGAATCCGGAGAACGCGAGCCCCATGATCCACAGATCGATGCCGATCCCGGGGGAGCGCTCCAGGCTGTTGAGCGGAGCGTAGGCGGTCCAGCCGAAGGCCGCGGGACCGGTGGGCACCAGCAGCGAGCCCAGCACCATCAGCCCGTCGAAGAGGAACAGCCAGTACGAGAACATGTTCAGCCGCGGGAAGGCCACGTCGGGCGCCCCGATCTGCAGCGGCACGAGCTCGTTGGCGAAGCCGGCGAAGGTCGGCGTCGCGAACAGCAGCAGCATGATCGTGCCGTGCAGGGTGAAGGCCTGGTTGAACGCCTGATTCGTCATCAGCTGGAGTCCGGGGCGGGCCAGCTCGGCCCGCATCAGCATCGCCATCAGCCCGGCGGCCAGGAAGAAGACGAACGACGTGATCAGGTAGAGATGCCCGATCTTCTTGTGGTCGGTGGTCGTGAGCCAGTCCACCACCATCCGGCCCCGCCTCCGGAGGGGCGCCTCGGCGGCGGTCGCCGCAGTGGTGTCCGTCCCCATCGTTGCCCCCTCGCGGTCCGCGGTGCGGGCCTCGTCCGGTACTGGTTCGGTCTCGGGCTGGAGCCATGATGCTAGGCACCCGGCACCACCCGACAGGCCGCGGACACGGATCCGGACACCGCGCGATACGCATACGGGTGACCGGCTGATTCGTCCCGAAGTAGGGATGGCCTAAGTAATGATGAATTCCCGAATGTCCATGGTGCGGAAAAGGGCATCGGCAGGCGAAATTCAGGAGTCTGGAATGAGGGCGTCCGGTGAAGTTCGGGCAGATCTGTGAATTTCCTGTGCGGGCGACTTCGTTTTTGCTTACGAGTGATCGTGCGCGCGCTGAACGCGTGTCGTGATCCTGTGACACAAGTGTGACCGCTGGGGTACGTGGGGATGCTGATACGCGTACCACTCTCGCCTCTGCGGACTTCCGTCACCGTCCGCTGCCACCTACGGTGAGGTCCCATGGCATCGATTCCGACACCTTCCGCCGAGCCCGACGACACCCCCGAAACGTACGTCGGCCTCGACGCCGACAGCGCGGAGAGCCGCGCCCGCAGCCGGGGGTGGAGCACCGTCAGATCGCTGCCGCCCGGCGCCATCATCACCATGGAATACCTGGTGGGACGGCTGAATTTCGAGGTCGACGGCGGCAGGGTCGTCCGCTGCTGGAAGGGCTGACGCCGACGAACGGACTGACGCTGTCTCAGCGGGCGTCCACCACCCACACACATGGTGAAGGCCCCCGACCGAGGTCGGGGGCCTTCACCATGTGCGGGACCGGCTGTTCGTGCCGCCCCCGCTTCCGTCCGGCGCCGTCAGCTGCCGCCTGGCACCGGACGCGAACGCGGCGGACGGCGGCTGCCGGCCGGGGCGACCGGGCTGTTGTGCGGGGTGTGCGCGGCGTGCGGCGTGTGCACGCCGTGCCCGGAGCGCACGACCGCGTGCGGACGCGACTGCGTGAGCTGCGCGGTCGCCGTGGCGGCCGTCGCGGCAGCCGTGGTGCCGGCCGGTGCGCCCGCACCCGGCGTCCGGCCGCCTGTGCTGCCCGCGCCCATCGGGCTGCGCGCCGGCTCGCCGTCCTCCGATGCCGCACGCTGAGGGTATATGGCGGGCCGCGGGCCGCCTGCGGCGACCGGAAGCGAAGGCACCGGCAGACGGCGCGTCCGCAGCTGGTCGCGCGCCTGGTCGCGCAGCGACAGGATGAAGGCCTCGGCGCGACCGATCACCGGCTCGCACCACGGCAGCGCCAGCAGGATCAGCAGCCCGGCTGCCCAGCCCAGCACGACGTCGCTCAGCCAGTGCGTACCGAGGTAGACGGTGGTGAGTCCGACGCCCAGGGCGACCACGGCGGACAGCGCCGAAAGATAGCGCCGGGCCCGCGGGGTGGTGGCGAGGTAGGCCAGGATTCCCCAGGTCACCACGGCATTGGCGGTGTGGCCCGAAGGAAATATATCCCCGCCGGCGAAGAGCTCGGGGGAGCCGATCCGGGTCGCGTAGTGGGGACCCAGCCGCCCGAGGCCGAGCTTGACCGAGCCCACCGTCAGGTTCAGCAGCAGCAGGGAGGCGCCGAGCACCAGCAGCGGCCGCAGGGTGTGCTGCCGCCAGGAGCGCCAGCCCAGCCAGGCCGCCACCATGACCGCGGTGGGGCCGCGCTGTCCGAGCACCACGAAGTAGTCCAGAAACGCGTGCAGCTCCGGCCACTGCTGATACGGCCGGAAGAGCATGACCTTCCAGTCGAGGGTCACCAGCCAGGACGAGACGAGCACGGCGACGACGATGGCGAGATAGAACGCCAACGTCCCGCCGAAGAGAGCGAGACGGGTGCGGCTCATCCGCGGGATCTCTATCTTCGGCGGCTCCGGCTCCCGGTCCAGACGGGCAAAGATGTCGGTACGCACCCAATCGACGTTACAGCGAGTGAGTGTGAGCCCAGGCCGATCCCGGCTGTTCGTGATGACGATGTGATGTGGAGTATGTCTCAGCCGCACATTCATTCCCCGTAGCGGCCGGAAATGGAGGGGGCCTTGTGCCTATTGCGGAGCTGGGCTTCTCCGTAAGTGTGTTTGTACGCGGAGAAAGCAGTTCACGCGAATGCCGCACGGAATTCCGGGGCCGTTCGGAGCACGGCGGGTACCACCGCCGTGGCGCGCCCGGCGTGGCGTACGCCACACCCCGTGGTTCGTCGAGGTGAGAGGTGCGCCACGCACCGGCGCCCCGGACTCGCGTACGCTGGCTGATCACTCGCCCGCCGATGCCGGGCCGCCCAGCGGGCCACGCCCCCGGCTGGCCCACCGACGCGAGAGACTCATGGGAGGTACGTGCATGGACGGGACGACCACGGCCGGACCACGCGTGCGTGCCACCGGCGGCGGTGCCAACCGCTGGGTCGTCCTTCTCGTCCTCTGTGTCAGCCTGCTTCTTGTCGCCCTCGACGCCACCGTGCTCCATGTCGCCGTGCCGGCCGTCACCGAGGACCTCCGCCCGACCGGGGTGGAACTCCTCTGGATCGTCGACGCGTACCCGCTGGTGTGCGCCTCGCTGCTGATCCTCTTCGGCACGCTCGGCGACCGCGTCGGTCGCCGCCGCATACTGCTGCTCGGTTACGCGCTCTTCGGCGTGGCCTCCGCCGTCGCCGCCGTCGCCACCACCCCCGAGGTGCTCATCGCGGCCCGCGCCCTGCTCGGTGTCGGCGGCGCGATGATCATGCCCGCGACGCTGTCGATCCTCCGTGCGGTCTTTCCCGACCGGCGCGAGCGGGCCACCGCCATCGGCATCTGGACCGCGGTCGCCGCCGTCGGCGCGGCCACCGGACCGGTGCTCGGCGGCTTCCTCGTCCAGCACTTCTGGTGGGGCTCGGTCTTTCTCGTCAACATCCCGCTGATGGCGATGATCCTGCCGGTCAGCCGCTGGCTGTTGCCCGAGTCCAGAGGCAGCGGCAACGGCCCCTGGGACGTCGTCGGCGCGTTGATGGCCGCGGCGGGTGTGCTCGCTGTGGTCCTCGGCGTGAAGCGCCTCGGTGTCGGCCACGGCCTCCTGGAGCTCCGCACCGCGGGCCCGCTGCTCGCCGGAGCCCTGCTCCTCGTCCTCTTCGTGCGCCGTCAGCGGCGCCGCGTGCATCCCCTCATCGACATGCGGATGTTCCAGCGGGCGACCTTTACCACGGCGGTCGGCTGCATCGTGCTGGCCATGCTCGCCCTGGTCGGTCTGGAGCTGATCGCCGTCCAGTACCTCCAACTGGTCCTCGGGCTGAGCCCGCTGGAGACCGGGCTGAGGCTGCTGCCGCTCACCTTCGCCGCCATGGCGGCCGGCGCGACCGGCTCGTACACCCTGCGCCGCATCGGCCCGCGCCGGATGGTCGGATGGGGCTTCGTGCTGACCGCCGGAGCCGTGCTGCTGCTGACGCTGATGGGGCATCACGACCGGCCGCTGCTGCTCACCGCCGGGTTCGTGCTCCTCGGCTTCGGGCTGCAGACCACGCTCTTCGCGGCCTACGAGTCGATGCTCAGCGAGGCCCCCGCAGCGCAGGCGGGCGGCGCCGCGGCCATCGGCGAGACGTCCTACCAGCTCGGTGCCGGAATGGGCATCGCGCTCCTCGGCAGTGTCATGAACGCCGCGTACGCCCCCGGGCTGACCGGTGCCTCCGGGGTGCCCGGCGCCGCCCGTACCGCCGCCGCCAACTCGCTCGGCGAGGCCTACCAGGTGGCGGCGGCGCTGGGCGGCCCGGCAGGGGACGCGCTGCGGATCGCCGCGCGGTCCTCGTTCGTCCACGGTCTGCACGTCACCCTGCTGGTGAGCGCCGGGCTGCTGCTGCTCGGGGCGGTCGCGGCGCTGCGGCTGCCCAAGGTGATGGAGTGCGCGGCCCTGCCGGCGAAGCTGCCCGAGCAGGTGCCGCACGAGTCGCACGCGGTGCCGGCGGGGCACGAGTTGCCGGAGCAGGCGCCTCGCGAGCCGTACGACTCGCATGAATCGTACGAATCGCGTGAGCCGTGCGAGCCGCATGAATCGTACGAATCGCGTGAGCCGTGCGAGCCGCATGAGCTCGCCGAGCGCCACGATCCGGTGGCGGTCCCGGCGCGCCGCGCACCCGCGGAGGCGGCGGGCGCGATCGGCCCTGGACGCACGGCACACTGAGCCGTAACGTCAGCGCCGAGCATTAACTATCACTGCTAGGTTCTGCCAGCGCCGTGCGAGCCGCCGGAGGCACCCTCATGTCCGCATCCTCGAAGCTGCCGCCCTTCGATCCCGCCGACCCGCTCGGAGTCGACGATCTCCTGGAGCCGGAGGATCTCGCGATCCGCGACACCGTCCGCTCCTGGGCCACCGACCGCGTACTGCCCCACATCGCCGACTGGTACGAGCGCGGCGAACTCCCCGGCATCCGCGAGCTCGCCCGCGAACTCGGCTCGATCGGCGCGCTCGGCATGTCGCTGACCGGTTACGGCTGCGCGGGGGCCACCGCCGTCCAGTACGGCCTGGCCTGTCTCGAGCTGGAGGCCGCCGACTCCGGCATCCGCTCCCTCGTCTCCGTGCAGGGCTCGCTCGCCATGTACGCGATCTGGAAGTACGGCTCCGAGGAGCAGAAGCAGCGCTGGCTGCCCTCCATGGCGGCGGGCGAGACCATCGGCTGCTTCGGGCTGACCGAGCCCGACCACGGCTCGGATCCGGCCGGAATGCGTACGTACGCCAAGCGCGACGGCGGCGACTGGGTGCTGACGGGCCGCAAGATGTGGATCACCAACGGCTCGGTCGCCGGGGTGGCGGTCGTCTGGGCGCAGACCGACGACGGCATCCGCGGTTTCGTCGTGCCGACGGACGCGCCCGGCTTCTCGGCCCCCGAGATCATGCACAAATGGTCGCTGCGGGCGTCGGTGACCAGCGAACTCGTCCTCGACGAGGTGAGGTTGCCCGCCGATGCCGTACTCCCGGAGGTCACCGGGCTGAAGGGTCCGCTCAGCTGTCTGTCGCACGCGCGCTACGGCATTGTCTGGGGCGCGATGGGCGCGGCCCGGTCCAGCTTCGAGGCGGCGCTCGACTACGCGAAGACGCGCGAGCAGTTCGGCAAGCCCATCGGCGGCTTCCAGCTCACCCAGGCCAAGCTCGCCGACATGGCGCTCGAACTGCACAAGGGGATCCTGCTCGCCCACCACCTCGGGCGGCGGATGGACGCGGGAACGCTCCGCCCCGAGCAGGTCAGCTTCGGAAAGCTGAACAACGTACGGGAAGCGATCGAGATCTGCCGCACCTCGCGCACGATTCTCGGCGCGAACGGGATCTCACTCGAGTACCCCGTGATGCGGCATGCGACCAACCTCGAGTCGGTGCTCACCTACGAGGGCACCGTCGAGATGCACCAGCTGGTGCTGGGCAAGGCGCTCACCGGGCTCGATGCCTTCCGGTAGACCGGGAGGCGCAAGAAGGTACCGGGAGGTACGGGCGAGCGCCCTGCTCAGCTCTGGTTGTAGAAGCCGTCGCCGGGCCGGCCCGACGACTCCGCGCTGACGATCTCCGTGTCGGCGGGGGTCAGCAGGAAGACCCGCGTCGCCACGCGCTCGATCGAGCCGCGCAGACCGAAGGTCAGGCCGGCCGCGAAGTCCACGACGCGCTTGGCGTCGGTGGGCTCCATCGACGTGAGGTTGACGATGACCGGGACACCGTCCCGGAAGAGCTCCCCGATGGCGCGTGCGTCACGGAAGCCGTTCGGCGAGACGGTCGCGATCCGGCGGCCCTGCTCCTGCGCCGACTCGGAGGCCACCCGGACCCGCGGGTCGGTCACCCACTGGTCGGCGGCTTCTGCACCCTCGGTGTACTCGTCGTCGTAGTACCGCTCGTCGTTGTCCTCGACGAGTCCCAGCCATGCACTCGCCTTGCGCACCGATGCCATGGACGCCTCCTTTCACCGCGGTCACTTGTGGTTCCGCATCCCTATGGTCGTCCATGATGCGGATCGCGCGCCAAGTGGATAGTCGCCGCGCAGGGGATTCGTGACGTACCTGGTGCAGAAGATGTGGCGATTCGTCAAGATTCCTGCTGCGTACGGGGCCTGAGGGGGGTTCATAAGCCTCATATCGGAGCAAAATATAAATGTCGGGCCGGATGGGTGACGCTGAGGGCGTACGGGTGAACGCAGCGGCCGGTACGATGCGGCCCGCGCACTCGGACGACTCTCGGGGGGAATGTCGTGTTCGGAATCGTCAGGCCCTGCACCCACCGGCTCACCGACGGCCTCAAGACGGAGTGGATGGCTCATCTCTGCGGGCTGTGTCTGGCACTTCGCTCGGACCACGGCCAGCTCGCCAGGGTCGTCACGAACTACGACGGGCTCATCGTCTCGGTTCTGACGGAGGCTCAGACCGTGCGCACGGCCGAGCTGCGTCGCACGGCGGGGCCCTGTCCGCTGCGTGCCATGCGCACCGCACCGGTCGCACGGGGCGAGGGTGCCAGGCTGGCCGCCGCGGTCTCGTTGGTGCTGGCCTCGGCGAAGGTGCGGGACCACGTCGCCGACCGGGACGGGGTGTTGGCGCGCAGGCCGGTGGCCGCGGCGGCCCGCAAGGTGGCGCTGAGCTGGGACCGCGCGGGCGCACGGACCGGGCGCGAGCTGGGCTTCGACACCGCCGTGCTGGTCGACGCCGTCGACCGGCAGACCGGGATCGAGGCGCTGGCCGGCCCGGGAACGCCGCTGCTGGCAGTGACCGAGCCGACCGAGACGGCGACCGCGGCCGCCTTCGCCCACACCGCCGTGCTCGCCGGGCGGCCGCAGAACGTGGCGCCGCTGGCCGAGGCGGGCCGGCTGTTCGGCAGGCTCGCGCATCTGCTGGATGCCGTCGAGGACAGGGAAGCTGACGCCGCGTCGGGAGCCTGGAACCCGCTCACCGCGACCGGCACCCCGCTCGCCGAGGCGCGGCGGCTCGCGGACGACGCGCTGCACGGCATCAGGCTCGCCCTGCGCGACGCGGAGTTCGTCGACGACAAACTGCTGCATGTGCTGCTCGCGCACGAGCTGCGGCGGTCGGTCGACCGGGCCTTCGGCACGACGACCTGCTCCCACCAGGGGCACGGACAGCAGCCGCCGCAGGGAAACCCCTATGCAGGCGCCGGCACCCCCGGCGGCGGCCCGTACGGGTCGAACAATCCGTACGGCGGCGGCTCGGGCATGCCCGGCGGCGCCGGTGGTCCCGGGGGCCCCGGCGGGCTGCCGCCCCAGTTCGGCACCGGTGATGCGCACCGTCCGAAGCCGCGCGGCTTCTGGGCGGGTTGCGGGGCCTTCATCGGCCTGTGCTGCACGTGCAAGATCTGCTGCGCGAAGGAGTACGAGGGTCCGTGGTCCCGCAAGAAGCGGGAGGGCTGCTGCCACAAGTGCGACTGCGACTGCAGCTGCGACTGCTGCTGCCCCTGCGACGGCTGCTAGCGGCTTGCGGCGGGCCTCGGCCGCGCCAGACCTCCGTGGACGTGACCGGTACCGCCCGGTCGACCCGCCTGTCCGCCTCGAGCGCCGGACGGGCTGGGTGTGTGGCCGGTACCGCGGGATGGGTCGGGGTGTCTGTCCTCAAGCGCCTGGCGGGCTTGATGTGGGCCCGTACCGCCGGGTGGTTCGGTGCCCGTCCTCAGGGGTCGGACAGGTTTGGTCTGGGCCCGTACCGCCGGGCGGCCTGGGTGTCCGGCCTCCATTGCCGGACGCGCTCCGGAGGTGCTCCATTCCCCATGCCCGCCAGGGCGTGCGGGGCAGGGGTCCGGGGCGGAGACCCGAAGCCTCGGCCCCGGCCGCAGTTCGAGGCGCGGGGGTCCGGGGCGGAGCCCCCGCAAGCGGGTCCGGGGGCTTGCCCCCAGTGGGGCGGGGCGGGGAGAAAGCCCGCCGCAGACAGCAGACAGCAGACGACAAACGACAGACGACAGACGACAGACGAGGGGAGGGGGTACAGCTACACGCGCGTGAAGGCACCGCGGAACCGCGCTAATCACCGCGCGGAGGAAAACGCAGGGGGTCGGCTCAACAGGGTCGTCTCAACAGGACGACGACCACACTCGACCGAAGTCGATGTGGGAGCGCGTGACCAGCCACTGCCGTGAATGCATGGCCCAAGTGGAGCAGGCATCCGTTTCCCCGTCAACTGACGTGAGACGTACGGCTCACAGTCCGGACAGCCTTGACAACGTGCCGCGTGTACCCCCTAGCCTCGAGACGCGGACCCCGCTGAGGGGCTCGGTCCGCGTGAAGGCACTTCCCGTGTTCGATCTCTGCATCCACGGAGAGCCTTCGCATGTCCCTCACCCCGAGGCCGGCCGTTGTCGTCGTCGGCGCCGGCCCCCGCGGCACCGGCTTCCTCGAGCGACTGGCCGCCAACGCCCCCGCCCTGTACCAGGACGTGGAACTGGACGTCCATCTCGTGGACCCGTTCCCGGCCGGCGGCGGGCGGATCTGGCGCCAGGACCAGTCCCCGCTGCTCTGGATGAACTCCATGGCCGAGGACGTCACCATGTTCACCGACGACTCGGTGAAGCTGGCGGGGCCGGTCCGCCCGGGGCCGACGCTCGCCGAGTGGGCGGGCCTCGACGGGCAGAGCTTCCCCAGCCGCCGACAGCAGGGCGCGTATCTGCGCTGGGTGCACGAACGGGCCGTCGCCGCGCTGCCTCCGGGTGTCGCCGTCCACGAGCACCGGACCCGGGCGCTGCGGGTGAGCGGCCCGCGCGACGGCCGTCAGCGCGTATGGCTCGAAGGGCGCGGGACACCCCTCCTCGCCGATGCCGTCGTCCTCACCCTCGGGCATCTGGACGCCGAACCCGACGACGAGCAGCGGAAGCTGGCCGAATTCGCCGCCCGCCACGGGCTGGTCCACGTGCCCCCGGACTTCACCGCCGACAGCGACCTGTCCGCCGTCCCCGCCGGGGAGCCCGTCATCGTGCGCGGCTTCGGACTCGCCTTCATCGACCTCATGGTGCTGCTGACCGAGGGCCGCGGCGGACGGTACGAAGGCGATGCGTACCGCCTGTCGGGCAGGGAGCCCGTCCTGTACGTCGGCTCGCGGCGAGGCGTCCCGTACCACTCCAAGATCGGCTACATCTGGCAGGGCGAACGCCCGCCGCTGCCCCGCTTCTTCGGGCCCGCGCAGACCGACGAGCTGCTGAGCCGGCCCGGACGGCTCGACTTTTGGCGGGATCTTTGGCCACTCATCGACAAAGAGCTCGGCCACGCCCACTACCACCGCCTCTTCACCGCCCACCCCGAGCGGACCAGGGGCGACCGGCGGGCGTTCGAGGCGGCCTACGCAGCCGCCGCACCCGGCAGCGCCGCACTCGACGCGCTCGTGTCCGCCGCAGTCCCCGACCCCGCCGACCGGCTCGATCTCGAAGCCCTCGACCATCCGCTCGACGGGGTGCGCTACCCCACGTCCGACGCCCTCCAGGACGGACTGCGCAGCTACATCACCGCCGACCTCACCCGCCGTCACGACCCGGGCCGGAGCGAGGACATCGCCGTGTTCCTCGGGCTCCTCTCCGTCTACGGTCAGCTCGTGCGGCTCGGCGACCTCGGCGACGGCGGCCGTTGGCACGGCTTCTTCTCCTACCTGGCATCGGGGCCGCCCGGCCCCCGGCTGCGGCAGCTGCTCGCCCTCTCCCGCGCGGGTGTCGTCCGCTTCCTCGGCCCCGGCATCACCGTCGAGGCCGACGAACGCCGCGGGCTCTTCCGGGCGGGGAGTCCCGCCGTACCGGGGGAGTGGACAGAGGCCCGCGCCCTCGTCGAGGCCCGGCTGCCCGACCCTACGCTGGAGCGCACCCGCAGCCCGCTGCTGAGCGCGCTGTACGCCGACGGGGCGCGCGCCACCGCGGACGGGCTGCTCCGCGTCGACCCGGAGGACGGGCGGATCCTGGAGCGCGGCGACCGGCCGCATCCGCGCCGCTTCGCACTCGGGCCGCACACCACGTCCCGGGCGGGCGCCGCCTTCACCCGGCCGCGCACGGGCGGGCCCGCGTTCGCGCAGAACGACGCCGCCGCGCGCGCCGTGCTCGGCCTCCTCCGAGAACTCTCCTGCCGGGCCCCGCTCAGCGCCTGACCGACCTCGACCCCGACCCGCTTCCTCCGGCTCCGATCCCCGACCCGCTTCCTCCGGCTCCGATCCCCGCCCCCGCTTCGTCCGGCTCCGATCCCCGCCCCCGCTTCGTCCGGCTCCGATCCCCGCCCCCGCTTCGTCCGGCTCCGATCCCGCCCCGCCCCCGTCCCTGACCACTTCGGAGAGGTTCCGCATGCCTGCCACCCGCCCGCTGCATCTGGCCGTCGCCCTCGACGGCCCGGCGCAGTACGACCCGGCGTACTACGTCGGCCTCGCCCGCCTCGCCGAGCGGGGCGCCCTCGACTTCGTCACCCTCGGCGACTCCTTCGCCCGGCCCGGACTCGACGCCCTCGCGGTGCTGTCCAGAGTCGCGCCCGCCACCGACCGGATCGGTCTGGTGCCGACCGTCACCACCACCCACACCGAGCCGTTCCATGTGTCCACGGCCGTGGCCACCCTCGACTGGGTGAGCCGCGGACGGGCCGGCTGGGCGGTCGGGGTCTCGGCCACGGAGGCCGAGGCCCGGCTCTTCGGGCGGCGCCCCGCCGCGCCGCCCGAAGAGCTGTGGCGGGAGGCGGGCGAAGTCGCCGATGTGGTCGCCCGGCTGTGGGACAGCTGGGAGGACGACGCCGAGATCCGCGACATCCCGACAGGGCGCTTCATCGACCGTGACAAGCTCCACCACGTCGACTTCCGGGGCAGCACGTTCAGCGTCCGCGGCCCGTCGATCGTCCCCAGGCCGCCGCAGGGCCGTCCCGTCACCGTCGTCGACGGGACCACCGCCGCGAGCCGCGGGACCACCCTGCGCCACGCCGATGTCGTCCTCGTACGCGCAGGCGCCCCCGAACAGGCTGCGGCCCTGCGGGAGGACATACGCCGCGGGGCGGAGGACGACGGCCGTGACCCGGACACGCTCCGGGTGCTCCTCTCGCTGGTCGTCGATCTCGGAGAGGGTGAGTCCGCGCCCGAACCCGGCCTCGTCAGCGGCCCGCCCCTCGCGGGCGGCGGCCCGCACTTCAGCGGAGGCCCCGTCGACCTCGCCCGGCTGATCGCCGACTGGCACACGGACGGTGTCGTGGACGGCTTCCATCTCGCGCCGATCGCACCCCGCAGGGACCTGGAACGGATCGTCAACGGCACCGTCGCGCTGCTCCAGCACCGCAGCCTGTTCCGCACCTTCTACCCGGGCGGCACGCTCCGCGAGCACCTGGGTCTCGCCCGCCCCGTCAGCCGCTACGCACGTGCCGGGGGAGCCGCATGACCACCGTGCGCAGCCACCGCCGCCGGAGGCCGCCCAGGAAGCACCTTCATCTCGCCGCCCACTTCCCGGGCGTCAACAACACCACCGTCTGGGCCGATCCCCGCTCCCGCAGCCAGATCGACTTCTCCTCCTTCGAGCACCTCGCCCGCACCGCCGAACGCGGACTCTTCGACTTCTTCTTCCTGGCCGAGGGGCTGCGGCTGCGCGAGCACAAGGGCCGCCTCCACGACCTGGACGTCGTCGGCAGACCCGAGTCGATCACCGTCCTCAACGCGCTCGCCGCCGTCACCGACCGGCTCGGCCTCGCCGCCACGGTGAACGCCACCTTCAACGAGCCGTACGAACTCGCCCGCCGGCTCGCCTCGCTGGACCACCTCAGCGGCGGGCGAGCCGCCTGGAACGTCGTCACCTCGTCCGACGCCTTCACGGGCGAGAACTTCCGCCGCGGCGGCTACCTCGACCGGGCCGACCGCTACACAAGGGCCGAGGAGTTCGTCAGGGCCGCCCGCGAGCTGTGGGACTCCTGGACACCGGACGGCACCTCCCGGCCCTTCGCCCACCACGGACAACACTTCACGATCGAAGGCGAGTTCACCGTCCCCCGCTCCCCGCAGGGCCACCCCGTCGTCATCCAGGCCGGCGGCTCGGACGAGGGCCGCGAGTTCGCCGCCTCGTCCGCCGACGTGGTCTTCGCCGGCTGGGCGTCCGGGGGGCACCCCCCAGGAAAACACGGCAGCAGGAACGGCACGCTGGAGGCGGGCCGCGCCTTCTACGCCGACGTCAAGGCGCGACTTGCGCGCCACGGTCGCCGGCCCGACGACCTCAAGATCATGCCGGGTGTCTCCTTCGTCCTCGGCGACACCGACGCCGAGGCCCAGGAGAAGGCCGCCGAGATCCGCAGACAGCAGATCTCGCCGCAGAACGCGATCCTCGCGCTCGAACTGGTCTGGGGCCGCGACCTCTCCTCGTACGATCCCGACGGCCCGCTCCCCGCCATCGACCCCGACCCGGACTCCCACCTCGTCCAGGGCCGGGTGCGCATCGCCGAGCCCCTCGCCGTCGCCGCCGAGTGGCGTGCCCTGTCGGAGGCCAAGGGCCTGTCCATCCGGCAGACGGTCATCGAGACCACCGCGCGGCAGTCCTTCATCGGCACGCCTGCGGGCGTCGCCGCCGCCCTCGACGAGTACGTACGGACCGAGGCGGCCGACGGCTTCATCCTCGTCCCGCACCTCACCCCCGGCGGCCTCGACGACTTCGTCGACCAGGTCGTGCCGCTCCTCCAGGAACGCGGAGCCTTCCGCACGCGCTACACAGGTACGACCCTGCGGTCGCATCTGGGGCTCGCCGAGCCGGTGTGGAAGGGTTGACCACCATGCGCACCGATCCGCGGCAGGACTGGAAGCACTGGCACGAGGAGCGCGTCGCCACGATCTCGGGACCGTACGGACCGCTCTCCCTGCGCGGCACCTACTGGCTTTCCGACGTCCCGGAAGGTCGAATTCCGGCCGTCCCCGGAGAGTGGCGCGAGGACGGCGACGACGTGGTGCTGACCGCCACCGGCGAGGACGGGCTCACGCTGGACGGACAGCCCCTGACGGGCCAGGCCCGGCTCGGCGTGGACCATGCTCCGGTGCACGCGTCGCGCGTGGCGCACGGCGAGCGCCGACTGGTCGTCCTGCGCCGCGAAGGGCTGTTCGCATTACGGGACTTCGACCCGGACTCCCCGGCGCGCAGGGCGTTCCACGGCATCGAGGCGTCGCCGTACGACCCGCGCTGGACGGTGCCGGGCACCTTCCGTCCGTACGACGAACAGCGCACCGTGCGGGTGGAGAACGCCGACGGACGGCAGCGCGGTCTGGGTCTCTCCGGCGAGATCGTCTTCGAACTCGGCGGCGTGACGCACAGCCTCCGGGCCGCCGTCGAGTCCGACGGCTCGCTGTGGGCCGTCTTCGCCGACGCCACCAGCGGGGACAGCAGTTACCGCTTTCGCTTCCTGCGCCCCGAGGCGCCCGCCGACAACCGCTCGGTGACCGTCGATCTCAACCGGGCGATACTTCCGCCGTGTGCCTTCGCCGATCACTTCATCTGTCCCTTCCCACCCCCCGGCAACACACTCCCCTTGGATGTCACCGTCGGCGAACGGAACCTCCTCGCCCGCTGATCCGTCTCAGGTGACAGCAGCACTCCCAGCCCCGGCCGGAGCACCCACGGTCAGGGGCACTTGGGCATGGAGCGGCGCAGGCGGCCGAAAGGCGCCCTTGCGCGGGTTGTTGACGCCCCGAATACTCCCGAGCAGCGCTTGTCAGGGCCACGGCGAATCCGGAATCCGGAACATTCGCCGACGTCTGCTGACTGCGCCTCACGGGCCCGTCACCCCACAGCCGGGCCCCCGATTCCCCTCGGGAGGAACGAGAAGTGAGGATCAAGCGCACCACCCCTCGTAGCGGCTTCGCGAGACGAACCCGTCTGCTCGCCGTCACCACCGGCCTCGTCGCCGCCGCAGCGCTGGCCGTCCCCACCGCCAGTGCCGACGAGGCTCCCCGCACCTTCAGCGCGACGCAGCTCTCCGCCGCGAGCGACGCCGTGCTCGACGCCGATGTGGCCGGTACCGCCTGGCACATCGACAAGGCGACCAACACCCTGGTCGTCACGGTGGACTCCACCGTCTCCAAGGCCGAGATCGCCGAGATCAAGCGGGAGGCGGGCACCAACGCCGCCGCGCTCCGCATCGAGCGCACCTCCGGCACGTTCTCCAAACTGATCTCCGGCGGCGACGCCGTCTATGCGAGTAGCTGGCGCTGCTCCCTCGGCTTCAATGTCCGGAACAGCGCGGGTACGTCGTACTTCCTGACGGCCGGTCACTGCACCGACGGCGCGGGCACCTGGTACGCCAACTCCGCCCGCACCACCGTCCTCGGACCGACCGCGGGCTCCAGCTTCCCGGTCAACGACTACGGCATCGTCCGCTACACCAACACGTCGATCGCCAAGCCGGGCACCGTCGGCAGTGTCGACATCACCAGCGCGGCCAACGCCACCGTCGGCATGTCCGTGACCCGGCGCGGCTCCACGACGGGTACCCACAGCGGGACCGTCACCGGCCTCAACGCCACGGTCAACTACGGCGGCGGTGACATCGTCTACGGCATGATCCGCACCAACGTGTGCGCCGAGCCCGGTGACAGTGGCGGCCCGCTCTACTCCGGCAGCCGGGCCATCGGTCTGACCTCCGGCGGAAGCGGCAACTGCAGCTCCGGCGGCACGACCTTCTTCCAGCCGGTCACCGAGGCCCTCAGCGCCTACGGCGTCAGCGTCTACTGACCCGAGCGCCATTGATCCGAGCGCCCGTCGACCCGAGCGCACGGTGATTCGAACGCACGGTGATCCGAACGCACAGAGCCCCCGCCCGGACCTTGGGCGGGGGCTCGAACGTATTGCACACTTTTGAGAGGATGGCAGAGCGGTCGGCCACAGAGGGATCGGGGGGCGGATGAAGCGCATCGGGGTGACCGGCCACAGGATCATTCCGCCCGAGGCCATGGCCCATGTCCAGGCCGTCATGAAAGCGACGCTGTGCGGCCACGAGGGAGCCATGGTCGCCCTCTCCAGCCTCGCAGAGGGCGCCGACCAGCTCTTCGCCGACATCGCTCTGGACTGCGGCGCCGAGCTGACCGTGGTGATCCCGAGCGGTGACTACGAGGAGGGGTTCGCCGATCCCGAGGCACTGGCCTGCTACCTCCGGCTCAAGGGCCGCGCCACCCAGGAGGTCCGGATGGCCTACTCGCACTCCACGGACGAGGCCTATTACGCGGCCGGTGCCTATATCGCCGACAACTGCGACCGGCTGCTCGCGGTCTGGGACGGCCGCCCCGCCCGCGGGCTCGGCGGTACCGGCGACATCGTCCGGTACGCGCGCGAGCGGGGCAAGCCTGTCACGGTGATCTGGCGGGACGGCGTCGAGCGCAGCTGAGGCGACGTCAACTCCGGTGCCTCACCAGCCAGTCCGTGTGCTGGGGGGAGACGATCCGCTCGGTCTCGTAGACGGCCGACGGCCACTGCTGCTCGGTCACCGAGGTCTCCATGGCGATATGGATCGCGGCCAGGTCCTCCTCCACGAGTGAGTGGGCCGCGATCAACGGCTGATGCCGGCGGATCTCGCTCCACGCCAGACACGCCGCCGCGGCCGCCGACAGCAGCCCGAGCGGCTCGGCCGAGTCCGTCACGGTGAAGGTGCGCAGGATGCCGAGGAACAGGGCCAGCAGCGTGAGCAGAGCGATGGTGACCTGCCACAGCACGGTGGCGCGCCGGGAGACCTCCGCGCGCCGGTGGTACCAGTTGCGCTGCTCGATCAGCCGGTCCCGTACGTACGTCTCCTTGCGCACGGTGAAGGGCTTCTCCCGCAGCAGCCGCATCGGTGTGGTGATGAGCTCCGAACCCGCGGCGCTCTCCCCGTTCTCCCGCGGGTCCGCCCAGCCCACCTTCCGCAGCTCCTGCAGGCCCTCCTCCAGCCGGGTGGTGAACAGCCGGTCAGGATCGGGTGAGTTGGCGTCGAAGGGTGTTCCGTGGACCGCGTACCGCCAGCACAGGGAGCGGATGAACTCCGCTGCGGAGCGGTTGAGTTGCCAATGCGACTTTGCTCGGTGGCGGGATGTGCGGAAGCCGACGACGAGGACGCCCGCATACGCCAACGCGCTGAGTGCGCCCACGAGTTGGAAGGAGTCGCCGATCGCCCCCCGCCACGGCAGCGCTGCCAGCGCGGCACCGAGGACGAGGAGGAGCAGCTGCAGCCGGGTGCCGTTGACGGCCTCCCGTTGCCGTGTGATGGCCGTCTCGTCCGTGCGGTGGAAGAGAACCGGCAGATCAGCGTTTCGAAGGACCATGCTTTGCAGATGGCCATCTTTACCGGCCATGTGCACCCCCCTCGGCGGATTTGGCTTCACTCGATCGATGGAATGGCTTGTTCCGTACGGGGTGGGGAATACTCGCGCAACGCTTCTGTCTCAGCTCAACGTGCCGAGTTGCTGTGGGTGGCCATGAGAGTAAAGTCGTGCCGCCAGCACTGCAATGGTGCGGTTCCTTGTTCGCACAACATCACCTAGGACGGCCGTCGTGACCTTCCAGACCTCAGCCACCTTCGCCGCCGCGAAGAAGAATCGTGTGCCTGTCACCGAGATCGACGTGCGCGGCGCCGATGCCGCCAGGAAGCTGGGCCGCGTGCGTCCCGCTGCCGTCGACCGTTCCGCCCGGGTGTCGAGTTTCAACTCGGCTCTCTAGTCGGGCGTCAGGCCGTGCGGCCTGACCCTAGACTGGTGGAATGACAGGACCCCTGGTCCCATTCCGTGAGATCGTCCTCAAGGTGCACAGTAGGTGCGATCTCGCATGCGACCACTGCTATATCTACGAACACGCAGATCAGAGCTGGCGAACCCGCCCGAAAACTATCTCTGACGAAGCGATTCTCCGGACGGCCCGGCGACTGGCCGAGCACGCAAGGGACCATGCACTGCCCTCCGTGTCAGTGATCCTGCACGGAGGGGAGCCATTGCTGGCGGGCCCCGCCCGGTTACGACGGATCTGCGAGGAGCTCACGCAAGCTCTCGACGGCGTCGCCGCGCTCGACCTGCGGATCCACACGAACGGTCTGCAACTCAGCCCCCGCTATCTCGACCTCTTCGACGAGTTCGACGTCAAGGTGGGCATCTCCCTCGACGGCGACAAGGCGGCCAACGACCGCCACCGCCGCTTCGCGGACGGCCGCAGCAGCCACCCCCTCGTCATCCGGGCCGTGGAACTGCTCGCCCAGGACCGCTACCGCCATCTCAACCTCGGCCTCCTCTGCACGATCGACGTGGCGAACGACCCCGTCGCCGTTCTCGACGCGCTGATGGAGCTCGACCCCCCGCGCATCGACTTCCTGTTGCCGCACGCCACCTGGGACGAGCCGCCCCCGAGGCCCGACGGCTCGCCCACGGCGTACGCCGACTGGATCCTCACCGTCTTCGACCGCTGGGACCGGCAGGGCCGCCGCGTTCCGGTGCGGCTCTTCGAGTCGGTCCTGTCCACGCTCTCCGGCGGCCCCAGCCTCACCGAGTCGCTGGGCCTCGCCCCCACCGATCTCGTCGTCGTCGAGACCGACGGCACGCTCGAGCAGGTCGACTCCCTCAAGAGCGCCTACGAGGGCGCCGCAGCCACCGGCTTCGACGTCTTCACGCACTCCTTCGACGAGGTCGCGGCCCATCCCGGCGTGCGTGCCCGCCAACTGGGCCTCGCCGGCGTCAGCGAGACCTGCCGCCAATGCCCCGTCGTACGTTCGTGCGGAGGCGGCCTCTACACCCACCGGTACCGCACCGGCACCGACTTCGACAACACCTCCGTGTACTGCACCGATCTGGAGGCCCTGGTCCGCGGCATCGAGCTGCGCACCTCCGCCGCGTCCGTGTCACCCGCGGTGGCCGACGACGCCGTACTCGGCACCGAACAGCACGAGCTGACCTGGCTGCTGCTCGCCGGCCTCAACAGCGAGCTCGCCGGGCGGGGCGGCGAGGACTGGGATCGCGCCTGGGAGCTCACGGCCGCCGTCGAGCGCGCCGACGGCGGCGGCTTCGACGACGTGATGGCCCATCCGTACACGCGCAGCTGGCTGCTCGACGCCCTGGACGCCCTGCAGGAGGAACGGCCGGGCGCCACCGCCGCTCCGGCCGCCCGGCTGTCCGCGTCCGTCGCCGCCGCCGTCGTACGAGGCGGGCCCGATCTGCCCGTGCACGTGCCGTACGAGAACGGTGCGCTGCTGCTGCCGGCCCTCGGCGAGCTGCGGTTCACCGACGTCGCGGAGCGCGGTACCGCCGAGGTGCGACCCGTCGAGAAGGGCTTCCTGGTGCGGGCGGGCGGCGTCGAGCGGCGCATCGACCTGCTCGACGAACCCGCCGTCGACTGGCGGCCCGTACGCCGGCTGGGCCGGGACGGGGCGCCGGATCTCGCGATCGACGACCTCGACCCGTACCGGGACTGCTTCGGCGTACCGGTCCTGTCACGGCTCGGCCTCGACGAGGCGGCCGACTGGACGCGACGGCTGGCCGGCGCGTGGAGCCTGCTGCGGGAGCGGGTGCCGCAGCAGGCCGGGGCTGCCGCCGGATCGCTGTCCACGCTGACCCCGCTGGCCCTCTCGGCCGGTGACGGGCCCGCGGTCGGCCGGCACGGGCTCGGTGCGCTCGGCCTGCCCCTGCACGGGGACGCGCGGGAGCTGGCGCTCGCACTGCTGCGCGGCCACCGGCGGGCGCGGCTGAGAGCCCTGCTGGACGTCACCGACCTCCATGCCGGGGACGGTTGGTGGACCCATCCCGCGCCGTGGCAGGAGGCACCGGTCCCGGTGTCGGAGCTGCTGGCGGGAGCCTATGAGCGGGCGGCGCTCGCCGCCTTCGAGCCGGGCAGCGCCGAGGCGGCCCTGCGGGCCGTCGAGACCCTGGAGCACGCGCCGGAACTGACCCTCGACGGCAAGCGCCTGCTGGCACAGCTGGGGGAAGAGGCCGCCCGTGGCGCCTGAGGGGGACAGGCTCGCGCAAGAGCTCGCGGAACTCGGGCTGTCGGCGGGGCACGTGGTGCTCGTCCACGCCTCGCTCAGCGGCACCGGCCTCGACGCCGCGACGCTGCGCGACGCGCTGCTGGCCGCGGTGGGCGAGGACGGCACGCTGGTCGTGCCCGCCTTCACCACCGACAACTCGGACACGTCCAGCGTCCATCTACAGCGGGTGGCCGGTATGACACCCACACAGGCGGCGGCCTTCCGGGCCACGATGCCGGCCTTCGACCCCGCCACGACGCCCTCCACGGGGATGGGCCGGTTGGCCGAGTCCGTACGGACCGCTCCGGGCGCCTTCCGCAGCACCCACCCGCAGGTCTCCTTCGCCGCGCTGGGCCGCCGGGCGGAGGAACTGCTCGCCGAACACCCCTTGAACTCCCATTACGGGGAGGATTCCCCGATGGGAGCCCTCTATCGGGCGGGGGCGCGGGTGCTGTTGATCAATGTGGGCTTCGCGGTCTGCACCGCCTTTCATCTCGCCGAATATCGCACCGGTGCACCGGCGCGGCGCTATCGCTGTGTGGTGCGTGGGACGGACGGTCCGGAATGGACGGAATACGAGGACGTCACGCTGGACGACGGCGATTTCGGCGTCATCGGAGACGCATTCGAGGCCATCGACGAGAACCGGGGGCAGAAGGGGCAACTGGGGAGAACGGCCGCAAGGTTGTTTTCGATCAGGGATGCGGTGGACCATGCCGTGGCGTGGATGACCGAAAAGCGGCCCTGATTGACTGACCGATGGGGGGGTGGAGCCGGTCTGCTCCGGAATGATTGATTCGCTCGTACTTCATCATCCGTGAGTGCGGGTGTTCACACAGGACCAGGACGGGGGTCGTGTGCAAGCGTCATCGCAACAGCGGGCGGCGGACCATCGGCCGTACTTCTTCTTGAGCTATGCGCACACGCCGAGGTACGGAGCCGGAGGCCCCGACCCCGATATGTGGGTCGAGCGGCTGTTCCGCGATCTGTGCGGCCACGTGATGGCCATGACCGATCTGCCGGCCGGTGCTCCGGCCGGTTTCATGGACCGGGAGATACGCTCGGGCGAGGGCTGGTCGGAGCGGCTCGGCGAAGTGCTCGCCACCTGCCGCGTCTTCGTACCGCTGTTCTCGCCGCGCTACTTCGCCAGCGAGATGTGCGGGAAGGAGTGGTACGCGTTCGCCCAGCGGGCCATCTACCACCAGGCCAAGAACAACCGGCCGGCCGAGGCCATCGTGCCCGCCCTTTGGGTGCCGGTGCCGCCCGAACAACTCCCGGGCCCCGCAGAGCGGTTGCAGTTCAACCACCGCGCCTTCGGGGACCGGTACGTCACCGACGGCCTCTACGGGCTCATCAAACTCCGCATATTCACCGAGGAGTACGAGCGCGCGGTCTACGAACTCGCCAAGCGCATCGTCAGCGTCGCCGACACCGCCGGGGTCGGGCCCAGCAGGCCCCTCGACTACCGGCAGGCACCCAGCGCCTTCGGCACACCCAACCCGGCCGATTCCCGCAGCAGCGGCCCCCGGCCCATCCAGGTCACGGTCGCCGCTCCCACCCGGCACGAACTGCCCGAGGGCCGCGACCCCGCCTACTACGGCGACATGCCGCAGGACTGGAACCCGTACCACCCGGAAGCGGCCCGGCCCCTCGGCTACGTCGCACAGGACCTGGTCCGCTCCCTCAACTACCAGGCCACCGTGACCTCCTTCGACCTCGACGCCTCACCCGGCGACGCCAAACAGCCGCCGGTGCAGCCCGAGTTGCTCCTCATCGACCGCTGGGCCCTGGAGGACGAGGAGAGAAGGACACGGCTCGCCGCCTTCGACGCCGAGCACCGCCCCTGGGTCAGTGTGGTCGTCCCCTGGAACCGCGACGACCACCAGAGCCGGGCCGCCGACAGCGAACTCACCGCCAAACTCGAGGCGACCCTGCCGACCAAACTGAGCCAGGGCCGCGCCGCCTGCCGGGCCGCAGCCCGCGGCGTACCCAGCATGGAGGCCTTCGGCCAGATCCTCCCCCAGGTGGTGGAGGCCGCCGCCCAGCAGTACCTGAGACACGCCCAGGTCTATCCACCCGCCGGCGGCAGCCACACCGAACGCCCCCGGCTGCGCGGCCCGATGGCCGCCGAGTACGCCACCACGCACTTCATCCACGACATGCTCGACCAGGCGCCCGATGCGGAGGACACGGATGACAGCCAGTCGTGACGGACGCATCGTCACCTTCTACAGCTACAAGGGAGGCACCGGCCGGACGATGGCCATGGCCAACACGGCCTGGATACTCGCCGCGAACGGCAGGCGGGTCCTCGCCGTCGACTGGGACCTCGAGGCCCCCGGTCTGCACCGCTTCTTCCATCCCTTCCTCGACCCCTCGACGCTCGGCGCCACCACCGGTGTCATCGACCTGATCACCGAATACGCCTGGGCCGCCACCAGTCCCGTGCAGCGCCCCGACGACTGGCACCGCGACTACGCGCGCATCCAGCCGCACGCCGTCTCCCTCACACCCGAGGCCCTGGGCTGGGAGTTCCCCGAGGGCGGCACCCTCGACTTCGTCTCCGCGGGCAAGCAGAACCGCGAGTACTCGGCGACCGTCTCCACCTTCGACTGGGACAACTTCTACGACCGCCTCGGCGGCGGGCACTTCTTCGACGCGCTGCGCGACGACATGAAGGCCAACTACGACTACGTCCTCATCGACAGCCGCACCGGTCTCAGCGACATCGCCGACATCTGCACCGTCCATCTGCCCGACGTCCTCGTCGACTGCTTCACCCTCAGCGACCAGTCCATCGACGGCGCGGCAGCCGTCGCCCGCCAGATCGACGAGCGCTACGGCGGCCGCGGCATCCGGATCTTCCCCGTGCCCATGCGTATCGACGAGGGCGAGAAGGAGAAGGCCGACGCCGGACGGGCACTGGCCCGGCTGAAGTTCGACCGCTTCCCGACCGGTCTCGCGGGCGACGAACTCGCCTCCTACTGGGGCGGGGTGGAGATCCCGTACCGCCCCTACTACGCGTACGAGGAGACCCTGGCCACCTTCGGCGACGAGACCGGGCTCACCAACTCCCTGCTCTCCGCCTTCGAGCGGCTCACGTCCGTCGTCACCGACGGGGAGATCACCTCCATGCCCGCGGTGGGCGAGGAGGTCAGGCTGCGGATCAGGGACGCCTTCACCCGCCGCCGGCCCGCCCTGCCCGCCGACCTCTTCCTCAGCTACGTCGCCGAGAACCGTATGTGGGCCGACTGGATCGAGTCCGTCCTCACCCGCGCCGGCTTCCGCGTCGTCCCGCGCGACGTCTCCGCCGAGCCGCCGCAGGAGGGCACGGCCGCGCACGCCGCCGAGACCGCCGCCCGCACCGTCGTGCTGCTCTCCAGCGCCTACCTCAAGTCCTCGCGTGCCATGGAGGTGTGGGAGCGCGCCGCGTCCGAGGACCCCGGCGGCGGCCGGCGCCATCTGCTGCCGCTGCGCGTCGGCGACGTACGCCTCACCACCCCCTACATCGACCGCAACCCCGTCGACCTCTTCCGCCTCGACGAGGTGCACGCCACCACCGCTCTGCTGCGCGCCCTCGACCGGCCCGTGCAGCTCTCCGACGGCGTCCCGCCGGGACCCCGCTTCCCCGGCACCGTCCCCAAGATCTGGAACGCACCGCCCCGCAACCCCGGCTTCACCGGACGCTCCGTCGTCCTGGAGCGGATGCGCGACCAGCTCGGCGGCGGAATGGCGGTCGTCCTGCCGCAGCCCCAGACGCTGTACGGGCTCGGCGGTGTCGGAAAGACCCAGGTGGCGCTGGAGTACGTGCACCGCTTCATGGCCGACTACGACCTGGTGTGGTGGATCTCGTCCGAGCAGCCCGACGACGTCGTCGCCGGTCTCGCCGAACTCGCCACGCGGCTCGGCGCCCAGGGCGGCGAGGACATGGCAGCCGCCTCCCAGGAGGCCGTCGACCTGCTGCGGCGCGGCGTACCGACCTCGCGCTGGCTGCTGGTCTTCGACAACGCCGACGACCCCGAGCAGCTGAAGAAGTTCTTCCCGAGCGGCGGACACATCCTGGTCACCTCCAGGAACCAGACCTGGTCCCAGTACGGCGACGCCCTGCCCGTCGACGTCTTCCTGCGCGAGGAGTCCGTCGAGCACCTGCAGCGCCGCGCCCCCGGGCTGACGCTCGACGACGCCGATCAGGTCGCCGGCGCCGTCGGAGACCTGCCGCTCGCCGTCGAGCAGGCCGCCGCGTGGATCGCCGAGACCGCGACGCCCGTCGCCGCGTATCTGGAGCAGCTGGCCCAGCAGGCCCCGCGCGTCCTCGCGCTCAACCAGCCCGTGGGCTATCCCGAGCCGGTCGCCGCGACCTGGAACGTCTCCATCGAGCGGCTCAAGGAACGCTCGCCCGCGGCCGTGCGGCTGCTCCAGCTCTGTGCGTTCTTCGCACCCGAGCCGATCTCCGCGAACCTCCTCTACAGCAAGGAGATGATCGAAGCCCTCAAGCCGTACGACTCCTCCCTCCAGGAGAAGCTCGTGCTGGGCCGGGTCATCCGGGAGATCGGCCGGTTCGCCCTCGCCAAGGTCGACCAGGTCTCCAACTCCATCCAGGTGCACCGGCTGGTCCAGGCCGTCATCCGGGCCCAGCTCAGCGAGGAGGAGCAGATGGACGCGCGGCACGCCGTCCACCGGATCCTCGCCGGGGCACGCCCCGACGACGACGAGCCGATCGACAACCCCGAGACCTGGCCGCGGTTCAACACCATCTGGCCGCACCTCGGCCCCTCGGAGGCCCGTTTCTGCAAGGAGCCGGAGACCAGGCGGCTGCTCATCGACCGCGTGCGCTATCTGTGGAAGCGCGGCGACTGGCAGACCGCGGGGGTGCTCGCCGAGGAACTGCGCGACTCCTGGCGCGACATGCTCGGAAACGACGACCTGCAGTATCTGTACCTGCGCTTCCATCTCTCCAACATCCTTCGTTCCCAGGGGCGTTACGTGGAGGCGCGGGAGCTGGACGAGGTGACCCTGGAGCGGCAGCAGGCCGTCCTCGGCCCGTCCCATCCGCACACGTACATGACCACCAGTGGCCTCGCGATGGACCTCGGCACGCTCGGCCAGTACGGCAAGGCGATGGAACTGGCCACCGAGGCCCACGAGGGCTTCAGCCAGATCTTCCACGAGTCCCACCCGCGCACCCTGGCCGCGGCCAACAACCTCGCGCTGAACCTGCGCATGGTCGGCCAGTACGCGCGCGCCCGCGAGATCGACCAGGACGTCTTCGACCGGCGCACCGAGGTGCTCGGCCCCGAGCACCCGTACACCCTCTCCTCGGCCACCTCACTCGCCCGCGACCTGCGGGAGGCCGGCCGGTACGAGGACTCGGTGGCGCTGCTCTCGCGTACGTACGACGTCTACAAGGAGACGCTCGGCCGGGCCTTCCCCGGCACGCTGGCGGCGGCGAAGAGCCTCGCCGTGTCGCTGCGCAAGGCCGGCAGGGCGGAGGACGCACGCCGGCTCACCACCGCGACGCGCAACCGCTACCGCGCCAAGTACACCTACGCCCACCCGGACTCGCTGGCCTGCGATCTGAACCTGGCGGCCGACCTGTTCGCGGCCGGGGAGCCCGTCGCCGCGAGGGACCTGGCACAGGAGGTCGTCGACCAGTACATGGAGGTGCCGGGCGAGAAGCACCCGTACACCCTCGCCGCGATCAACAACCTCGGCATCTACCACTGGGGCTGCGGCGCCCCCGATCTCGCGGAGGAGCTGCTGCAGCCGACCATCAGGAGGATGACGGACATCCTCGGCAGTGCCCATCCGCACACCCTGTTCTGCACGGTCAATCTCGCCAACGCCCGTGCGGACATGGGTGAACTGGAGGCGGCACTGGACACCGAGCGGCGCGCGGTCAGGAAACTCCGCGAGGTGCTGGGCGCCCACCACCCGGAGACCCTCGCCGTCGCCTCCAACATGTGCGTCACGCTCAGCGCGCTGGGCCGCAAGGACGAGGCGGCGGCGCTGCGCACGGAGACCGTCGAGGAGCTGGGGCGGCTGCTGGGCGACGACCATGTGATGACCAGGATCGCGCGGGACGAGCGCAGGATCCACCGGGACCTGGAGCCGCTGGCGGTGTGAGGTGAGACGGCGCCGGTTCTCCCCTGCCTTCGGCGGGGGGAGAACCGGCGCCGCCCTGCCCGGGCCTCAGTGATCCGGCTCCAGCAGCCACGTCAGGATCCGCGGGAGCGCGTGCAGCGCGTCGAAGTGCGCGGCGGCCGGCTCCAGTACGGCCGTCACGCCCGGGATGCGCTCCGCGAGCCAGCGGGAGTGGCCGACCGGTGAGAACACGTCCTTCTCGCCGTGCCACAGGAGCACGGGCGGCTTGATCTCGGCCGGATCGAAGCCCCAGGGGCTGCAGAAGGCGAGCGCGTCGTCGATCCAGCCGTACGCCGAAGTGCGCAGCGCCTCCTGGTAGTTGCGGAGCAGCATCGACCGCACCCCGGCGTCCGCGACCACCATCCGGTCGGACTCGGTCAGCTCCCGGCGCAGATCGTCGAGGAGCCTGATGGGATCCCGCCGGATCTCGTCGGAGCGTGTGATGAACCGGGCGGTGAGCCCGTCCGGGTCGGCGGTGGCCCTCGTGTACTCGAGGACGTTGGACGCGGCCATCCCCTCGAACCAGTCGAGACCGTCCGCGTCCCGTGGCGCCAGCGTGACGAGCGCGGCGGCCCTGGTCACCCGGTCGGGCATCAGCGCGGCACAGGCCAGGGCGTGCGGTGCGCCGCCGGAGCGGCCCACGACGGCGAACCGGTCGAGCCCCAGGGCATCGGCGATCGCCCGTACGTCCTTGACGACATCGGCCACACTGCGGCCCTCCAGCCGGTCGGAGCCGCCGTAGCCGGGGCGGTCGTAAGCGATCAGCTGCATTCCGCGCTGGTAGAGCACCATGCCGCGCGGGGCCGGGCCGAGCCTGCTGCCCGGAGTGCCGTGGAGCAGGAAGACAGGTCTGCCGCGCGGATCACCGATGCGCTCCACCATCAGATGCCGCCCGTCCGATGCGCGCACCCGACGTCGCAAGCCCCGCCTCCTTAGCCGTACGGCCCGCATGTGCCGTATACAGCAATACTGTCCTGGCATTCCCCGCCCTAGAGATGATTACCCATCGGTGCGGGGAAAGCGGAGTGCTCGGTAGCGACGAAAACCGGACAGGACTAGTCCTCACACGCCGCCCACGACCCGATCGCAACGGGTGTTCGCAAACGAAACCGTCGGTGGTGACCGATGGTTGTGAACGAACCGAGGGCGCATTCGTGCGGTCGTGTGCGCGTCCTGAAGTCGACCTTGTGTGCTACTGGCCGGTGTCGGAATAGTGGGCGCCCCATCCTCCGTGTGCGGCCACCCCACTTGGCCGTGCGCGGCCCCCACAGGAGGTCGATGTTGAAGCACCGACGCATATCCAAGAAGCGTGCGGCGGCGGCAGGTGGAGCCGTCGTCGCTCTCGTTGCCGCGGGAATCACCTTCCAGACTGCGAACGCCAGCGAGGAAACCCCCCAGTTCACGGTCAAGATCCTGACGGCGACGGCGGCCGGAAACCTCGCATCGACGCTCGGCCAGGAGCTGGGCGTCGACGGGGCGGGCGCGTACTACGACGCCGAGGCCAAGGCCCTCGTCGTGAACGTCGTGGACGAGGAGGCCGCCACGTCCGTGCGCGAGGCGGGCGGCAAGGCCAGAATCGTCCGGAACACACTGGCCGAACTCACGTCCGCCCGGCAGACCCTCACCGACCGCGCCACCATCCCCGGCACTTCCTGGGCCACCGACCACGTGACCAACAAGGTGGTCGTCACGGCCGACCGTACGGTCAAGGGCGCGGACTGGACCAAGCTCCAGGAGGTCGTGAAGGGGCTCGGCGAGAAGGCGGAACTGAAGAAGACGGCGGGGGAGTTCAAGCCCTTCATCGCCGGTGGTGACGCCATCCACAGTGGAGGCGGGCGCTGCTCGCTCGGCTTCAACGTCGTCAAGGACGGCGAGCCGCACTTCATCACGGCCGGCCACTGCGGCGAGGCCGGCAGCGAGTGGTCCGAGTCCGCGGGCGGGCCCGCGATCGGCACGATGGTCGACTCGCAGTTCCCCGAGAACGACTTCGCGCTCGTCAAGTACGACGGCGACACCGAGCACCCGAGCGCGGTGAACCTGTACGACGGCGGCTCGCAGGAGATCACGCAGGCGGCCGAGGCGACGGTGGGCATGCAGGTGACCCGCAGCGGTTCCACCACTCAGGTGCACGACGGTGAGGTCACCGGCCTCGACGCGACCGTGAACTACGGCAACGGCCAGATCGTCAACGGCCTCATCCAGACGAACGTCTGCGCCGAGCCCGGCGACAGCGGCGGCTCGCTCTTCTCCGACGACTCCGCGATCGGCCTGACCTCGGGCGGCAGCGGCGACTGCTCGTCGGGCGGCGAGACGTTCTTCCAGCCGGTGACGGAGGCGCTGGAGGTCTTCGGCGCGCAGATCGGCTGACGCCTGTGGCCGAGGGGTACGGGGTGTCGCAGGTACCCCGTACCCCTCAGCTCGCCCGCGGCCCGGCGCGCCCGTCAGGGGCGGGCGGGCCCTTGCCGGGCAGGGTGCGCAGGGCCTGGTGGGCCGACCAGAGGACCGAGACCAGCGGTACGGCCACGACAGCGCCGATCACTCCGGCGGCGACGGCCCCGCCGACGACCGACAGCGCGACGACCACCGGGTGCAGCCGGACGGCCCAGCTCATCACGATCGGGTGCAGCAGATGCCCCTCGATCTGGCCGATGATCACGATCAGCGCGACGACGACGGCCGCGATGACCGGCCCCTCGGTCGCCAGCGCCACCACGGCCGCCACGGCGAGGGCGATGGGCGAGCCGACCAGCGGAATGAAGGCGGCGAAGAACTCCAGCAGGGCGAGGGGCACCGCGAGCGGCACGCCGAGAAGGTAGAGGGCCACGCCGACGAGGATCGCGTTGGTCGCCGCGATGAGCACGATGCCGTGCGTGTATCCGGTGAACGTCTTCCACGCCGTGCTGCCCGCCACCGACACCCGCTCCCGCACGGACACCGGAAGCTGGGCGCAGAACCAGCCCCACTGCCGGTCGCCCGAGTGCAGGAAGAAGACCGAGCAGAACAGCGCCAGCGCGAGCGTCGTCAGCACCTCCACCAGCCGCCCTGCGCCGCTCAGGGCCGTACTGATGACCGTCGAGCGGTGGCTGGACAGGAACCGGCCGATCCGGGACTGGACGTCCGTGAGCGCCTCCGGGTTCAGCCGGAACGGCGGCTGTTCCAGCCAGCGTTCGATTCTCTCGATGCCGTCGCCGAACTCCCGCTGCAGCGTGCCCCGCTCTTCGGCGACCGTCTCGCCGATGAGGGCCAGGATGCCGAGGACGACGACGATGCTGCCGATCAGCGCGACGGCGACGGCGAGCGGTCGAGGCAGCCTGCGGGCCAGCAGATCGGCCACCGGCCGGAGCATCGCGGTGACGACGAGCCCGAGAAAGACGGCGACGGCGAGCTCGTGAAAGCGCCCGAGGGCCGAGAAGACGGCGTACACCAGGGCTCCCACGACCAGCACGCGCCAGGAGTAGGCGGCGGCCGTGCGCAGGACGGGCGCGACCGGCGGCTCGCCGCCCGTGCGCCCCGGCAGCTGCCCGTCGCCACCTCCCGGCACGACCCGACTCGTACCACCCGGGGAGCGGCGGCCAACGTGACGCGATCGACATTCCCCCCGATGGCACCCGGGACCGCCCGCTGTGACGCCGGCTCCTGTGCCCGTCCGCCGTGGCGCGCGGGTGTCGCGCACGGGCGTCCCGTACACCGTTTGCGCAGGTGGGGCGGGATCGGGTGTCGGATGGGACATGAGGGCCGCAGCTATCGCACGGTTGTTCGAAACTTGGTCTATGGTGGAGGCGAGGGGGAGGTGAGAACGGATTGATCCAGGAGGTGCGGATGCCCGGGTTCACGCATCTGCACACCGTGTCCGGATTCTCCGTACGGTACGGAGCCTCGCACCCGGAGCGGCTGGCCGAGCGCGCCGCCGAGCGGGGCATGGACGCACTGGCCCTGACCGACCGCAACACCCTCGCGGGCGCGGTCCGGTTCGCCAAGGCCTGCGCCAGGGAGGGGGTGCGTCCGCTGTTCGGTGCCGAGCTCGCCGTACGGGAGCAGGCGCCCACGACCGCCGCGCGGCGGCGCACACCGGTGCGCGGCGGAGCCTTCGTCGACGAGTCGACCCCCCGGGTCACCTTCCTCGCCCGCGACGGCGCGGCCGGCTGGGCGGAGCTCTGCCGGCTGATCACTGCCGCGCACACCGCGGCCGATCGGCCCGTCGTCGAGTGGGACGCGCTGGATGCTCCCGGGGCCCGGGACGGGCTCACCGTGCTGCTCGGCCCCGCATCCGAGGTCGGCGGGGCGCTGGCCGCAGGCCGCCCCGACCGGGCGGCCCGGCTGCTCGCCCCCTGGCGGGAGCGGTACGGCGACGCCCTGCGCCTCGAAGTGGTGCACCACGGCCTTGCGGGCACGGGCCCCGGCTCGCTGCGGCTCGCCGCACGTACCGCCGGTTTCGCCGCCGAGCAGGGCGTCCGGGCCGTGCTGAGCAACGCCGTACGGTACGCCGACCCCGGCCAGGGCCCGGTCGCCGACGTCCTGGACGCGGCCCGCCGGCTCGTCCCGGTCGACCCGGCCAAGGGCCTGGACAGCGGAGAGCGCTGGCTCAAGGGCGCGGACGAGATGTACCGCGCGGCGGAGCGGATCGCCGAGGCGGCCGGATGGCGGCGCGACGCCGCGCACCGGCTGCTCACCGTGACCGAGGAGACCGCCGCCGAGTGCCTCGTCGACCCCGAAGGCGATCTGGGCATGGGGTCCGTCTACTTCCCCGAGCCGCATCTCGTCGGCGCCGGGCAGCGCAGCGCGCAGCGCGTCCTCGCCTCCCGCGCCGCCGCCGGGATGGTGCTGCACGGCTACGACCGCAGGCCCGATGCCCGCGCCTACTGGGAGCGGATGCACTCCGAGTTGGACATCATCGGCTTCCACGGCAACGCCTCGTACTTCCTGACGGTTGCTCAGGTCGTCGACGACATCAAGAAGATGGGCATCCGGGTCGCCGCACGCGGCTCCGGCGCCGGATCACTGGTGAACCATCTGCTCGGCATCGCCCACGCCGACCCGGTCGAGCAGCGCCTGCTGATGGAGCGCTTCCTGTCCAAGCGCCGGTTCGTGCTGCCCGACATCGACATCGACGTGGAGTCCGCGCGCCGGCTGGAGGTCTACCGCGCGATCATCGACCGCTTCGGCGAGGAGCGGGTCGCCACCGTCGCCATGCCCGAGACCTACCGGGTGCGGCACGCGATCCGGGACGTGGGCGCCGCGCTCGGCATGGACCCGGCCGAGATCGACCGGCTGGCCAAGGCGTTCCCGCACATCCGCGCGCGCGACGCCCGCGCGGCGATGGCGGAGCTGCCCGAACTGCGCGAGGTGGCGAAGGAGAAGGGCGGACACCGCAGGCTGTGGGAGCTGGTCGAGGGCCTGGACGCGCTGCCGCGCGGCGTCGCCATGCACCCGTGCGGGGTGCTCATCTCGGATGTCTCGCTGCTGCGGCGTACGCCCGTGATGCCGACCAGCGGCGAGGGCTTCCCGATGTCCCAGTTCGACAAGGACGACGTCGAGGACCTCGGGCTGCTCAAACTCGACGTGCTGGGCGTGCGGATGCAGTCCGCGATGGCGCACGCCGTCGCCGAGGTCGAGCGGGCGACGGGTGAGCGGATCGACCTGGACGACCCGGGGCAGGTACCGCCGGGTGACCCGGCGACGTACCAGCTCATCCGCTCCGCCGAGACGCTGGGCTGCTTCCAGATCGAGTCGCCCGGCCAGCGCGATCTGGTCGGCAGACTGCAGCCCGCGACCTTCCACGACCTGGTCGTCGACATCTCGCTGTTCCGTCCGGGGCCGGTCGCCGCCGACATGGTCCGGCCGTTCATCGAGGCCCGGCACGGGCGGGCACCGGTCCGCTTCCCGCACCCGGATCTGGCCGGGCCGCTGGGGGAGACGTACGGGGTGGTCGTCTTCCACGAACAGATCATCGAGATGGTGAACATCATGACCGGGTGCGGCCGGGACGAGGCCGACCGGGTGCGGCGCGGGCTCTCCGACCCGGAGTCGCAGGGGCGGATCAAGGTGTGGTTCGCGCAGCAGGCGGAGCGGAAGGGATACACGGCCGAAGTGATCGCGCGGGCCTGGGAGATCATCGAGGCGTTCGGCTCGTACGGCTTCTGCAAGGCGCACGCGGTCGCCTTCGCCGTGCCGACGTACCAGTCGGCGTGGCTCAAGGCGCACCATCCCGCGGCCTTCTACGCGGGGCTGCTCACGCACGACCCCGGGATGTATCCGAAGCGGCTGCTGCTGGCGGACGCACGGCGGCGGGGAGTGCCGGTGCTGCCGCTGGATGTGAACCGGTCGGCGGCCGCCTATCGAATCGAACTGATGTCTGATGGAAAGTGGGGCATTCGCCTCGCGCTCTCCGATGTCCATGGCATCAGCGAGGCGGAGGCGGCGCGGATCGAGGAGGGGCAGCCGTATGCGTCCCTGCTGGACTTCTGGGAGCGGGCGCGGCCGGGGCGGCCGGTCGCGGAACGGCTCGCGCAGGTCGGCGCGCTGGACGAATTCGGCGCGAACCGCCGGGACCTGATGCTGCACCTGGCCGAACTCCACCGCACGCAACGGGGCCTGGCCTCCCACGGCGGCCAACTGCCCCTGGGCGGCGGCCGCAGGACCGCGCCCGTCGGCCTGCCCGACCTCAACGAGGCCGAACGGCTCAGCGCCGAGCTCGGCGTCCTCGGCATGGACGCGTCCCGCCATCTGATGGCGGACCACCACGCCTTCCTCGACGAGCTGGGCGCGATCCCCGCGCGGCGGCTGCGTGACGCCGAACACGGCACGACCGTGCTGGTCGCGGGCGCCAAGGCGGCCACCCAGACCCCGCCGATCCGCTCCGGCCGCAGGGTCATCTTCACCACCCTGGACGACGGTACGGGGCTGGTCGACCTGGCCTTCTTCGACGACAGCCACGAGGCGTGCGCGCACACCGTCTTCCACTCCTGGCTGCTCCTGGTGCGGGGAGTGGTCCAGCGCCGGGGCCCGCGCAGCCTCAGCGTGGTCGGCTCGGCGGCCTGGAACCTCGCGGACCTGATCGAGGTCCGGCGTACGGGCGGTCTCGACGCGGTGGCCGAGCGGCTGGCCGCGACGGATTCCGCCGGACCTGCCGCCTCGCCTGCGGACCGCACCATCCGCATGTCCACCGGCTACGAGATGAACGCCTGGGCGGACCTCCGCCCGGCGGGTGAAGGGACCGCGCCCGTAAGGAAGTTGTGGCACCAGAGTCCGGGGAGCGCGGGATGACGAGGGAACGGACGGACCCGCGGAAGGCAGCCTCGCCCGAGGCGGCCGACGAGTCGGGCGCACCGGAAGCGTCCGTTCTGTACCTGCGCTTCCGCAAGCCCGGCGGGGGGCCGCCGGACGGGGCCGCGTACGCGGGGCTGCTCGGCGCGTTCACGCCCGTGGTCGAGGCGGCGCCGCCGGACGGGGCGCTCGTCGATGTGCGGGGCGCGCTGCGCTACTTCGGACGCGATGCCGCCGGCCTCGCCTCGCTGATACGGGTGCGGGTGCTCGCCCTGTACGGCGCCGACTGCGTCATCGGAGCCGGACCGAACCGAAGCCGACCGGTTCCTGGATTCTCGCACCCTGCAGGGCGTGAACTCGCCGGGCACCGGCCCATCCTGCCGCGATGCTCCGTCGGGTTGCCGGACCGGGGGCAGTCCTACGGTACGGAGTGCGGGCGATGAGCGATCCCCTCTTCTTTCACGTGCGGCTCCGCGAGCGTGGTGGACTTGCCGAGATCATGACGGTGATCGAGCGGTTCACCCCCTTGGTGCAGCCGTTGGCGCCGTCGGCAGCAGTTGCCCAGGTGGGAGGTTCGTTGAGGCTGTTTGGCGTCGGTCCTGTCGAGCTGGCGCAGAGGGTGAGGCTTCAGGCTGCTGCGTTGTACGGGGTGGGTACGGTGATCGGTGCCGGCCCGTCGTGGACGACGGCGGCCATGGCATCAGCTCGCACCGGAGACGGGGGCGTCCGGTACGTGGCGCCGGGTGAGGTGGGGAGGTTTCTCGGTCCGTTGCCGGTTGCGGAGTTGTACGGGATTCGCCGAGTGCAGGCCGAGGCGCTCACGCGGCTGGGCGTGGCGACCATCGGGCAGCTTGCCGAACTGCCGGCGGTGACCGCCGCGCGGATTTTGGGCCGGGCCGGCCGTGAACTGCAAGAACGCGCCCGTGGGGTGGACCGTCTGAGCGTCGTTGCGGGGCGTGCGCCCCGGTCGGTCTGCGTGCGGACGGACTTTCCGGTGGATGTGCTCGATGGCCGGCAGGTGCGTGCTGCGTCCTTGCGGTTGTCCGCCGAGCTGGGAGCGCTGATGCGGTCGCGCCGGCAGGCTGCCCGGTCGCTGACCGTGGCTGTGCGGCTGGCGGATCGACAGGAGATCTCCCGCTCCCGCAGATTGGCCTCCGTGTCCGCTCATACCGATGACCTGCGGCAGGTGGTGAGTGGTGTCCTGGACGGATTCGGGCTGCAGCGGGCACGGATCCGGCGGGTTGCTCTGACGGCTGAGGTCGTCGACGCCGTCCACGCGTCCACGCAACTGACCTTGGACCAGGGGCGCGAGGCACAGCTGCGCATGGAACCCGTCGTGGACGCTCTCAACGCCCGGTTCGGGCCGGGGACGGTGGGCCCTGCGGCGGCGTTCTGCGCGTGAGGGAGTGGGATCTGGATGGTCGGCGGGTGTCGGCCGACAGGTATGCGCGTGGGCCCGCCCCTCAAGGGACGGGCCCACGGGCAAGCGGGTGTTGATCAGGCGGTGGCGAGGGAGATCGCGGTCGACTTGATCAGCGCGAGGACGGAGGTGCCGGCGGCCGGACCCAGGTCGGCGACCGCGTCCTTGGTGATTGCGGCGGTGATGTCCTGGCCGCCCGCGAGACGGACCTTCACGGCCGCCATGATGTTTCCCCGAGGACGCAGCCGGCTTCGTCTCATGGCTGTGGCGATCGAGACGGCTGTCTATCCGTGGTCTGGACGTGGTTGGGCGGTGTCGTTCGACGTCGTTTCGGGTTTGGTGCGGAGGACTTCGCGGGCCTGTTCGGCGGCGCGGGTGATGCTTTCGCTGATGAAGTCGAGGAAGCGGGCGATGTTCTCCAGGCGGGTGGCGGCGGGGGTGTGGGGGCCGAGGATGGCGACGCCTTGGCGTGCGGTTTCGACGAGCTGGTCGTTGGATCGGGCGCTGGCGATCGTCGCCTGGTAGAAGAGTTCGTCGTCGACGACGTAGCGGTCGCGGCGGCGTTCGTCGCGTTCTCGGCGGACGAGGCTCTGGCTCTCCAGGAAGGCGATCGCTTTGGAGACGGACGCCGGGCTGACCTGGAGGCGCTGGGCGAGCTGGGACGCGGTGAGGCTGCCCGCGTCGGTGGTGAACAGGCAGGTGAGCACCCGGGCCGTCATCTTGGGCAGGCCCGAAGCCATGAGGACGGTGGTGAACGTCTCCTCGTACTCGGCCACGGCCTCGGCGTCGCGTCCGTGGATCTGCGGGGACGTCTCCGCCCCCCGGGGCGCGGCCTGCCTGCGCCGGTGGGCGCGGCGTTCGGTGGCGCGGTGGGCCAGGTCGGCGCGGTAGGCGGTGGGGCCGCCGTTGCGCATCACCTCACGCGTGATCGTCGAGGTCGGACGGTCGAGGCGTCGGGCGATCTCGGCGTAGGGGAGGCTGTCGGCCAGCCCCAGCGCGATCTGCTGGCGTTCCTGCTGGGTGAGCCTGCCTCCCGGCATCGCGATCTCCTTGGTGATCCTTCGTGGCGGTCCCTGATCCCCCCACTATAGCGTTCACTCCTCATCCATTGCAATGCTCAGGGCGGTTGTCGTTGCATTACTCTCAAGGTCGTTGCAACAGTTTCCCGGACTCTACCTGCATATATATCGATCCTGTGCAACGGGTGTGTTGCTAGAACTTGGAATGCAACGTAGCGTTTCCGGTGTCAGAAACAACGAGCGAGCACAGGAGAGCACGATGCAGAAGTTCGACACCCCCGCCCCGGTCTCCGCCGTCCTGGACATCCCCGCCGGACGCGTCCAGTTCATCGCCGCAGACCGCGCCGACACCACCGTCGAGGTCCTGCCCGCCAACCCCTCGAAGGGCCGCGACGTGAAGGCGGCTGAGCAGACCACGGTCGAATACGCCGACGGCGTCCTGCGGATCACGGCCCCGGCCCCCGACAACCAGCTCTTGGGCCCCTCCGGATCCATCGAGGTCACCGTGCAACTGCCCGCCGGCTCCCGCGTCGAGGCCAAGGCCGCCAGCGCCGAGCTCCGCGGCGTCGGACGCCTCGGCGACGTCGCCTTCGACGGCGCGTACCGCCAGATCAAGATCGACGAGGCCGCGAGCGTCCGCCTCACTGCGATCGACGGCGACGTCGAGGTCGGCCGGCTGGGCGGCCCCGCGGAGATCAGCACCGCAAGGGGCGACATCCGGATCACCGAGGCCGTGCGCGGCACCGTCGTGCTCCGCACCCAGTCCGGCGACATTTCCATCGCCGTCGCCGCCGGCGTCTCGGCCGCCCTGGACGCCGGCACCGACTACGGCCGCGTCAGCAACGCCCTCAAGAACGATGGCACCCCCGAACTCGACATCCGCGCCACCACCTCCCGCGGCGACATCACCGCCCGCAGCCTCTGAAGGAGCAGAACCAGGACTCTCCGGCCGGGCCCACCGCGATCGAGATCCTGTCGGTCGTCGCCATGACGTCCGGGTCGATCGCCTCGGTCGGCCCGCTCGGCTTCAAGGAGATGGAGCGGATCTTCGGGGTGGGCTACCCGACGATCAAGTCCAGGCTGAACCGGATCGCCAAGCACCTCGACTTCGTCGACACCGACCCGGCATCCACCGGCGCCGCCGACGTCGTTGACCGCCTGCGACGGGGGGAGATCAGCGCCCAGGAGGCGCTGGCCGAGCTGGAGAGGCCCCGATGATCCCGCAGCTGGTGACGGTGCGCTATCACCGTCCCGACGGCCGCCGGCTGCGGCTGTACGTCCCTGTCCTGCCGGTACTGCTGTTGCTGTCAACGCTGCTGCTGCTCGCCGTGCCGGCCGGACTGGTCACATGCCTCGCCACCCGGGTCAGCCCGGTGGGCGCGCTGCGCGGCACCGGGCAACTGCTGTGGGCGCTGCCCGGCACCCGGATCGAGATCGAGCAGGGCCGAACGGCCGTACTGGTAAGCGTCAGATGAGTCAGAGCAAGGAGCAACAATGAACGAGCAGCGCCGCCAGATCCTGCAGATGCCGGCCGAGGGCAAGATCACCGCGGACGAGGCCGAGCGGCTGCTCGACGCCCTCGAACGAGAACAGCCCGAGTCTCCGCCGGGAGCCACATCCCGCCCGAAACCCCGGCCAAGTACCTGCGCGTGGTGGTGAACGCGGCGGACGACTCCGGCGGCGACGGGGCGAGCCGGGTCAACATCCGGGTCCCGCTACAGCTGCTGCGCGCCGGGGTCCGGCTCACCAGCCTCATCCCTCCGCAGGCGGACGAAGCTCGACGACTTCACGCCGTACTTGCACGAGCGGTGGGGCCGAGGGCTGCATGAACGCCCGGACCCTCTGGCAGGAGATCCAGACGCACGGCCACGCAGGTGGATACGGGGCCGTCCCCGCATACCTTCGTCGCTTCCGGGACACCGTGCCGGGCGGTCGGCCGCCGTCTCCAGGACTGTTGCCGGTTGGATCCTGACCCACCCTGACGCACTTCCGGAGAACGAGGGCTTGAAGCTCAAGTCCGTCCTCGCTCACTGCCCCGAACTAAATGCCCTCGCCAGGCACGTCCGTTGCTTCGGGCAGATGCTCACGGAGCTCCAGGGGGAACGGCTCCCCGAGTGGATAGCGGCGGTCCGAGCCGACGACCTGCCCAGCCTGAATACCTTCACCAACGGCCTTGAACGCGAACTCGCAGCCGTTACCGCGGGCCTGACCCTGCCGTGGAGCTCAGGCGTCGTCGAGGGCCGTGTCAATCGCATCAAAATGATCAAGCGGCAGATGTATGGACGCGCTGGCTTCGAGCTCCTGCGTAAGCGGGTACTGCTTGCGTCATGACGTCACTGTCGGTGGCCAGCGAGAGGATCCCCGGACAGCCACGGGAGGAGATCATGTGGGCACCTGGGACATCGGCCCTTTCGACAACGACACCGCCGCCGACTTCGGCGGCAACTTGGACGACGCATCCATGGAAGAACGCGAGCCCGTGATCCGCAGCGTGCTCGAACGAGCCACCAACCCTGCGGGCGAACTGGACGCCGCCTACGCCGAGCGAGCCGTTGCCGCGGCGGCCCTGGTTGTCGCACAGCATCCTGAGGGCGAACCGACGTGTTCAAACTACGGCCCCTCGGAACCGATCCCAGAACTCCCCGCAGACCTCCGAACGCTCGCAGTCGATGCTCTGGACCGGATCGTCGCTGAGACGTCTGAACTCGCCGACCTGTGGGGCGATGCTGCGCACGGTCCGAAATGGCGCCAAGGCATCGTCCGCCTCCGCGACGTCCTCGACCCTCCGGTCCCGCCACAAGAGGAAGCTCTCTTCGAGATCTGACCGGTAACCCACGGTCACGGACCACGGAAGTTGAGCCAGAACCCGAAGTCGCGTACATCGGGTATTCGCGCGGGCGTGCGACTCCCAATCTCGCGTCCGAACGACGTCCGCAACTCACGTACATGGCCACTGGCAAGTCCCCAGCCAACACGCTGGGGACGTCGCCAATACCGTCATAAACGGCACGAGTTCCCGCTCGAACGCCTCCAGGAATCCGCGAACCCACGCGCTTCCCTCCTCGATGGCCTCGGCCTGCAGCGCCCTCGTGACCGCGCCCTCGCCCTGCGCGCCGAGGAGCTGATCCCGGCCGACGACGCCGCGCATCAGCTCACGTTCGACCCGGCCGACGAGAAGGCCCGCCGGGGCGAGGCGGTCGCCGACCTGGCCCGTGCAAGGTTCGGTCCACGGGCGGTCATTCCGGGCTCACTGGCCGCGTAACGGATCTTTCCTCATATCAGCGGTCCTCTGACCATCCCTCACATTTTACCGACGCGTAACTTCCCAGGGTTGGTTACTCGTGCGTACGTTGGCATGAGCACAGCTCTCTCTTGTGGTCCGGGCCGCAGGGAATCCCCACATCCCCAGTCATCGCCATTCCCTTGAGCCGCAAGGAGATCGCCCGATGCTGCCCCGGAAACTTCCCTGGAAGCGTGCCCTCAGACCGCTCGCCGCCCTGCTGCTGGCCGCTGCCATCGGTCTCGCCCCCGCTGCCACCGCCACCGCGGCCACCACCGCCGCCGGCCCGACGAGTGGCTGGAACAACTACTCCTGCAAGCCGTCCGCCGCCCATCCCCGTCCCGTGATCCTCGTCCACGGAACCTTCGGGAACTCCGTCGACAACTGGCTCGCCCTCGCGCCGTACCTCGTCCACCGGGGCTACTGCGTCTTCTCGCTCGACTACGGCCAACTGCCGGGCGTCCCGTTCTTCCACGGCCTCGGCCCCATCGACAAGTCGGCCGAGCAGCTCGACGCGTACGTCGACAAGGTCCTCGCCGCGACCGGCGCCGCCGAGGCCGACATGGTCGGACACTCGCAGGGCGGCATGATGCCGCGCCACTACCTGAAGTTCCTGGGCGGCGCGGACAAGGTGAACGCCCTCGTCGGCCTCGCGCCCGACAACCACGGCACCACGCTCAACGGGCTCGCCGGCCTGCTCCCGTACTTCCCGGGCGCCGCGGACCTGCTGAAGTCCTCGACCCCCGGCCTCGCCGACCAGATCGCGGGCTCCGCGTTCCTCACCAAGCTCAACGCGGGCGGCGACACGGTTCCGGGCGTGCGGTACACCGTCATCGCCACCAAGTACGACGAGGTCGTCACCCCGTACCGCTCGGCGTTCCTCGACGGCCTGGGCGTCCGGAACGTAACCCTTCAGGATCTGTGCGCCCTTGACTTCTCGGAGCACGTGGCGATCGGCCTGTGGGACCGGATCGCCTACCACGAGGTGGTCAACGCCCTCGACCCGGCGCACGCCACCCCGACGACCTGCGCGTCGGTCTTCGAGTAGGCACGAAACGAGGAGGGGGGCCGCCCGTCGGACGGCACCCCTCCTCGTCAGTACGACATCTCGCGGACCGGCTGTGCGTGGCCCTGCTGTGCGCGGACCGGCTGTGCGCGGATCAGCTCTTCGTGGATCAGCGGGACGCCTTGCGGCGGACGGTACCGAACATCACGGCCGCACCGAGCGCGAGCACCGCGGCACCGCCGACGGCGAGGTACGGGGTGCTGCTGTCGCCGCCGGTCTCGGCGAGGTTCTCACCGGCACCGTTGGCCTCGGGGGCGTTGGAAGCGGGGGCCTCCGACGGCTCGCCCTCCGCCTCCGGCGCGGCCGTAGCCGTGGACGGCTGCTCGGAGTGCTCCTCCGCGCCGTCACCGCCGTCACCGCCGTGACCGCCGTGGTCCACCGTGGACTCGTCGGCGCCGGCCTCGATCTGCTCGTCGCTCGGCGCGGAGGCGGTCGGCGCGGGCGCGGTGCCACCGTCCGGCGCGGAGCCGCCGCTGTCCTGGCCGAAGACGACGTCCGAGCAGGTGTAGAACGCCTCGGGGGAGTCGGACCGCTGCCAGATCGAGTAGACCAGGTGCCGCCCGGACTTGGCCGGCACGATGCCGTCGAATATGTACTCCCCGTTCACCAACTTCGGGTCGGTGACCTTCGCGAACGGCTGCGCCTCCAGGTCCGACCACTTCAGCGGCTTCGACGGGTCGTAACCGTCCTTCGTGATGTACAGCTCGAACGAGCCCTTGTGCGGGGCCGTTCCCTTGTAGTGGAACGTGTGACTGCCCGCAGCCAGCTTCGACGCCGGCCAGTCGGCCCGCGGCAGATCCAGCCCCTTGTACTTGTCCCGCCCCGCGCTGCACAGCTTCCCGTCCGGGATCAGCTCCTTGTGACGGCCCGCGGCGTCACCGATGTTGACCTCGTTCCAGTCGTAGAACGCCTGCGTCCCACTCGCGGCGACCGCCGCCTTGCACGCCGCCGAGTCGGGGCTCTCCGGCCCCTCGGCGTAACAGGCGGACACCCGGCTCACCGGATCCGTCATCGATCCATGCGCAACGGCCGGCGACGCGGCCAACCCGGTCAGCGCGAGCGGCGCAATCCCGAACGCGGCGACGGCGGCGGCCCTACGGCGAGCGGTCATGGTGACGATCTCCTTCAACAACAGCGGCATATGGGGGAACTGCGGGCGGGTCCCACGACGGCGGTGCGGCCCCCCGAACGACGGCACCGACGCTGGGGACCCCGCCCCGGCGATCAGCAAGCTAGCCGCTCGGAAGGGCGAAATCCGCTGCTGGGAGCGGGTGAAGGCGATCCTTATGGTCGCTTTAAGGGTGGGGTAAGAGGGGGCTCAGGATCGCTGCGTAGCGCAAGCGTCTGACCACGCGTTTCGGCATGCTGACGTCCGTAGTCGTCCGCGGGAAGCCGCCTCATGTCGCCGCGTTTGGCTCCCCGTTTGGCTCCCCCGGCTCCAGGCAAGGCTCCACCTAGCTCCACCGGCCGGCACTGCTCCACACATTGAGGTATGGCGCTCGGTGCGTCGCCAAGGGAAGACCAAGACGAGAACGAGTCGGCGAACCCTGGCCGTGCCGCGCCAACTCGTCGCTGTTCTCGTGGCACACCGGGAGGCCCAGCAACAGCGACGAGAAACGCTCGGACTCACCCGGCAGGAAGACAGCTACGTCTTTGGAACCGACAGTGGCGAGCAGCGCAGCGCGTTCACCGTGCGCCGCAGCTTCAGAGCCATGCTCGAAGCTGCGCGATTCCCACATCCGGAACAGTGGACACCTCGGGAGCTGCGGCACAGCTTCGTCTCTCTGCTCTCTGACCACGGCATCCCCTTGGAGGTGATCGCCCGGGTCGTCGGGCACAGCGGCACCCAGACGACTGAGGCTATCTACCGCAAGCAGATTCGCCCGGTCATCACCGAGGGCGCCGAGGCGATGGACGCGATCTTCGGCGAATCCAACAGGACTGAGGCCTAGCAGGGCGAGAGCCACCGACGAGCGCGCGTCGGTGGCTCCCTGCATGACGGTTGTCCGGCACGACGGTGGGCCGACGCTTCGGTGTGGGCTGGCTCGGCTGACACCCGCTTTAGGAGTTCGATCCGAGTGCGGCCCAGTGGTGTTGGCGGGTGCTCGGGTCGAACGTGCCGGGCCGTGCATGGGTGCCCGCGTTCGGCGCCGTTGATGTCACCCGACGATGTCAGCCGGAGCCAGCGCTTCTTGCGGAAGAAAAGTACTGTATGTAACCGGGGACGCCGTAGTGGGTGCAGTTCCCAGCCGCGCTAGCGCTGGGGGCGAAGGTGAGAAGGCCTCCGGCGACCACCATGGCGACCACAGTCGACTTCGGTCGGACATTTTTGATCATGCTCGCTAAGCTCAATCCTTGCAAGACGCAGACGTTCTCGACTCGCACTGCTCGACGAACGTGTGCGATGTTATGTATGACGCACTGATGCTGCCACGCAGGACCTCGGATTGGTCGGTGGCTAATGCGCCCTGTACGGGTTCGGGTCGGGCGTTACAGTAGTGATCCCGCTTGCCGTTCGGTTGGGCGTCGATGGTCGCTACGAGCTTCTCGGCCTCCGGATCGCGCCGCCACAGCCCGTTGGGTCCCCGATAGTCAGGGATCCCGGAATCGGTGGAGATACCTGCGTCACTGAGGATGGCGACGAGGGGCCTGTTCACAGGCCGAGAGTAGGACGACTGCCCGCTCCGGACGAACGGATTTCGAGGTGATCCCGACGCCGTCCGGAGCGGTGCAGTAGCCACTTCACATCTGCAGGCGTGGGCCGCGGAGTCGTTTCAGGGCTTGTGCGGATGCCCGTGTCGTGTCGGCTGCAGCGCGTTGGCGAACACGTAGTCGCCAACGTTGGTACCGATCTCGTTCCCGTCCTCGGCGTCCCAGCGGAAGTGCACGCCCAGCCAGAGCCGGCTCAGCTTGCCCTCCTCGGCGACCTGGCTGAAGTTGGCCATCCTGCGGTATTCCTCGATGGTGTGCGGGTCCTCCGAGTGTGCGATGAACGAGACGTCGTCACGACCGAAGAAGTGCTTCATCGCGCTTGCCCACGCAGCTGTGAAGTTGGCATGCCCGGAGGTCCAGGCGGGGAAGCACGGGGTGAACGGTGCCCCTTCGCGGTCCGCGCTGAGAGGCTGCCAGTTCGCGTTCGCGCCGCCCATCGCCTGGATCGCGGACACCGGGCGCCACTCGTTGATCGGGGTGTCGTACTTGGAGTCCCAGGCCGCGATCCCGGCATCCGCCAACGACAGCGCCGACAGCGCGAACAAGTGGGTGGTCTCGTACGTGTCGAGCTCGAACTTCTTGGCGACGATCCCGGTCAGCTCGAGCAGTTGTCCCGGGGGGTGGTAGGTGCCGTTCAGGTCATGGTCCCAGAACCAGCCGACAACGGTCTGTTCGAAGGTGCGCTCGGTGGAGTCGACGGCACCGACCCGTCGCACCTCGTCGAGCTGGGCCGCGTACTCCGGGCTGGTCACCAGATCGGCGTAGGAAGTGAAGCCTCGCAGGGTGGGAGGCCGGAACTGCGAGCCGGAGCGGAGCACGAACGGTTTCACCTTGCCCCAGTTCGGGGTCACCGCGTCGCTCGGCTGCTTGCAGGCCCCTTCGTCATCCGTCGCCTCTTCACCCGTCGGCCGCCAGGCTCCAGGTGTGGTGGTGTCGCCGCTGTAGACGTCCGGGTTGTCCGAACCGTCGTTCGCCCGGGCTTTGTTGATCTGCCTCACCACGCGGTCGACCACCAGGCGGTCGAGGGGGTCGTAGGCGTAGGGAGAGCGGCCGGTCCGGGCCTTGTACTTGGTGTCGATATAGTCCTGATCGCCCGGGTACAGCTGCGAGATCATCCGGTACGCCGTGCGGTCGATCAGCCGCTCCTCCTCGTGCCGACGCGGCCGCGAGTGTCTGTGGGCATACTCCAGCGGCCGGCTGAGGTACGGCTCGTACTCCAAGGTTCCGTACGTGTATTGATAGGCGCTCTCCGCGTTGTAGATCGCCGCGAAGACCATCGCCCCGGACCTGGAGAGTTTGCCGGGCGAGGCGTCCCAGCCCCGCGCATTGCGGAACGTCTGGAGCAGGACCTTGTTCCAGTACTGCGTCGGATCGTCCTTGTGCCGTGTCGCGGCGGCGGCCTGCGGCGCACCGGCCGCCACCGGACTCAGCCCGGCGAGCAGGGCACCGGCCACGACGACGGCCCGTAGCCGTCCCAGGCGTCCGCCGGCACGGGACTTCAAGCGTGGGAGCACGGACTTCGCGGCCGACTGACGGCCATGATCGGGTTCGAGAGCCATGGCATTCCTTTCGACGTCGCTGATCAACGGCGGCAGCGTAATGTCTGGTATGCCAAAATTAAGATCGGCCACGCCGATATGTCGTGCATGTTATAAATGTCAATTCTTCATTCGTGCGAGTGATTCGGCCCTGTTCTCGCATTGGCTACGGCCAGGTGGCGTGTAGCTCTACGTAACGTTCGGGGCTGCGGTCCTGACGGCCCTTCAGTGCCGGGCGTCGGCCACGAGGGCGTTGACGCGGTTCTCGTACTCGCGGCGGGCTTTGCGCTGAGCCGGGACGACCGGGACGCCCTGGGCGCCGTTGAGGGGCTGGCAGCGGGCGAGGAGCCGGCGGTGGACCGCGGGCGCGGCGCTGACGCGCAGGGTGTAGCCCCGGCCGCGCCGCACGGCCACGCCATGGTCGAGCGCGGCCCGCTCGGCGGGCTCCGGCTCGGCCGCGCGGAGGAAGTCGGCGACCTTGCTCGGCATGTCGAGGGTGACCGGCAGCTTCGGGGCTGGGGCGTCCTCGCGGCCGGCGGCGGTGCGCTCGGGCATGAGGTCGGCGACGGCAGTACGGATGGCGCTGCGGCTGACGCCGTGTTCGCGGGCCAGTGCGGCGATGGACCGGCCGCCCAGGTAGGCCGTGCGCACGGTGTCGGTCTTCCCGGCCGGGACGGCCGGGCGGCGGCCGCCCTTGCTGCCCCTGGCCTCGGCGGCGCGCAGCCCGTCGTAAGTCAGCTCGCGCTGGAGGTCGCGCTGGAGTTCGCCGACGGCGGCGAGGGTCTGCACCATGAACTTCACCGTGGACAGCAGCTCGCCGGTGCGCGGGTGGCGGGCGGTGAGGTCCATCGTGGAGAACGCGCCGTCGTGGATGCACAGGGCGAGGCGGCCGGTGTGGAGGACGTCGAGCACGTCGAGGATGTGCTGGGTGCCGCGCACGAGGCGGAACATCTCGGAGATGTGCACGGTGTCGCCCGGCCGCGCGTAGGTCAGCAGTTCGCCGAACTTCGGGCGGTGGACCGGGTGGAGGCGCTGACGGTGCCCGCGTCCTCCTCGAAGACGACCGGGGCCTCGATCCCGGCCTCGGCCAGGACGAGGTTCTGGCGGGCGGTCGACTGTTGGTCGGTCGAGACCCGTTTGTAGTTCAGGTTCGCCATCGTGGCCCTGTCCGTGCGGAGGAACGGAGCCCATCTGTCGTCAAACCCTGTCATCAATCGCCATCGGATCCGATTGGATCGGCGCCGCCCCGGTGCCCCGGAATGTCAGGATTCATAGGATGCGCGCGCCACCTGTGGCCCATCGGGGCCACCTATCGGTCCTCACCGGGGCCAACAACAAGTCTTCGCAAGCTGCTGACCACCGACTACTGAGCCATTTCAGCGCTGCCGCTCCAGGGTGAGGACGACGGCGGTGATTGACGAGATTCGATTCGGACTGCATCGGGCCCTGCGGAAGATCCGCCATGACTTCAGTCGTGCGACACCACGCTCGACCGGTGCTCGTGCCGCGGAGAGTACGCGGTTGACGGTTCGCTGGGTGGGTGTGAGGTCGCGGGCCGGCAAACGTCTGATGGGCGTCGTCACCCAGGGGCCGGCTCCGATGTAGGCGCGGTCGGCGAGGACGGGGATGCCTTGGCGTTCGCAGATCCGGATGATCCGGTGGGTGCGGGCGGCGGTCAGGTCATGGGCGCGACCTGGCAGTGCTGGTGAGATCCACAGCAGCCGGCCGGGTCGGTCACCAGTTGCACGTTCACTCCGTGCCGGCGGTGCTTGATGGAGTAGTCGGCCCGACTGCCGCCCTGGCGGTCGCACTCCGCGAGCGTGCCGTCGAGCAGTACAAAGTCGGGATCGCTCTCGCGCAGCACTCGGAGCAGGCCCGGTGCACGGCCGGCGAGCAGGCTGATCACCGCGGTGGTGTACGCGTGGGCGGTGCCTACCGGGATCCCGAAGCCGATGGCGATCTGCGCGAGCGTGTCGTGTCTGCGCAAGTGCGTCAGCCCGACAAGCGCGCGCTGGTGCGGCGGGAGCTTGCAGCGGCGGTCACCCTCGCGGGTGACGATGAGCATGGTGACCCACTCGACCAAGGCGTGTGGCAGGTCGAGTGCGCAGGATAGGGAATCAACGAGGCTCCTGCGCTGATGAGTTGAGACTTCGAACACCTCCCTCAACGGCACGGGAGCCTCGTGCGTTGCGGACACCGACGTCGTCACCCGATCAGTGGCCACCCTGAAAAGGCTCAGTGAACAAGTCGTCCCGTCCGGACGGATTCGCACCCCCATACGGGCGCATCGGCTTGATCTCCATGGCCGCGTCACCGAGACGCCACTGGGCGCCGCTCATCGTGGCCACCCAGTCCCGCCCCAGTTTGACCAGCTCGTCGTAGCGATCCCGGGTCACACTGCCGACCATGGCGGGCATCCGGACACCACCCCCACAGGCCCGGGTGCGGCACCCTTCCATGCCGTCAACTCGCCCCTGTCGACTCGTCACTTGGCACCATCCGGTCGGCTCCAGGCCCCGGCCAGGGCGCACGGTCCCGGTGAAGCACCGTGACAGCCGCCGAATGCGCGGTCTCACAACCCGGCGTCCACCGCGCGCCGCCTGTGCCAGGCCCTTTTGCGGCAGCGGGGAGAGCAGTACGTTGCCGAGGCAGGACGTTCGACCCCGACCATCCACGACGCCCCGCACTCCGGGCAGCTGGACGTCACGCCGGCCTTCACCGCCTCGGTTCTCGCCCTCGCCCGCCGCATCCGCCGCCAATGTCGCGACCGGCAGACGGACGAGCAAAACAGCGCCGTCGCCCTCGCCGCCGGCATCAGCGGACCACCGCACCCACGGCACAACCGAGGCCCATCATCGCGGTCGTCCGTGCCCACAACCAGCCTCAGCCGAGGAACGCCGTCCCTGCGCATGCGGCCACCGTACGAAACGAAAATGTCTGTCGGGAGTCCCCCACCGGCCGTCTTTCCCCATGAAACATTATTTCTTCCTCGCATCGGCGCCGGAGCCAGCGGCGACGGAGGCACGGTCGACGGCGCGAAACCCTCGGCGGACCGGCGGCTCTCCCAACTCGGCCGTACCATCCTGCGCATGAGCCAGGACAATGCCTGGAATGATGCCGGTGAGCTCGCTGGTCAGCGTAGTACTGAGGGCCGTCCACGGGCCAGGCATATCGGTCTCGGCCGGAACGAACCCCTCCAGCGTCCCGGACCCGCCTCAGCCCACGTCAGGGCACACAAAAAGCACCACCGGCGCGCGCCACGGATTTACCACGCCCGAGTGTTATCCGTAGACATCGAGTCGGTGGATTCGGACTAAGAAGAATGGGCCTGCTTCGGAGTGCACCCACCACTGGATGCCGCCCATGTCGAAAAGTCCAGCGCGCGTACTGCGGTCGCCGAAGTCGCGAAAGAATGACCACCACTCCGAAAATGCGAACATCAAGCCCCGCCGGATTCACCCGGCTGGGCTAATTCATGCCCACCCACACACGTCCTCATTCAGCATGTCGTCATCGCCCTCAATTAGCGTGTCAGGCAAAACCGCCACGATCACCCCTGTTACTCTGCGGGTCGCAGCGAATGTCCACAATGGATTCTACGCGCCAGCTGGCGGACACGATTTGCCTTAGTGGAATGCGGGCGTAGCCCGGTCGAGAGGATATGGAAACCATGCACGACTTTTCTCGTCGCGGCCTGCTCAAGGCGACGGCGGCCGCAGGTGCCGGCGCGGTCGCCGTCCCGGGCATCGCGGTCGCAGGCGCCACGGTCGCGAGCGCCGCGAGCAAAAGGCCCGGGGGCCCGAAATGTGAGCCGGCGGAGCTGACCGGCCGCATCGTCCGCCCCCAAGACTCCAACTACACAGACGCGCGCCTCGGCTGGGACCAGCTCTTCTCTCACTATCCGCTGGCCATCGTCTTCGCCCAGAACACCCAGGACGTGGTCAACGCCCTCACGTGGGCGCGGCAGAACGACGTCGCGCTGCGGGTGCGGAGCGGCCGCCACGCCCTTGAGGGCTGGTCGAACGTGGACAACGGCCTCGTGATCGACATCAGCGAGCTGAAGTCGGTCGACATCGACGCCGACTCGCGTATCGCGACAGTCGGCTCCGGGCTCAACCAGCTGGAAGCGGTGACCACGCTCGCGAAGCAGGACTTCGCGGTGACCACCGGAACGGAGGGCAGCGTAGGCCTGTCCGGTGCGACGCTCGGCGGCGGCTTCGGCTTCCTCACCCGCTGGCTCGGCATGGCCTGCGACAGCCTTGTGGGGGCCGAGATCGTCGTCCCGTCGGGTGACGACTGCGCCAAGGTGATCCAGGTGGACCGGAACCACAACTCGGACCTGCTCTGGGCGCTCCGCGGAGCGGGGAACGGCAACTACGGGATCGTCACGTCACTGACCTACAAACTGGCTCCGCTGAAGAGCGTCGCTTATCTGCAGGCGACGTGGACGGGCATCGATGACCTCGCTGCCATCTTCGAGGCGTATCAGAGTACGGCACCGTTCACCGACGACCGCCTCGGAACCCAGCTCGAGATCCACAGGAACCAGATCTTCCTGTTCGGGGTTCTTGCCGAAGGAACGCCGGAAGAGGTGAAGGAGTTGCTGGACCCGATCCTGTCGATCGACAGCCCCGACGTCACTGTTCAGGTCGGTAACTGGGGCGACGTATACGCGGGATTCCAGATTCCGATCGAGCTCGAACCCGCGAACTGGAAGTTCTTCTCGCAGTTCGCCAGGAAGCCGTTCCCGAGTGAGGCGATCGACGTGGTCGCCTCGTTCATTCAGAGCGCCCCGACGGATGACAGTAACTTCTTCGTGCAGGCCTTCGGCGGGGCGGTCAGGAAGAGCCCCCGCGGAGGCACCGCGTTCCCGCATCGCGACGCGCTCTTCTACTCGGAGCCCGGCGTCGGCTGGGGGAAGCGCAGTGACGTGCCGGGCGTCTGCGACCCACTCACCCCCCAGGCCCAGACCTGGATCGCCGAATTCAGCCAGGCGCTGCGGCCCTACGTGCACGGCGCCTACGTCAACGTGCCGAACATCGGGCAGCAGGATTGGGAGACCGCCTACTGGCGAGACAACTTCGACCGGCTGCGCGAGATCAAGGCGAAGTACGACCCGCACAACGTCTTCCAGTACGAGCAGAGCGTCCCGCCCGCGACAGATGGTGACCGGCATTCACACTCGGGACCCCGACAGGCACTGTTCTGACCTGAGCCACCGAAGGTCAGCCACGATGGCGGGTGCGCCGACTGAGCACCCGCCACGTGTGTTTCCAGCAACCCCGCGCCTGCCTCAGCCCCGGGCTCTTGGCCCGGGGCCAAGTCTGTTGCCGCCCCGTTCGAGGTCGTCCGCGCGTGGTGGTTCGGGTGCTCGGGAAAGGTTCGAGGGGTCAGGGGATGCGGATGCCGGCGAGGAGCTGCTGCAGCCTGGCCAACCTCGCCGTCGTCGCCCTCGACCGGCTCGAAGCCCTCGTCCGAAATCGGCTCAAACGCCTCCAGTACCGGCCCGACACCCTCGACGGCTTCATAGCAGGCACCGGCCTGACCCTCGACGAACCAACGTCACCCTGACGAGCCGAAGTCAGTAACAGGTCCTGTATGGGCTCGGGGTCTGCGTATTGACTGGCCTGCCGCCGCTCGCATTGCCTCGATGGCTTATGTGACGCCCCACACCACGATGTCGGGTCCACAGAGGCCATCGTCCATGCACGGCCGTTGGCCACCCAAGCCGTACACAGTCCCGCCGCACGGCCCCCCTCGTCCCCGACCATCGTCCTGCCAGCGCTCAGCCGGGTGCCGCCAGTGAGGCTGGCCTCGACGTGGTCGGCCCGCGGTCGGCATCTCCAACTTCCACGCGCTCCGTGACCGGATTGGGATCAACGCCACGCAGCTGCGGCAGGACCGGTTCCTGGACGAGGCACGAGAGACCGCGGACCCGGTCCGGCTGATGCGCTTGTTCGGAATCACCTCGCACACCGCGATCCACTACGTCCGCGCCGCCCACCCCGAGCGCTTCACCATCGACCCCACTCAGGCGTGAGCCCTACTGCCGCCGTTGGCCAAGGACACAGAACTCGTTGCCTTCGGGGTCTGCCAAGACAACCCACGATTGTTCACCCTGGCCAATATCAACACGCTGTGCGCCATGAGCCACCAGACGAGCCACCTCGGCGTCCTGGTCATCAGGCCTGAAGTCGAGATGCAGTCGGCTCTTGACCTTCTTGCTCTCATCAAGCCGGACGAAGTCCAACCCCGGCAGGCGATCCGGCTCCGGGCGGATCTCGAACTCCTCATCAGAGGAGTGGACCACAACCCAACCAAGAGCCGTAGCCCACCACTGCCCCAAGGCCACCGGATCTACCGAGTGAACGATTACCTGTTCCCATTCCAAGGTCATCCGCCGAGCTTAGACCTGCCACGGCTTCGAATAATAGGCACTCAGGCCTCCCTCATCGGGCTGAACTCGAGCGCCTTTCCCTCGCGGAGCCACCGCCACTCGCAGGTTCGGCACACACCAGCGCCATGGGGCTGACCGTTGGGTGTCGCGGGTTGAGGGCGGGCCTACCGGGACGCGGGCTCGGTGTCAGTCGTCGATTGCCTGGTAGAGCGGGGTCCAGAAGTCGTGGACAAGCCGCGCCGAATCCGGAGTGGACAGCCCGACCTGGGTGAGCAGGATTCCGGTGAGTTGTTTGTCCGGGTCGGCGTACGTCGTGGTGCCGCTTCCGCCGTCCCAGCCGAACTGGCCGATGGACGCGTAGTCACCGCGGTAGGTGCGCACCGCCATCACGAAGCCCCAGCTGCCGTGCTGCCCTTGGCCGAATGACACATGGACGTTGTTGCTGGCCAGGGCGTTTCGGGCGGCTTGTTGCTCGGGCGTGAGACGGTTGGTGGTCATCAGCCGGACGGCGGGCCTGGACAGGATCCGTTCGGTCCCGTGCATCCCGTGATTCAGCAGCATCCGGAAGCAGGCGTGGTAGTCGTCGACGGTGGAGGAAAGTCCACCGCCGCCGCCCTGGAACGCCGGAGGCCGGCTGTGGCGTCCCCCCTTGGCCTCGTCCCACACCATGAACTCTCCGGTCTGCGGCTTGGGGGCGTAGAGGGGCGGCAGCCGGTCGATCTTGTCGGCGGGCACGTGGAAACCGGTTCGTTGTCCGCGGTCGTCCACGGGGAGCCGTCTCGTGTCGCCTCGTCTGGCTCCCCATCAGTCCACCTGCCAAGGCGCAATGGCAGTCACATCGGTGACACCTCGGAGCGCATGGCTCCGCATGTGCCGGACCGGGGCTGCGGGGCGAGTCGGGACGGGGCTGCTGCTGGTGGAGGCGCTCGCGAGGAGGGTGGGTGGTAGGGGAGCGCGAGTTCGGCAAGATCGTGTGGCGCAAGTTCACCCTGGTGGACGGAGGGAGCGGGCCACCAGTACGCGTGCGCGCGTGACGCCGACACGCCGGGCTCCGGTTCCCGGCCCAACGGTTTTTCGTTACATGAGGTGCCTTTGTTGGCGATTCGGACTTAACGGTGCATTTCGGATGCAAGCATCGATGAGTCCGACCCAGGCAGGCGCATCAGGCGCCTGCCGTGAAAGGAGCACGGAATGCGGGTTTCCCGTTTTGCCGCCGCGCTGGGCGTCGCGGCCGCCGTCCTGCTGGGCGGCGCCACTGGCGCCAGCGCCGCCACCTCTGCGCCTTCGGTGGTATCTCATGCCACGCACGACCGTGGTCACGACCGCGGCCACGACCGTGGTCACGACCGCGGCCACGACCGCGGCCACGACCGCGGCCACGACCGTGGTCGCGACCGTGGTCACGACCGCGGTGACGACTACGGGCGCGGCGACCGCGACGACCGCTGGGGCCACCACCGCGGGGGCCACCGGCGCCACGGTCACCACTGGGGCCACCGGCACCACGGTCACCACCGGCACCACGGTCACCACGGTCACCGCTGGGGTCACGACCGCTACGGCCACCGCTGACCGTCCTAGGGGTGCCCTCCCGCAGTTGGGGAGGGCACCCCTTCCGCGTGCTCCGCATGCCTTCGGCAGCATGACTGGCGAGATCTCCGGACGCCCGCGGCCGGCCGAGATCTACGCTTCGCTCGATTCCGACCGCAGCGATTTGGATCCGCACATTGGTGTCGTGCAGGAGTTCAACGCGCGTCGGGTGCTGGACATCGGCGGCGGGACGGGTGTGCGACACCCGCCTCAGGGGTTCGATCGGACGGCGCTTGCAGAGTACTTGCCCGCACAGGGGCGAGCCCGTCACGGTCGTCCAACGCCGCTCCTGTCTGCTGGGGTTGATGTCAGGCGTAGATGTCAGATGACACGCCTGCCGTGAGGCACCGCGTCGGCTGCGCCCGTTGTAAGGGAGATCATCTTCTGGGAGGATTTCGCCATGTGGATAGCAGTGTTTGGCTTGATCCTGCTACTCGGGCTGGCCTCGGCGATCAACCAGGCGCGCAAAGGACGGTGGTACACCGCCGGTGGGATCCTTCTCCCGATCCTGGGCAGTGACCTGATGCTGTTCGGCGGAGTGGAACGGCATAGCCTGTTGCTCTTCTGGCTGGGTGTCGTCCTCGCCGTCGTCGGGTTCGGCATGGATTTCATGGCCTACTGGAGGACTCGTGCTTCCGGACCCGAAAAAGTTCGGAAGACTCCGGATGCGGATCCGGCTTGAGCTGCGGTGGCGTTGACCTGCGCGTTCGGGCGCGGTTCACTGAGGTTCCCCGTTGTTCCCCGCCGCTCACTGTCTGATCGGGCACGCAGGGGGCACGGGCGGCGCCCTCCCGGCCTTCCGGCGCCCCCGAGGGCCCGCGGGGCTAGGGGCGGTAAAGGTCGCTCATGGTTGGCGGGGAGTTGTGCACCGCGTTGGCGTTGTAGGACACCCGGTCGTTGTGCGCCTGTACCCGCCGTGCTTGCTCGATGAGGAGTCCGTCGACGTTCTCCGTGCTGCTGCGCCGTAGAAGCTTGACGATCAGAACGACCGCCATCGCAACCATGAGTCCGAACATGATGCCAAGCTCGATCACAGACCCCCCTTGTGGCTACTCGGCCTGACGATAGCGGCCGACCTGGTGGTTGCCCAGATGGCGAGCCTCGCTGCCGGCGGCGTCTCGATGACCGAGTCGAGCCACGGGCACTTTTCCGTCCGGCTGAGAGCCCCGGGCCGGCCGCAGGGCTTGAGCCTGTGGCCTCATCCTCATCAGGTCGATCATGAGGGGCCGCGGCTCATGTACTCGGGTAGAACTGAGTACTTGCGCCCTGGTCGGTGATGGGGTGAAGCCGGAACGCTTGGGCCATGCGCCAAGGACTACCGAAATTCGTTCGCCAGCTGTTGTTGACCCTTTTGCTGGCTGTGGTGACGCCAGCGGTGTGGGCTGCCTGGCTGGGCTGGGACCAGCATCGTGACGTGCAACCTGACGGTTCGACGACCGGCCCGTACGAGGCGTGGCAGGTGATCGGGCTGGTGCTGACTCTGCTGGCACTGGTGTACTGGGCGGCATCCCGGCGCTACTTCGCAGGCGCTGTGCTCGGCACCACGGTCGGTCTGACCGTTGCCGCCTATTACGACTGGTCGGACGACTCCAGCGGCCTCTTCATGGTCGGCGTCGGGATGGTCATGGTGGGCAGCCTCGTCGTGACCGCTGTCGTTTCCGCCGTGATCGCCTCTGTGAAACGAGACGGACGACGGAGCGGAACCTGACGGCACGCTGCGCTGCCCCCGAGTCGCCCCTGAGTCGGGTGCGGCGCCTGGCGGTTGCCCATAGACCCCGGATTCACTCCATGTCGGGGTTCGTCCCACCGGACGCCTCGATCAGCCAGTACAGCGCCGGTCCCGAACGGCCGGCCGGTTGTGGTCACATCGATCCAGCCGGTATCCGGCCCGCTACTGCCGGCGTCCCACCACCACCAACTGCGCTCATCGCCCAGGCCGTCGACGGGATCGAAGTAGTAGAGCCAGTTCGACAGCGACCACGGCCCTTGGGAATCGGCGACCTTCTCCGCCAGCGTCTTTGCCTGCCATTTCGCCATCCAAGTGGTGGCGTCCCACGAGGGATCGCCCGATGATTCGGGTGCGCATCTCTGCATGAACCAAGGCGGCAGTAGCTGTGGCCAGACTTCCTCGGCTGGCCATGACTCCACGCGCTCGATCACTCGCTTGAGCACGTCACGAGCACGCTCGACCACCGAGACCGGGTCGTCGGCCGAGAAGTGCACTCGCACGACGAATGCCTGCGCGTAGCGCTCCGGCCCGCTCCGGAGCCGCCGGAGTTCGTTCACTGACGTCTCCATGAGGCAGGAGTGTGTCGCATGCCCGTTCGCTCGGACATCCCATTGCCGCAGGCACAGAGCGCCGGAGATCCCTTACGCCGGCCGGCCGGCCGTTGACCCGCAGCACCGGCCCGTTGCGGAGGGGGCCGGCCCCGTTCGAGCCGGGGACTACCTCCCGGAACGGCCCTCGTGGCTGCCCGGCGGCGTCCGGGCCGCTCTCACCCGGCCCACATCAGCAGTCCGGCTCCCACCAGCTCGACCCAGAAGGAGAACCACGACGGACAGAACCGCGAGGGCCGCTCCACCAAACGGGCGGCCAGCCGTCCCCAGGCCATCCCGGCCAGGGCCACGGCGACCGAGACCGCGATCCCGCGCCGCAGGTCGCCGTCGTCGGTGAGGGTGGCCGCCCAGCCGAGCAGCACACCGGTGGCGACGCCGAAGCCTCCGTACACCGCCCGTACTTCCGTACGGGCTTCCGGGACGGTCGGCTCGATGCCGAAGGGCCGGACCAGTGCGGCGAGCGCGATGCTTTCCCCCGCGCGATCGGGCACGGCTGGGGCACCGTCACCTCGGGAGCCTGCGCGAAGCGGTCCGCGACATCCGCGCCTTCGCGCCTCCGGGACTTCCGTGCACCGATCCTCCGACAGCGACCGACCTCGCCCGCGTGAGTTCGGAGATCATGTGCGGGGACCAGCCGTGGTCAGCGGGCCCGATGGCGGCTGATGGCCTCTCGACACCACGGTGGCATGCGCAGTCGGGAGAGGACCGAGGCGGGGAACCAGTGGAACATGATGCCTTCGGTGACAGGGAGCGTGTGGGCGTCGCCATCCCACTGGGCGCGGTAGACGACGATCGGGCCTTTGCCGAGGTGATCGGCGCCTTCCTGATGGACGGTGGTGAACTCCTCCAAGGAGACGGTGAGTCCGGTCTCCTCCTTCAGCTCGCGGGCGATCGTCTCGGCGAGGGACTCGCCGGGTTCGGGACTGCCGCCGATGAAGGCCCAGTAGCCGGGCCAGCAGATGCCCTCGATGTCGTCGCGCAGGTGGAGCAGGTATTCGCCGCGGCTGTTGGTGATGAGGGCGGCGGTGCCGATGCGGGGTTGCTGTGAGTCTGTTGTCACGCTCGACATGTACCCGGTCGCCACTCCGTCAGCGCCTGCGACTGCGAGAGCACGCGAGCGTACGCGGCGGCCTGGCGTGAATCCACTACCCACGAACCACGCCGCGTTCATTCTCGGCCGATGACGGCGGGCAGGTCTGAGCGATTTCCTGTCCCAGGAACGCCGCGGTGGTCGCCACGAACCGGTCGGCATCGTCGAGCCACGGAAAATGTCCGGCCCCGGGCTGGACGACCGGTTCGGCGTGGGGAAACAGCTCGGCGAAATCGGCCATCGCGCGAGGAGGGGAATTCAGGTCGGCCTCCCCGGCCAGCACGAGGACCGGCGATGCGAGCCGTGCGAGCGCCGAGCGGGTGGCGTCCGGGTCGAAAGCACCCTCGGCGCCGAAGACAGCCGCCGCCTCCTTGTTCTTCTGCCCGTCCTCCGCAGCCCGATGGGCTCGGGCCGTCTCGTCCCAGCGGCCGTAGAAGAACGGGGCGATGGCCTCGAAGGAGTCGGCGGTCGCCTTGCCGGCGACGATCGCCTCCAGGGCCGCGAACGCCGCCGGGAACCACGGCTCGTCCCGGCGGAGCTGCGCCGCCTCGAGCCGGACGTCTGCTGTGATCGTGATGCCGACGGCCATGACGCTCGGCGTGATCAGCGCGAGCTTGCCGACGCGTTCCGGGTGGCGACCTGCATACAGGGCCGCCAGATTCGTACCTGCGGAATGCGCGAGCAGGTCCATTCTTTCCAGGCCGAGGTGCTCCCGGAGGGCGTCGACGTCGTCGACAAGTCGGTCGCACCGGTAGGAGATCGCGTCCTCCGGTGTCGCCGACCGGCCGGTGCCCCGGAGATCCAGTGCGATCAACTTCCGGTGCGCGGACAGGCCACCGAGGTCGCCGAGGTATGCGGAGGCCTGCATCGGCCCCCCGGGCAGGCAGACCACAGGAGGGCCGTCTCCGGACACGTGGTAGGCGAGCTTGGTCCCGTCGTGTGCGGAGAAGGTGGGCATGGCCCAGAGCCTGTCAGCGGTTTCCGGACGGAGCAACTGGGTTCCCGACATGCCTGAGGGGCCCGTACGAGCCGGCCTGGCAGGCGAATGTCCGGTGCGTTCTACTTCGTTGCGGCGTTTGCGGGGCGCGATCACGAACGCGAGTGGCGCCGCCCGCCCTCACGGACTGGAGTGGTACGGGTTCGGCGCGCACGTTCGGTCCGAGCGGTACGCAGATTGCCCCCGTATGGGGCCGAACCGCACATCTGCCGTGGGTGAAACGATGCCGAGCCCGCACGTCTGAGGTGTCGTCACGACGCTTGTCCTGTACCGACGGAGGGGTTCCGAGTCCGACCTGCATCGTTCAACCGACGGTCACGCGCGGTTGCCTCGGTCGAGGACCCCTCGCGCACCGTGCTCGGCGAGCGTCAGGAGAAGTGGCTCGACGCCGGGCTGCTGAACGGTCCGCAGAAGTGGAACCTGCTCGCCAACCAGACGCAGGTGGCCACCAACGACCGCACCGCGGGCGAGGCCGACTCCTTCGGCCTCGACAACTGGGACGGCTACCGCGCCGGCGGCTGCAAGCTGATGGACGCGTTCGCCTCGCCCCGCGTGTCCGACCCCGTCGTCCTCACCGGTGACCGCCACTCCACTTTCATCATGAACCTGGAGGGCAACCCCGAGCAGCAGGGGACAGCGGTCGTCGGCGCCGAGCTGTGCGGCACATCGATCACCTCCGGCGGCGACATCCCGCCCTCCGCGCAGCAGCAGTTCCACACCACGTACGACCCGATCGCCGCCGAGTGGCCGCACCGGCAGTACTGGGACAACCGGCGCGGATGCATCCTCTGGGACGTCGACCGCGAGCGGATGGAGTCCACGCTGCGGGCCGCCGAGGCGGTGACCAGGCAGGAGGGTGCTCCGGTGATCTCCGCCGCCCGGTTCGTGACCGAGTCCGGGCGCCGGGGCGTGACGGTGGCCTGATCCTCATCTCCGGTACGAGGCGATGCGTCCGTGCAGGCGCCGGGCGCGCCGCCCCGTACCGGCCGGGCCGGAGCCCCGGCCTCAGCCGATCCGCCGGTACCGTCGCTCCGGACGCCCCGTCCCCCCGTAGCGCAGCGTGACCTCCGCGCGGCCCGTCTCCGCGAAGTACTCCAGGTAGCGGCGGGCGCTGACGCGCGAGAGGGAGCCCGCCTCGGCGCATTGTGTGGCCGAGAGGCCCTCCGGGTGGGCGCGGAGGATGCGGTCGACCAGGTCGGCCGTGTGCGGGGCGAGGCCCTTGGGGAGTCCGCGGGAGCCGGGCGGGCGGGTGCCGAAGAGCTGGTCGACGTCCTCCTGGCGGGCCTCGTCCAGGTCGTCGAGGCGGGCCCGCAGGGACGCCACGTGGCGCAGCTGCTCCTGGAGCGCCGCCTGGTTGAAGGGCTTGATCAGGTAGTGGAGGGCGCCCGCGCGCAGCGCCGAGCGGACCGTGCCGGCGTCGCGGGCCGCGGTGATGAAGAGGACGTCGGCCGGCTGACGGTCCCCGTCGCGCTCCTCCGCCGCGCGCAGTTCGCGCAGGACGCTGATTCCGTCGATATCGGGGAGATAGATGTCGAGCAACACCAGGTCGGGGCGCAGCCGCTCGGCCGCGCGCAGCGCTTCGGCGCCGCTGTGGGCCACCCCGACCACCGCAAAACCGGCCGTGGCGGACACATAGCGGCCGTGCAGCTTCGCGACCATGAAGTCGTCGTCCACCACCAGCACGTTCACCGGGAGTCACCTCGCGAGGCCGGGCCGCCCTGCCCCCGGGCCGCAGTTCTTCGGCCGGGGGTCCGGGGATCGGCCCCCGGGAAAGCGCAGTACGCCGACACGCTAGGCGGCGACCGCAACGACCACAACGTCCGTTGATTCCGGAAGAGAGACAGCTTCTTAACACGCAGGCAACATGTGGGCCACTTCACAAGTTCCCCCGCTCTGCTCGAAAGGCGGCTCACGTGCGATTGCGCACACCCCTCGCCCTGCTCGGGGCAGCGCTGCTGGTGCTCGTAGGGCCACCGCTGCTCACCACGGGCAGCGGCGCCGAAGCCGGCACGCAGATCCCAGGCCTGCGCTTCATGGTCCCCAACACCCCCGGCGGCGGTTACGACATCACTGCCCGCACCGCGGCCAAGAACGCCGAGGACGCGGGGCTCACCCACAACATCGAGGTGTTCAACCTCCCCGGGGCCGGTGGCACCGTCGGGCTGACCCGGCTCGTCGGAGAGCACGGCAACGGACGTCTCGCCATGTCCATGGGTCTCGGTGTGGTCGGCGCCGTGCACACCAACAAGTCCCCGAAGACCCTCTCCGACACCACCCCGATCGCCCGGCTCACCGAGGAGCAGGACATCGTGGTGGTCGCGAAGGACTCCCCGTACCGGACGATCCAGGACCTGCTCGACGCCTGGAAGAAGGACCCGGGCAAGCTGCCCGTAGGCGGCGGTTCCTCACCCGGCGGGCCGGACCACCTCGCCCCGATGCTCATGGCGCAGGCGGCGGGCATCGCCCCCAGGTCCGTCAACTACATCCCGTTCGACGGCGGCGGCGAGTTGCTCGCCTCGATCCTCGGCAACAAGGTCGCCTTCGGCGTCTCGGGCGTCGGCGAGTACCTCGACCAGATCAGGTCGGGGGAGCTGCGGCTGCTTGCCGTGACCGGTCCGAAGCGCGTACCGGGCCTGGACGCGCCCACCCTGCGCGAGGCCGGGCTCGACACCGAATTCACCAACTGGCGCGGCATCGTCGCCCCGCCCGGACTCTCCGACGCCGAACGCGAGAAGCTCGTCGGCCTCGTCCAGAAGCTGCACGACTCCCGACAGTGGCAGGACTCGATGAAGAAGAACGGCTGGAACGACGCCTTCCTCCCGGGCGACGCGTTCGGCGACTTCCTCGACGAGCAGAACACGCGCGTCGACACCGTGCTGAAGGAGCTGGGACTGTGACCACACAGACAGCCGAACCCCGGCCGGCCGAGGAAACCCGTCGCTCCTGGCTGCGCGAGCGCTCCGAACTCGGCGTCAGCCTGCTGCTGTTCCTCATCGGCATACTCGTGCTGACCGACGCGCTGACGATGGACGTCGACATCGCCCAGCGCGGTCCGATCGGGCCGAGGACCGTGCCCGTCGTCGTCGGCATCGGCCTCCTCGCCGTCGCGGTGCTCCTCGCCGTCGACGTCCTGCGCGGCGGCCGTGGCGAGTCGGAGACCGGCGAGGACATCGACCTGTCCGAGCCGAGCGACTGGCGTACGGTCCTGCTCCTCGCCGGGGTCTTCCTCGCGAACGCCGTCCTCATCGGGCCCCTCGGCTTCCCTGTCTCCGGGGCCCTGCTCTTCTGGGGCTCGGCGTACGCCCTCGGCAGCCGCCACCACCACCGCGACCCGCTGATCGCCGCCGGGCTCTCCCTCATCACCTACTTCGTCTTCAACAACCTGCTCGGGGTTCCGCTGCCAGGCGGCCCGCTGATGGGGGTGCTCTAGCCGATGGATTCGCTCAACTCCCTCATCGACGGGTTCGGAACGGCCCTGACCCCGGTCAACCTCTTCTGGGCGGCGCTCGGCGTGCTGCTCGGCACGGCCATCGGCGTCCTGCCCGGCATCGGACCCGCCATGGCCGTGGCCCTGCTGCTCCCGGTGACGTACGGGCTCGAGCCGACCGGAGCCTTCATCATGTTCGCCGGCATCTACTACGGCGCGATGTTCGGGGGCTCCACCACATCGATCCTGCTCAACACGCCCGGTGAGAGCGCGGCCGTCGTCGCCGCCCTGGAAGGCAACCCGATGGCCAAGGCGGGCCGCGGCGCGCAGGCGCTCGCCGCCGCCGCCGTCGGCCACTTCGCGGGCGGCATGATCGGCACGATCCTGCTCGTCGCACTCGCCCCGACGGTCGCCGCACTCGCCGTGGACATCGGCGCGCCCGACTACTTCGCCATCATGGTGCTGGCCTTCATCGCCGTGACGTCCGTGCTCGGTTCGTCGCGGATCCGTGGGCTTGCCTCCCTGCTCATCGGACTGACGCTCGGCCTCGTCGGCCTGGACCAGATGACCGGGCAGCAGCGGCTCACGTTCGGCTCACTCCAGCTCGCCGACGGCATCGACGTCGTCATCGTCGCGGTCGGCCTCTTCGCGATCGGTGAGGCGCTGTGGGTCGCTGCCCATCTGCGGCGCACGACCGGCGAGGCGATCCCCGTCGGCCGGCCCTGGCTCGGTACGGCGGATGTACGCAGGACGTGGAAGTCCTGGCTGCGGGGACCGGTCATCGGCTTCCCGTTCGGCGCGATCCCGGCCGGCGGCGCGGAGATCCCGACCTTCCTCTCGTACGTGACGGAGAAGCGGTTCTCCAAGCACAAGGAGGAGTTCGGCAAGGGCGCGATCGAGGGCGTGGCCGGTCCCGAGTCGGCGGCGTCCGCCTCGGCCGCGGGCACGCTCGTGTCGATGCTGACCCTGGGCCTGCCGACCACGGCGGTCGCGGCCGTGATGCTGGCCGCCTTCCAGCAGTACGGCATCCAGCCGGGCCCGCTCCTCTTCGAACGCGAACCCGACCTGGTCTGGGGCCTCATCGCCTCGCTCTTCGTCGGCATGGTGCTGCTGCTCGCGCTGAACCTGCCGCTCGCGCCCCTATGGGCGAAGCTGCTGCGCATCCCGCGGCCGTACCTCTATGCGGGAATCCTCTTCTTCGCCGCCGTCGGTGCCTACGCGGTGGGCGGGGAGGCGCTGGACCTCGTCATCCTGCTGGCCATCGGCCTGATCGGCTTCGGCATGCGGCGGTACGGGCTCCCGGTGCTGCCGGCGGTGATCGGCGTCATCCTCGGCCCGGCCGCCGAGCAACAGCTGAGGCGTGCGCTGCAGATCAGTGACGGCAGCGTGACCGGCCTGGTCGACACGCCGTTCTCGGTGACCGTGTACGCGGTGATCGTGCTGCTGCTGGCGTGGCCGTGGCTGAAGAAGCTGATCACCCGGGGGCGTCGACCGGCGCAGTGAGCACGGCTCGCGAGCCCGGCACGATCCGGAAGACAGGGCTCTGGGCCGTGTGTGAGAACTGGCGCCGTCCGCCCGTAGGGCGGGGCTCGCGGCGTCCGGTGCGTGCGATCGCAAGACGGACGATCATCCTCGTACCGGACGTACTCGGATGACTCCGACAACACAGCGTCGGGGCACCTCCCGCGCCCGAAGGGCTACGGGGTGGGGGCACCTCCCAGGCGCAAGCTCTGGGGGAGCGTGCCAGGCGTCGGGTGCCGGGCGGGAGTTCTCAACGGGCCTAGGTGAGGAGATCGGTGAACCCGCCCCCGCGGGCGAGGAGTTCGAGCGCGTCCAGGGCGCGCTCGGCCTCCTCGGCCGCGCGGGGGTCGGTCTCCGCGAGGCCGCTCTCGCGGAACTCGTCCTCGTCCAGGCGGAGGATCTCCGAACCGTCCGCCGACACCCACAGATCGAGGTCCAGGTCTTCGACGACCAGCTCGGCACCGGAGCGCACGGCCGGCCGGGTGATGTCGCAGTACCAGCCCTTGAGCGTGCCGCCGGGCCCGCGGACCTCCTTCACCGCGTACCAACGGTCGCGCCAGTAGTACTCCGTGAAGATGTCACCCTGCTCGAAGCGGACGAAGCCGAAGTCGCGCGCGCCCTCTCCCGCCCAGGGCGCGCGGACGACGATGCGGGTGCCGTCGTCGGAGACGAGCTCCGCCGGGTATCGGATCTTGGTGCGGCCCGCCTTGACCAGGACGACCTCGATCCGCTCAGCCGAGGGTGCGGACATGGCGGACCTCCGTCGCACAGATTTCGTAGCCGAACCACTTGTTGATCGCCAGCATCGGGCCGTTGCCCGTGTCGTTGCCGGTGACCGCCTCCGTGTACCCGGCGGCGCGGGCGCGGTGCAGGGAGTCGTTCTTGGCGAGCCTGGCCAGGCCCCGGCCGCGGAAGGCGCGGGCGGTGCCCGTCATCACCGTGCCGTAGCGGGTGGAGCCGTCGGTCCGAGCGGCGCTGAACGCCGCCGGGCGGCCGTCGACCAGGGCCACCGAGGTCAGCTCGCGGCTGAACAGGGGATGGTTCCAGGTCTCGGTCAGCCAGTGCTCGTAGTCCGTGAACTCCGAGTCCACATCGCTCGGCTCGTCGGCCGTGGTCTCCGCGTCCAGCGCGAACAGCGGCCGCGGATCGTCGGCGAAGTGGTCACCGGACACGATCCTCACACCGGCCGGGGGCGCCGACAGCGGCGGCAGGGTGCCGCCCGCCAGGTCGAGACGGAGGAAGTGCGCGGAGCGGCTCGAGCGGTAGCCGTGGCGTTCGGCGAAGGCGCGGTTCGCCGGCTCGTCCAGTACCCACGAGTACACGGTGTCGGCCCCTGCGACCGCCAGATGCTCCTCGGCGGCGCGGAGGATCAGCGCCCCGGCGCCGCGGCGGCGCCGGTCCGGATGCACGTAGACATTGGCGTAACCGACGCCCGGCTCCGGACTGTCGTACACGATCCCGACCTGCGCCGTGCCGATGATCCCGTCGTCCTCCAGCGCGATCAGCTGCCGGTAGTGGGCGTCCGGATGCGCGTGCGCGGCGTCGAACACGACCGACTCGGCGCTCGCCAGCATGAAGGGCAGGGCGGCCCGCCGGACCCGGGCGAAGCCCTCGGCGTCCTCGGCGTTCCGGGGGCGTACTTCACGCACAATCACCGTCATGAGAGGGCACGCTACGTGCGCCCGCGAGGCCGTCGCCTCCCATTTTCCGCCGACCGTCGGAGCGGTGGGGGACAATCGGGCGGTGACCTTGAAGATCGTCATCGATACGCACTCTGCCACCGCGCCCTACGAGCAGCTCCGCGCCCAGATCTCCGGGCAGGCCCGCTCGGGCGCACTGCCCGTCGGCTACAAGCTGCCGACCGTACGGGGCCTCGCCGAGGAACTGGGCCTCGCCGCGAACACCGTCGCCAAGGCGTACCGCGCGCTGGAGGGCGACGGGGTGATCGAGACACGCGGCCGCAACGGGACGTTCGTCGCCGCGGCGGGCGAGGCCGCGGAGCGCCAGGCGGCGTCGGCCGCACAGGCGTACGCGGAGCAGGTCCGCCGCCTCGGGCTGTCCCGCGCGGACGCGGCGGCGGCGGTGGAGGACGCGCTGCGGGCGGCGTACGGCAAGTGACGGATGACGAAGGGCCCGGTGCCTCGCCCGGCCCTTCGTTCAGTGGCCGACAACTCCTGTGCCGGGCAGAGGACGGGTACCTCCGGTCACAGATACAGCCCCGCGTCCGCGTCGCCGTGCTGGGCCGGCACCGACGCCGGTGTCGTCCCCCGCCGCAGGGCGTACAGCTCCGCCAGCGTCGCGCCGTCGCGGGCCACGCCCTCGTCCGTGCCCAGCCAGCTCACCGCTTCCGCGCGTGTGAGCGGGCCGACCTCGATCCGGGCGAGGCAGCGGCCCGGGCGGACGACCGCCGGATGGAGGCGCTCCAGGTCCTCGTTGGTCGTGACACCCACCAGGACGTTGCGTCCCTGGCCCAGCAGCCCGTCCGTCAGGTTGAGCAGCCGGGACAGCGCCTGGCCCGCAGTGTGCCGGGCCTCGCCGCGGATCAGCTCGTCGCAGTCCTCCAGGAGCAGCAGCCGCCAGCGGCCCTTCGCCGTGCCCTCGTCCTCGCCGATCGCGATGTCCATCAGATAGCCGACGTCGTTGAAGAGCCGCTCCGGGTCCAGCACACAGTCCACCTGGCACCAGTCCCGCCACGAGCGGGCCAGGGTGCGCAGCGCCGACGTCTTGCCCGTGCCCGGCGGACCGTGCAGCAGGAGCAGCCGTCCCGCGATGTCCTCAGGGGTCACCTTCATCAGCCGGTCCATCGCGTCGGCCACCGGCGCCGTGTAGTTGGGCCGCACCTCTTCCCACGTGCCTGCGCTGATCTGGCGGGTGGTGCGGTGCGGGCCGCGGCGCGGGGACACGTACCAGAAGCCCATCGTCACGTTCTCGGGCTGGGGCTCGGGCTCGTCCTGGACACCGTCGGTCGCCTGCTGGTGGATCTTCTCGGCGAGCTCGGAGCTGACCGCGGTGACCGTGACATCGGCCCCCCGGTTCCACCGGGAGATCAGCAGCGTCCAGCCGTCGCCCTCGGCGAGTGTCGCGCTGCGGTCGTCGTCGCGTGCCGCGCGCAGCACGGACGCGCCCGGCGGCAGCAGCGTTGCGCCGGACTTGACCCGGTCGATCGTGGAACTGTGCGAGTACGGTTGCTCGCCCGTCGCGAAGCGGCCGAGGAACAGTGCGTCGACGACGTCCGACGGTGAATCGCTGTCGTCGACGTTGAGCCGGATCGGCAGTGCGTCCTCAGGGTTGGCAGGCATGGCGCCCATGATCCGGCACGAGGGCGCTCCGCGCACGATGTTTTGACGCGTGGCACGTGGTCCGCGTGGCGTGGGTGTTGCGCCTCATTCGCGCAACACCCGTACCGCCCTGCGCGCCCGGCGGACGAGGGCGTATCCCTTCGTCAGTGCCCGGTCCCCGGCGAAGTTGCGCGCGATGGCGCGGCCTTCGACGAGCCGCTCGAACTCCTCGATGCCGGTGCTCCGCCGCACGGTCACGCGCTCCAGTGCGTACGGGCCCTGGCGGCGGCGGGCCAGTGCGTTGCCCACGGCGAGCGACTGGGCGAAGCCCGCGGCGCGCACCATGTGCCGTACGCGCCGACTGGAGTAGCCGTAGGGGTAGGCGAACGAGAGCGGGGCCGTGCCCAGCTCCCCGGCGATGATCTCCCGGCAGCGCAGCGTCTCGAACCGCAGCCGGCGGTCGTCGAGCTGGTCCAGCTGCGGATGGGTGTGGGTGTGGCCGCCGATCTCCGTGCCCGCGGCGGCCAGGGCGCGTACCTGGTCCCAGTCGAGCATGGTGTCGAGGGCGCCGCCCGTCTCGTGCTCACCCCGCAGCCAGCCGGTCGACACGAACAGGGTCGAGACGAAGCCGTGCTTGGCGAGGACGGGAAGGGCGTGCCGGTGCACGCCCTCGTAGCCGTCGTCGAAGGTGATCAGGACGGGGCGGGACGGCAGTGGCTCGCCCCGCCGCCACGCCCGCCCGAGCTCCGCCGTGGTGACGGGCGTGAACCCGCGCTCGGCGAGCAGCTCCATCTGCTCGGCGAACGCATCCGGCGACACGGACAGTCCGTACGTCGCCGGCGCGGGCCGGTGCCCGACCGCGTGGTACATGAGGATCGGCACGGCCTGGTTCACGGCGACGGCTCACCTCCTGGGCCTCGCGGGCCTGCCGGGCTTCCCGCACCTGCCGGGCTTCCCGCACCTGCCGGGCCTCCGGCCCCCGCCAGGCTGCTCGCGCCCGCCGGGCCCCGCGACGCGTACGCGGCGATGGGGCCGTGGGAGAACGCCACTCCGGAGCGGGTACGCACGTTCGCCAGTGCGTACCCGGCCGCCGCCGTGGCCACGCCCGCCACGATCGCGGCTGCCCGGCCAGCCCCGCCGGGTCTGCCCAGCAGGGCGTCACGCAGTCCGCGGACCACGCCCGCAGGGAGCACCCGCGTCGTGTACCGGCGCTCGGACTCCAGGCCCTTGTCGCTGCCGACACTGCGGGCGACGAGGGCCTTGGACAGGCCTTCGGCGTACGTACGGGTGCGGAAGTAGCCCAAGCGCTCACGGGCCCGCGGGACCTTGTGGTGGATGACGGCGCGGTCGTCGATCAGCAGGACCGCGTGGGGGAGGGCCCGGCCGAGCCGGATGCACAGCTCGGTCTCCTCGCAGCCCAGCGGCCGTTTGTCACCGTCCCGTCCGATGCCGGTGGCGAAGCCGCCCGCGGCGTCGAAGGCCGTGCGCCGGAAGGACGCGTTCCCGCCGAGGACGTTGCGGACCTGCACCCGGCCCGGAGGCAGGCCCCGGTAGGTGCACCCGACGACCCAGTCGAACTCCTCGGGGAACCATGCGGGCCGGCGGCCCGACGCCCAGGCCGGCACGGTCCTTCCCCCGACGGCCACGACACGCGGATCGTCGTAGCCCTCGTCGAAGTACCGCAGCCAGTCGCGCTCGGCCACGGCGTCGTCGTCGAGGAAGGCGACGATCTCGCCGCGCGCGGCGGCGATTCCGGTGTTGCGGCCCGCCGAGAGGCCGCGGGGGCCCGCGTTGGCGAGCACCCGCACCTCCTCGCCGTACGCCGCCCCGGACGCCCGGTACGCCGTGAACTCCTCGGTGAGGCGCTCCCGCAGCGCCGGGTTGTGGTCGACGACGAGCAGCGTCTCCAGCGCAGCCAGCGACTGGGCCCGCACCGAGTCGACGGCCGCGAGAATGTCCTCCCAGCGGTCCTCGGTGTAGACGCAGATCACCACGGAGTACGTCCGGTGGCTCAAGAGACCTCTCCCCGCGGAGCCTTGAGGGTGAGGGCGGGTGTACGGCGCGCCGGGCGGCGGACGCCCTTCTCCTTGAGGATGACCTTGAGGACGCGCAGACCGTCCCGTACGGCGCTGAGGTTGCTCACGCCGTGGATGCGCAGGTACTCGTGGCTGGGCACTTCCTGGACCCGCAGTCCGGCCTTGACCACCCGGATGTTCATCAGGGTCTCGATCTCGAAGCCGGTGCAGTCCAGGGTGATTCTGTCGAGGCAGTGGCGCCAGAAGGCGTTGTAGCCGTAGCAGAGGTCGGTGTAGCGCGCGCCGAACTTGGCGTTGACGACGGCGCACAGGACGCGGTTGCCGAGTCTGCGGATGGCCGTCATGTCGTCCGTACCGCCGCCGTTGGCGAAGCGGGAGCCCTTGGCGAAGTCGGCGCCGCCGACGAGGGCGGAGACGTAGCTGACGATCTCCTGGCCGTCGGCCGAGCCGTCCGCGTCGACCATGACGATGATGTCGCCGGTGCACGCGGCGAAACCGCTGATGAGTGCGTCCCCCTTGCCCTTTCCGGCCTGCTTGACGACTTTGACGTCGGGCCACAGTTCCCGGGCGACATTCACGGTGTCGTCCGTGGAATTGCCGTCGACGAGGACGACTTCGTGGATCCACTCGGGCAGCGTCTTGAAGACGTACGGAAGGTTCTCCGCCTCGTTCATGGCGGGGATCACGACGCTGACGGGCGGCGTGATCGCGAGATGGGAGGAGATCGGACGGTACTGGGCCGGTATGCGGCCCAGTGTGGCCGAGGCCATGGCGGTCGCCGTGGCCGTGACGGTGGCAGTGGCCCCGGCGGTGTTCCCCGGGACCGCCGGGCGCAGGAACGAGCTCATGAGTCGGTTTCCCTCTCGTCCGGTGGACCGCCCGTCCCGGGCGGTCCGGATGAGTGTCCGGTTCGAAAGGGGGGTTCTCACCCCGGCCATGACGGCATGGATCTCCGTGCACAGTGGGTGAGTCGGCATTGCTGGTCGCGCGGCCCGTGAATCGGCACATGCGCAATGGCATGACCGAACTCGGCACCCCCCTACCGCGCTCCGCTCCGGCCCTGGCGTGACGCTCGACCCCTCCCCTGGAGTCGCCTTGCATGATGGGCCGTTGCGGGTGGATGTACGACGGTATTGATGATTAGGACTGTATGACAAGACCTGGACCGAGGTCTCACGTTTTTACTTCTTTTTCCTTCCCGGGGCGAAATGCGCAAGCCTGTTCCGCATCCCGGTGAGAAAGAGAAAGAAGGTGATCGCTGCGACGGATGTGACACCGAATGCGACGGACCGGATGTCCAGCGTCCGCATCAACAGGGCGATGAAGAGATCGATGACCACCGCGCCGGCCGCCGACAGGGCGAACCGGGCCGGGTGTGCCAACGGTCGTAGCGCCGCGGCAAGTCCGGCGGCCGGTGCGACGAGGAGATGGAAGAGCGCGAGCGGCGCGCGCAACGGTGAGTCGAGACCGGTGAGCGCCAGTGCCGCGCCGACCCCCGACACCGTCAGGGCTCCCCCCGCGAGCACCGGCAGCACATCCGATCGGGCCCGGCGGAGTGCGTCCGGTTTGCTGGTGATCGTCTGCATGGGCGACTTTGCCCCCCAAGGCGCCAGATGCGTGCATCCATGCTGGGCCGCGTCCGACGGTCCGTCAAGAAGTGGGCGGTGATCCCCGATTGTTCTTGGCATGGACACTTCCGGTGAACTATGGGGCGTGCTACGACAGTTGAGGCAGAGATCCTGCTAAAGGGAGGTTCCATGAAACTGTCCCGAATCGCGGCATTCTCATCCTCACTCCTCCTCGGCGCCGTCCTCGCTCTCACCGGAGCGGGCCAGGCGCAGGCCGCCCAGAGCGCGGCGGCACTGGACTACGTGGCCCTCGGCGACTCGTACTCCTCGGGCCTCGGCGCCGGCTCCTACATCAGCTCCAGCGGCGACTGCAAGCGCACCAACCGGGCCTACCCCGCCCTCTGGGCGGCCGCCAACTCACCCTCCTCATTCGCCTTCACCGCCTGCTCGGGTGCTCGTACGAGTGATGTGACGGCGAACCAGCTCGGCCCCGTCACCTCGGCGACCGACCTCGTCTCCCTCACCATCGGCGGCAACGACGCCGGCTTCGCCGACGTCATGACCACCTGCGTCCTGCAGTCCGAGAGCACCTGCATCGCCCGCGTCGAAGAGGCGAAGCGCTATGTCGACACGACCCTGCCCGGGCGTCTCGACTCGGTGTACTCGGCGATCAGATCCAGGGCGTCGGCCGCGCACGTCGTCGTCCTCGGCTACCCCCGCTTCTACCGACTCAACGGCAGCTGCCTCGCCGGACTCACCGAGAACGAGCGCGCGGCCATCAACGGCGGCGCCAACCACCTCAACGCCGCCATCGCCAAGCGCGCAGCAGACCACGGATTCACCTTCGCCGATGTCGCCCCGGCCTTCACCGGGCACGAGATCTGCTCCGGAGCGGCCTGGCTGCACAGCGTCAACTGGCTGAACATCAGCGAGTCGTACCACCCCACCGCGTCCGGACAGTCCGGCGGCTACCTGCCTCCGTTCAGTTCTGCGGTGTGAGCGAATCCGTCGGATAGGAGGGCTCGCCCGTCGGGGCCTCCTCCTCGCACGTCACCGAGAACGCCACCCAGTTCGAGTGCGCCTCGACCGGACTCCGCACCTCGAGCCGGATCCGGTCGTGGTGCGTCGCGTTCTCCTCGTACGTCAGCTCGATGTGGTTCACGTGCTGCGACTTCCCTTCCCCGGAAGGGAAGTCGATCGTCTTCCAGCCCTTGCCGGACGTCCTGCCGCTCTCGGTCACCCAGCGGTAAGAGACGGAGGCGGGTGTACGTCCCACGGTGACCGTCGCCCGGAAAGCGGGGGCCTCGGCCTCGGGCGGCGGGCAGGTGCCGCTGTAGCTGCCGATCACGGCCTGGGCGTACACCTGCACGGTCTGCGGTGGCCGTGCCGTCGCCGAGCCGTGGCCGCCGGCGCTCGAACTGTCCGTGGTGCTCGGCGTTCCGGGCGTGTCCTCGGGGGAGCTTTCCCCGGACGTGGCCGGGCCGGTGGTGGCTCCTCCGTCCGCCGTGCCGCCGTCCGTCGCCCCGCTGCTCGTGCCTCCGCTGCCGTTGTCCTTGTCTCCGCTGCCCCCACTGTTCACGAGCGCGTAGGTGAGGCCGCCGATCGACAGGAGCAGGACGGCGATTCCGGCGACCAGCGCGGTCGTGGCACGTCGCGGCCGGCCGGGCGGGACGGGGGTCGCTCCCGTCGGCGGGGTGGGCGGTCCGAAGCCGCCCACAGGTGTGGCCGGTGCCGTCGGTGCGGGCGTGGCCGGTGTGCCCGAGGCGACCGTCGGGGCGTACGGGCCGGAGGGCTGCGGGGGAGTGGAGCCGGTGCGCGGAGTGCCGCCGGCGCCCACGATCCGCAGCTCGCGCTCGGCCTCCTCCGCGGACAGCCGTTCCGCGGGATCCTTCCGCAGCAGTCCGGCGATCACCGGCCCCAGCGCGCCCGCCCTGCGGGACGGGGGCAGCTCTTCGTCGACGACCGCCCGCAAGGTGCTCAGAGGGGTGTCCTGGCGGAACGGGGAGATCCCCTCCACGGCGGCGTACAGCAGCACCCCGAGCGACCACAGGTCCGACTCCGGGCCCGGGGTGCGCCCCAACGCCCGCTCCGGGGCCAGGAACTCGGGCGATCCGACCAGCTCGCCGGTCATCGTCAGATTCGACGTGCCCTCGACCATCGCGATACCGAAGTCCGTGAGCACCACCCGGCCGTCGTTGGCGAGCAGCACGTTCCCGGGCTTCACGTCGCGGTGCAGCACCCCGGCCTCGTGCGCGGCCCGCAGTGCGGCGAGGATCTCGGCCCCGATGCGTGCGGCGCGCTGCGGGGGCATCGGGCCCTCGGCCTCGAGCACCTCGGCGAGCGAGAGCCCGCGGATCAGCTCCATCACGATCCACGGCCGGCCGTCGTGGGACGCCACGTCGTAGACCGTCACCACGTTGCGCTGCGAGATGCGGGCGGCCGCCCAGCCCTCACGCTCCAGCCGCGCGTACAGCCGGCGCACATCGGTCGTGCCGAGCGCGTCGGGTGCCCGGACCTCCTTGACCGCGACCTCCCGGCCGAGTACCTCGTCACGGGCGCGCCACACGACGCCCATGCCGCCCTCGCCCAGCCGGTCGAGAAGGCGGTAGCGCCCCGCGACCAGCCCCTCGTCGTCCCGCTGGTCGTCGCGACCCTCGTTCCGGCCGTCGCCCGGCACTTCGCTCATCACGAGCCCCCCATCCGCAGCAAAGCGACCATCACGGTGAAAACCTCTCCAAGCTAGCTCAACTGATGGTCCCTGCGGCCCCTCTGAACAGCAATCCACACCCGAGTACGAGCACGGCGACGGCTGTGCTCAGCGGAGCGGTGCGGTGCAGGAAGCCGATGAGCCGTCCCCCGCGCCGCCCGCCGCCCCGCCGCCGGGCCAGCCACGCACCCGCGCGCGCCCCGAGCCGTACGACGGCGAAGCCCGCGGCGGCGAGCGTGAGGGCGAGGCCGAGGCCGTACGCGACGACGAGCAGCAACCCGAACCAGGCGTGCCCGAGGGCCGCGGCGCCGACGAGCACGACGACGGCGGAGGGGCTGGGCACCAGGCCTCCGGCGAAGCCGAGGAGGACGGTGCGGCGGAGCGGCTGCGTGCGGGAGGGAGGCGTGTCGTGCGAGTGCCCGCGGGGGTGTTCGTGGGGGTGCTCGTGGGCCGGCTCCGCGCTGTCGTCGGCACGGTCGTGGCTGTGGCTGTGGCTGTGGCTGTGACCGTGGGAGTGCGCGTGTCCGGCGCCGGGCCAGGGGAAGTGGGTGTGCCCGTGCCCGTGCTCGTGCGCGCGGTGGTGCCAGGCCCGGCGTACGAGCAGGGCGCCCGCCACCGTGACCAGTGCGCCGCTCGCCACGCCCAGCCAGCCCACGACGGACGGGCTGACGGTCGAGCCCGCGGCCACGACGGCACCCAGCACGAACACACCGAGGGTGTGGGTCACCGTCACGGAGGCGCCGAGGGCCAGGACGTCCCGCAGCGAGCTCCGTCCGCCCGCCGCTGCCGCCGCGGCCATGAGTGTCTTGCCGTGACCCGGGGCGAGAGCGTGCAGCGCTCCGAGGCCGACGGCGATCGCGAGGGCCAGCGCGCCGAAGGAGAGGGTGAGCTCGCGCCGCTCGACGAGCCCGGTCAGGGCCTGTGTCCAGCGGTCGACGCCGCGCGGCAGCACGGAAGGGGGCGCGGCGGTTGCCGTGTCCTCGGCCAGGGCGGGGCCGCCCGGTTCGACCGTCAGCGTCGCGGTGGTGCGGTCGGGCGGCGAGTCGAGCAGGCCTGCCGGATACGCGGAGAGCCTGCGCGACACGGAGTCCCGGGGCACGTCCGACGAGGTCAGGGTCGTACGGTCGCCGCGCGCCGTGATCTCCCGCCATCCCGGCCCGCCGGTGCCCGTCCGGAAGTCCACGGTCGCGCCGCGGTCGGGCAGCGGTGCCGTCATCCGGCACTCCATGCGCAGCGTCGGCAGCCCCGCCTGCCCGGGCCGGATCTCCGCCCGCGCGGTGCCGGCACCGACCGGTACCGCCCGACCGTCCACCCGCAGCCGTGCCTCTTGCGCGGCCGTCCCGCACCGCGCCTGCGCCCACGCGGCGAGCTCGGCCGCCGAGAGCGTCTGGGGCCGGACCCGTGCGGTCGGGATCTCCGCGAGATCCTCGACGTGGTCGATCCTCAACTCGCCCGCAGTGGCGACGAGACCGTCGTAGTGGTTGACGGTGAAGTTCCCCAGCGGGTGCGCGGCGGCGGGGGTGGCGCCCGCTGCCAGCAGGGCGACGGTGGCGGCGAGCACGGCGGCGAAGCCGGTGAGGGTCCTGCGGAGCTTGCCCCTCCCCGCCCCTTCCCGAACCGAGGGCTTCGCCCCCGGGCCCCCCGGGACGCGCCCGGCAGCGCCGGGTGGGCCCGCGTGTCCGTCCTCGAACGCCGGACGGGCTCGGTGCGTGCCCGATACCGCCGTGTGGGCCCGCGTGTCCGTGCTCGAGTGCCGGTGGGGCCCGGATTGGACCGGCGTGGTCCGGTCGTGCCGCGTGTCCGTGCTCGAGTGCCGGTGGGGCCCGGATTGGACCGGCATGGTCCGGTCGTGCCGCGTGTCCGTGCTCGAGTGCCGGTGGGGCCCGGATTGAGCCGGAGGATGCGGGGCGGCGCCCAGCCCGCCGCGGGCGCCGGACACCCAACCTGCCAACCAGCGCGGGAATTGCCTCCTCATGACCCCTCCAGCCCGTCCAGCGCGCGTCGCGCCTCCCGTGAACCCGTCGGCGAGAACGCGGGGTTGAGTACCAGTGCCAGGGACAGGGACTTCCGCGCGCCCGCCTCGTCGCCCGCCGCCCGCTCGATCATTCCGCGGTGATAGAGGAACACGGCGTTCCGGTACCCGGTCGCGGTCGCCTTCCTGGCATGGGAGAGCGCCTCCGCCGACCGGCCGGACCGATGCAGCGCCCATGCCAGCGCGTCCTCCGTGTGGACCGTGCGGCGCCGCTGCCATTCGGCGCGGGCGGCGCGCAGGGCGTCCGCGCGGTTGCCGTGGTCGGCGGCGGCCAGCGCGGTGTCCAGGTCGGGGTTGACCCCGCCCGCCCGGGCGAGGCCGGTCCAGGTACCGAGGACCGCGTACTGCTGCTCGGCCCGTTCGCGCTGCCCGGTCGCCTCGTACAGCTCGCCGAGCGCGACGAGTCGCGCCGGCAGTGGCGCGCGCTCGACAATGCCCTCGAACTCCTCGATCGCGCCCGGGAGATCGCCCTTTCCGGCACGAGCACGAGCCCGGCACTCCCGCGCCTCCAGGTTCCCGGGCTCGGCCTTGAGCGCGTGGTCGCAGTGCCGCAGCGCCTGCTCGTACTGGCCTTCGTGCCAGGCGAGTTGACCCAGCGCGGTGGCCGTGTACGCGATGTCGGCGGGGCCGGCGGCGGAGTCCAGGGCGAGTTCCAGCACCCGCCGCGCCTCGGCCGTGTCGCCGCGCAGCTCGTGGACGTACGCGAAGCGCGTGAAGACGGGGATGCCGGGCCGGCGGGTGTCCGCCTGCTTCGCCGCCTTCGACGCATCGCCGTACCGGCCGAGTTCGACGAGCGCGTCGATCCGCACGGCGAGAGCGCGCTCGCTGTAGGCGTTCACGGCCAGCGCGCGCTCGGCGTCCCGCAGTGCCGCGGGGAAGTCGTGCCGTGCGGCGGCGAGGGCGGCCCGTCCCGCGAGGGCCTCGGCGTTGTCGTCCGGCCGGAGCCGCAAGGACCGTGCGAACGCCTTCTCGGCCTGCGGATAGCGGGACGGGTCGCCACTGACCCGGGCCTCCTCCACGTATGCGGCCCCGAGCGCCGCCCAGGCGGTCGCGTCCTTCGGCTGCGCCTTGAGGTGGGCCTGCAGGGCACCAACGCCCTGCCCGGCCACGGACGCGGCGGCCACCGCGGTGGCCGCCGCCGGGGGGGGGGGGGGTTAGGCCCCCCCCCCCCCCCCCGCGCCCCCCGCCCGCCGCGCC